>DFPL01000017.1 GCA_002377245.1 Enterobacteriaceae bacterium UBA3516
TGGTGGGCGGTGAGCCCACGGCAGGCAAAGGCCTTGTGGTCACCAATGGGTTTATGCTCAACCTCGGTGCAATTGGCAGCGCCGGGCTGGGGATGATGATTCCGGTGCTTGCGGCGTATATCGCTTACTCGATAGCCGGTAAACCGGGCCTCACGCCGGGCATCATCACGGGCTTTATGGCGGCAACGCCGCTCGGTGAATCCCATGTCGTTACCGGGTTCCTTGGTGCGATGTTGCTCGGCATCATGAGTGGCTACGTGGCGAAATGGATCAAGGGCTGGAAAGTGCCAAAAGCCCTGATGCCGGTTATGCCCATTATGATCATTCCTATTGTCTCCAGCTTTATTGTTGGCATGGTCTACCTGTATATCCTGATCGGGCCGATTGGTATTGCCATGAAATGGCTGGTGACCATGCTGTCGAATATGCAGGGCACGAGTGGCGTAATAATAGGTCTGATTGTCGGAGCGATGGCAGCCTTTGATATGGGCGGCCCGGTAAATAAAACCGCCACTGCCTTTACTCTCGCATTAATGGCAGAAGGTATTTATGGGCCAAACGGGGCTTATCGTATCGCCTGCGCTATTCCGCCATTAGGTCTTGCCCTTTCCACTTTTATTTCCCCGCGTAAATGGGCGGAAGATGAAAAAAGAATGGGGACCTCCGCCGCGTTTATGGGGTTAATTGGTATTACCGAAGGGGCGATTCCTTTTGCGGTTAAGAATCTTAAAACTGTATTGCCCTCGATTATTATTGGTAGCGCCGTTGGCGCCGGTCTGGCCATGATTCACGGTGTTGAATCCATGGTGCCTCACGGTGGTTTAATTGCCATCGCCGGTGTTAATAAAGCCCCAATGTGGTACGTCATCGACATGGCCATTGGTGTCATTGTTACCGCTATTTGTCTGCATGTACTACGCCCGAATATTAGCGAGCCGGTAAAGAAGGTATCCGCTAAAAGAACTATTACTTCTGATATGAATAAAGCCTAAGGAGTTGTCATGAAAAACACAATGAAACAGTATGTCGATTATATCGTTAACGGCGGTAAATCCACCATGCTGGGAATTGGCCCCATGTCCCCGGCATTAATTCAGGCCTGTTTTGAATTAGGTAAAGAAAAAGATCTGCCGCTGATGTTTATTGCCAGCCGTAACCAGGTTGATGCCGACGAATTCGGCGCAGGTTACGTTAATAACTGGGACCAGTTCCGCTTTGCTGCTGACCTGAAGGCGATGGCGGAAAAAGTGGGCTTTGACGGCGACTATTTCCTCTGTCGTGACCACGGCGGCCCGTGGCAGCGAGATAAAGAGCGTAAAGATCACATCCCGGAAGCGGAGGCGATGAAACTCGCCCGTCGCTCTTATGAAGTGGACATGGATGCCGGATTCGACCTGTTGCACATCGACCCGACCAAAGATCCGTACGTTGTGGGTAAAGTGATTGATATTGAACTGGTGCTGAGCCGTACCGTCGAGTTGATTCGCTTTTGCGAAGCGTACCGCAAGACCCACAACCTGAAAGAGTTTTTCTACGAAGTTGGGACGGAAGAGACCAACGGCGGCCTGACCGATATCGCCGCATACGAAAGTTTTATCGTTGAGCTGAATAAACGCCTGGCAGCCGAATCCCTGCCACAGCCGCTGTTTATTGTCGGTCAGACCGGTACCCTGACCCGCCTGACCAAAAACGTCGGCCACTTTAACGACGTGCAGAGCGCTGAGCTGTCTGCGATCAGTACCCGCCACGGCGTGGGTCTGAAAGAGCATAACGGTGACTATCTGCCGGATGACATCCTGCTGAAACATCCAGGGCTTGGGATCACCGCGATGAATGTGGCACCGGCATACGGCACCATTGAAACCCGGGCCTATCTGAAGCTGGCGGAAGTGGAGAAAGATCTGGCAGCCAAAGGCTTTATTAAATCCGCATCGGATCTAAAAACGGTGCTCACCCGCGAATGTGTGCTCAGTCATAAATGGGAAAAATGGATGACTGACGAGCATAAAAACAAAACCGAAGAGCAAATCTTTAGTGAGCCTGCGCTCCTCAAAGAGATCCTTGAACTCAGCGGTCATTACAACTATGAAAAACCGGCGGTAGTGAAAGAGATGCAAACGATGTTTGCCAATCTGAAATCCTTCGGTGTCGAACCTGAGCGTTATGTGGTCAATAAAATTAAAGACATGATTCAGAACGAAGCAGAGTGCTTCAACATGCCTGGACTGACCTCACGCGTCGCCGCGGCACGTTAATTGCGCTTTTATTGCTGGGCTACACCGGGCAGCGCCTTGCTCTGGGGTAGGCCAGCAATGTTTTCACTGACAGGTAAAAATATGAATCAGCTTGACGCATTAAAGCAGCGCACGGTGATCGTCGCCGATAGCGGTGATATTGACAGCATTCTGGCCTATCAGCCGGAAGATGCGACTACCAACCCTTCGCTTATCTACAAAGCGGCGCAGTTGCCGCAGTATCAGGCACTGATTACCGACGCAGTCGCAACGGTAAAATCCCGTCATCCTCAGGCGGAAGGCCTGGTGGCGGCGATTGCTGATTATCTTGCGGTAAGCATCGGCGTGCTCATCCTGAAAAGTGTACCGGGTCGCATCTCAACCGAAGTGGATGCCCGTCTTTCCTATGACACTCAGGCCAGCATTGAGAAGGCCCGTGAAATTATCGGCCTGTATGACGAGAAAGGGATCGGTAAAGCGCGTGTGCTGATAAAACTGGCCTCGACCTGGCAGGGGATCCGCGCCGCTGAGGTCCTGGAAAAAGAGGGGATTAACTGTAACCTGACGCTGCTCTTTTCCTTTGCTCAGGCCCGGGCCTGCGCCGACGCTAACGTTTTTCTGATTTCGCCCTTTGTCGGGCGCATCACTGACTGGTACAAAAAAAATCAGCCGGGCGCCACCTTTACCCCAGCTAACGATCCTGGCGTGCAGTCGGTACAGAACATCTGGCATTTTTACAAAAAGCACGACTACAAAACAGTGGTGATGGGCGCAAGTTTTCGCTGCACTGAACAGGTGCTCGCGCTGAACGGTTGCGACCGACTGACCGTGTCACCCCCGTTGCTGGCACAGCTTCAGCAAAGCGATGCTCCCGTGCCTGAGGGGCTGTATTATACGGGCGAGATCCTGCCAAAACCTGCGGTAATGAGCGAAGCAGCATTTTATTGGACGCATAATCAGGATGCCATGGCCATTGAGAAACTGGCCGAAGGTATTCGCCAGTTTGCCGTCGACCAGAACAGCCTGGAGGAGTTACTCAGACACTATCTCTGACAAAAATCGAGCTCCTGGTAAATGCTTACCGGGAGCTCAAGATAACCGCTTACCGTTTCTCATGCCGTCTGCTCATCCCCCACATCCTTTTAAGAATACTCCTGCCGGAAGTGGCGACTATGCTTAACCATTATTCAAAAAACGCATAACGCCGTCATTTTTCTTTTTTTATTTACTCAAATACTGGAGGCCTGGTATGAGCAACCATGGCGAAACCCCGGCAGCATTCACTGCTGCCCGCGCGAGTGAACTGGGCACCACACCGGTTCCTGTCACCATGCCCCTGTCACTTAACGTCAATGGCGTGGTGCATCAATTAAACGTCGATACGCGCACCACCTTACTGGATGCGCTTCGGGAGAACCTGCACCTGACCGGCAGTAAAAAAGGGTGCGACCATGGTCAGTGCGGTGCCTGCACTGTGATTGTGGATGGCCGCAGGCTGAACAGTTGCCTGACGCTGGCGGTCATGCATCAGGACGCGGAAGTCATGACCATTGAAGGTCTGGGCACACCGGATAATTTGCACCCGATGCAGGCCGCGTTTATTGAACATGATGGTTACCAGTGCGGTTACTGCACGCCTGGGCAAATCTGCTCCTCGGTGGCCGTTTTGCAGGAAATTGAGGCGGGCATACCGAGTCACGTTACCCATGACCTGGTGTCCGATCCCCAGAGAACGGCTGAGGAAATTCGTGAGCGTATGAGCGGCAATATCTGTCGCTGTGGCGCTTATTCGAACATCCTGGCGGCGATTGAAGACGTGGCAGCGGGAGGCAAATCATGAAGGCCTTCACCTATGAACGTGCCACCACGCCTGGCAGCGCCGCAGCGCATGCGCTTAATACGCCAGGGGCAAAATTTATTGCGGGCGGCACTAACCTGCTCGATTTGATGAAGCTCGAAATTGAGACGCCCGTTCATCTCATTGACGTTAACGGGCTGGGACTCGATGAGATTACCCCCACGCCGGAAGGGGGGCTACGCATTGGCGCGCTGGTGCGTAATACCGATCTTGCCGCGCACCCATTGGTACGACGTGATTACGGGGTGTTGTCTCGTGCGCTGCTGGCGGGAGCATCCGGCCAGTTACGTAATCGGGCGACCACCGCCGGAAATCTTCTGCAGCGCACCCGTTGCCCTTACTTTTACGATACCAACCAGCCCTGCAATAAACGCCGTCCAGGCAGCGGGTGCGCTGCCCTGAGCGGGTTTAGCCGTCAGCATGCGGTGGTGGGGGCGAGTGAGGCCTGTATCGCCACGCATCCCAGCGATATGGCCGTGGCCATGCGCCTGCTTGATGCGCAAATCGAAACGGTCAACCCGCAGGGGGAAACGCGTCAGATCCCTGTCGCGGCGTTTTATCGCGCGCCACAACAGACGCCGCATCTTGAAAACGTGCTGCAAACCGGGGAACTGATTACGAGCGTCACGCTCCCGTCACCCTGCGGTGGCACGCATATTTATCGCAAGGTGCGCGATCGCGCCTCGTACGCGTTTGCGTTGGTATCGGTTGCTGCCATTATTCACCCCGACGGCACCGGACGGGTGGCTTTTGGCGGCGTTGCACATAAACCCTGGCGGATGGAAGAGGCGGACACGCTCTTACCACAGGGGGCGCAACCGGTCTATGACCACCTGTTCGCCAGCGCCACGCCCACTGCGGAAAACGCCTTTAAACTCACACTTGCAAAACGCACACTCGCCTCGGTGATTGCGGAAGGGAGGGGTTAACCATGAAATTTGAAAAACCCGCCGGCGTTAACCCCATCGACCGGCTGAAGGTTGTCGGTCAGCCGCACAATCGTATTGACGGTCCATTAAAAACAACCGGCAGCGCCACCTATGCCTACGAATGGCATGACGCTTTGCCTGATGTTGCTTATGGCTACGTGGTGGGGGCGGCGATTGCCAAAGGGCGCATGACGACCCTGGATGTGCAGGCTGCAGAGCAGGCACCTGGGGTGCTGGCCGTGGTCACGTATCTCAATGCCGGTTCACTCGGTAAAGGTGAAATGAACGCCGCCACGCTGTTAGGCGGACCTGAGATTGAGCACTACCACCAGGCCATTGCCCTGGTGGTGGCGCAGACTTTTGAAGAAGCCCGTGCGGCGGCGGCCCTGGTGCAGGCTGAATATGTCACGGAAGAGGGGGCATACAGCCTTGCCGAACAACAGCCCTCTGTCACTGAACCCCCGGAAGATACACCGGACAATGTCACTGGTGATTTTGACCGTGCCTTCGCTGAGGCAAGCGTAACCCTGGACGCCGTTTATACCACACCCGATCAAAGCCACATGGCAATGGAGCCTCATGCTTCAATGGCCGCCTGGGAAGAGGGTAAGCTTACCGTCTGGACGTCCAGTCAGATGATCAACTGGTGGCGAAAGGAGCTGGCAAAAACGTTAAACATGCCGGCTGAGAACGTTCGCGTCATTTCACCCTTCATCGGTGGCGGGTTTGGCGGCAAGCTCTTTTTACGCAGCGATGCCCTGCTGGCGGCGCTGGGCGCGCGGGCGATAAACCGTCCGGTCAAAGTCATGCTGCCACGACCGCTTATTCCCAATAACACCACCCACCGCCCGGCCACCTTGCAGCATATTCGGCTGGGTGCTGATGAGCGTGGGCAAATAACCGCCATCAAACATGAAAGCTGGTCGGGTAATCTGCCCGATGGCGCGCCGGAGACGGCGGTCAACCAGACACAGTATCTCTATGCGGGGGCGAACCGTCACACCGGCTTGCGTCTGGCAAGACTCGACCTGCCTGAAGGCAATTCGATGCGTGCTCCCGGTGAAGCGCCGGGTCTGATGGCGCTGGAGATTGCCATTGATGAACTGGCGGAGAAAGCGGGGATTGATCCGGTGGAATTCCGCGTGCTGAATGACACGCAGGTCGATCCTGCACATCCTGAACGTTTCTTCTCTCGGCGGCAGTTGATTGCCTGTCTGCGTACCGGAGCAGAACGTTTTGGCTGGGCGCAACGCAACCCGCAGCCCGCACAAGTGCGCGAAGGGCGCTGGCTCATCGGACGGGGAATGGCGGCTGGTTTTCGCGATAACCTGGTGGGCCCATCCGGTGCCCGCGTGCAACTGGACGCGCAGGGCGTTGTTACCGTGGAAACCGATATGACCGATATCGGCACCGGGAGTTACACCATTATTGCCCAGACGGCCGCCGAAATGCTCGGCGTTGCGCTGAACAAGGTGGTTGTGCGACTCGGCGATTCTGATTACCCGGTCTCAGCGGGATCCGGTGGGCAATGGGGAGCGAACACCTCGACCTCGGGCGTCTATGCCGCCTGCGTGAAATTGCGTGAAACCCTTGCGCGGCAGTTAGGGTTTGATCCGCAAACCGCCGAGTTTGCCGATGGACAGATTCAGTCCGCCGATAAGCGTGTGCCTCTTACCGATGCCACGATCCAGGGCCCGGTGACGGCGGAAGACACCATCGAATTTGGCGATCTCGACAAGCAGTTTCAGCAGTCCACATTCGCAGGTCATTTTGTGGAAGTGGCGGTAGACAGCGCCTCCGGTGAAGTTCGGGTGCGGCGCATGCTGGCGGTATGTGCCGCAGGGCGCATTCTTAACCCGAAAACGGCCCGCAGTCAGGTGATTGGCGCCATGACCATGGGCCTCGGCGCGGCGCTGATGGAAGAGCTTTCGGTTGACACCGGACGGGGCTACTTCGTTAACCACGATATGGCGGGCTACGAAGTGCCGGTGCATGCCGACGTCCCTGAGCAAGAGGTCATTTTCCTGGAAGACACCGATCCGGTCTCCTCGCCGATGAAAGCCAAAGGGGTAGGGGAACTAGGGTTGTGTGGCGTTAGCGCGGCTATCGCCAATGCGATTTATAACGCGACCGGTGTGCGTGTCAGGGATTACCCCGTCAGGCTCGATAAACTGCTCACACTGCTACCGGACGCCGGGTAAGGAAGCGGCATGGCGACTCAGGTGATGATGAACACACATCCGGCGGCATCGCCAGTTGTACCTGTACAAGCAGTGCTGACCGATGACAGCGAAACGGTTCTGCGTTTCGCCGCCGAGGCGCTCAGTGCGGGTATGGCGACGGCGCTGGTCACGCTGGTGGAGATCCGCGGCGGGGCCGCTCGCGCGATCGGTGCCCAGATGGCGGTGCGCGAGGACGGCTATTATTGCGGTTTCGTTTCGGGGGGCTGCATTGAACATGCCGCCGCCTGTGAGGCGCTCGACGTCATTGCATCGGGTCAGGACCGGCTGGTGAAATATGGTGAAGGGTCGCCCTGGTTCGACATTGTATTGCCCTGTGGCGGCGGGATAACCCTCGCCATTCACAAGCTCCGGTCAGTTCAGCCCGTACTGGCGGTGCTCAATGCACTGGCGCTGCGGCAGAGCGCTTGTCTTAGCTGGTGCGCAACATCCCGGCAGTTACACAGTATGCCGGGGCGCAAAACAGAAGGCTGGCACGATGGCGGGTACAGGGTCTGCTATCAACCCAAAGTGCGAGTGATCGTGGCAGGCGGTGCGCTGGAGGGGCAGACGACCGCGCTCCTCGCAAAGGCGACGGGTTATGACGTGCAGGTGCTGGATGGACTCAACCCACTTAAACTCAGTCACCTTATCGACCGTAACACGGCTGTCGTTTTGCTGTACCACGACAGTGAACGTGAGCTCCCGATTCTGCAACACGCGCTGGCGGCATCGCCTTTTTATATCGGCGCGTTGGGCAGTACACGGACGCACGGTAAGCGCGTTCGCAAACTGCAACAACTCGGCTGGTCAGAAGCGGACATCGCCCGTATTCATGCCCCGGTGGGGATCTTTCCAAAAGCGCGCGATGCCCACTCACTGGCGCTGTCGATTCTGGCGCATATTGCCGCCGTGCGTCAAAGCACGCTGGCAGAGTCTGAGGTATGACAGCCACACCTACCGTAGTGATTCTCGCTGCCGGGCGGGGCGAACGGTTTTATGCATCGGGAGGCAGAAGACATAAGCTCGAAGCGCAGCTGGCAGGAAAACCGATTCTCACATGGGTCATTGATGCGGTAAACGCAGCCGGTTTACGCTGGCATCTTGTCAAGCCCGAAGGCGGCACCGCAGGGATGGGGCACTCAATTGCGCTGGGCGTGCAGGCCACGCCCGATGCCGCCGGCTGGCTGGTTTTACCGGGCGATCTCCCATTGATAAAACCCGCTTCGCTGCGCCTGGTGGCGGAGGCCTTACAGGATCACCCGCTGGTCGTCCCGCGCCACCGACAGCAAAGCGGGCATCCGGTCGGATTTGGCCGCCAGCATCAGGCGGCGCTGTTAGCATTGAGCGGGGATCAAGGCGCGAAAAGTATCGTACAAGCCGCACGACAGCAGGGGCGGGTACGGGATTTACAACTGGAAGACTCCGGCGTTGTGCAGGATATCGATACGCTGAGCGACTGGGCGGATGTTAATCAGCTGCTCAGCGTAAAGGGTTAATGCTCTAACTGACTGATAATCGCCAGCCTTGCACGATAACCGTTGCGGATGTGCTCGCAAGCGGCTTCCTGAGCAGCTGCGCTGTCGCGACGCGCAAGGGCATCGACAATCGCCTGATGTTCACGCTTCGCTTCTTCGGTACGATCCGGCAGGGCGTAGGTCGTACCGCGCAGCAGTGAGAGGTGAATGCGCAAATTATCCAGCATCTCATTGAGATAGGGGTTATGCGTTGAGCGATAAATCTGTCGATGGAAGAGACGGTTATGATCGTGTAATGCTTTGCTGTCGGTCAGCGTCCGCTCGGCGTTCACCATATCCTGCAACAACGCAATTTCTTCGTCTGACGCGGAGGTGACCGCCAGCTGCATCGCCAGTCTTTCCAGCCCCTCACGTACCGCAAAGAGCTGGCGCAGTCGCTCATAACTCAGTTTAGCGACAACCAGCCCGCGCCCCGGTCCTGGCTCCGCCAGTCCAAGGGTTTCCAGACGATGCAACGCCTCACGAATCGGCGTGCGGCTGATGCCAAATTTCTCTGCAAGGCGGATTTCCTGCAAACGCTCGCCTGGCAGCAGTTCGCCCTGTTCAATAGCCGTAATCAGCACGTCGAAAGGTGACAATGTCACTCCTGAGTCAGTCGTGTTTAAATTCATGATTTATTATAAAAGTCCCCGGTATCGGCGCGTAAAAATCACACTCCGAAAAACCCGCATCAGTCCCACTGAAGACGCGGTCATATTGCCACATTGATGACGGATTTATTGCTAATTTTGTTCTTAGCTTATCCATTTTTTGTCTTTTGAGGTGGTTAACAGGCCTGCTATGTTGAGCATGTATTTCATTGTATACAATTGAATTCAATATTGCACTGGCATGTTTTATGAGATTTTTTGCCAGCATCAGGGAAAACCAATGACCACAACAGGCATCACATCAAGCGTCAACAGCCGGGGCGAGCAGTTAAGCCATTTCATTCATCACGCTCATGAGTGGAAGATACCCGCTGACGTGCTGCATGAAGCGAAACGTGCCCTGATCGACCATCTGGGCGTGGCGATTGGGGCGGTAAATGACGATGCGGTCAACGCCGTCCGTCAGGTTGCCAGGGTCTGGAACGCCTCGGGTGAGGCGCGCGTTATTCTCGGCGAAACCACCACGCCCGGTCTGGCTGCGATGATCAATGCCACGATGGCGCACGCGACCGACTATGATGACACCCACCCGGCCGGTTCCGGCCACCCTGGCGGGCCGTGCTGGGCGACGGCGCTGGCAATGGCGCAGTCCACGCCGGTGAGTGAAGTGCGCGTGCTACACGCCTTTATTGCCGGGTTTGAAGTGATGGCGAAACTCGGCGGTGGCTGGGTTCCGGGCGTGGGGCGTAATTTACAGCGCCGTGGCTTCCACCCGACTTCCGTTGTGGGGCGTGCAGGGGCCGCAGCGGTTGCCGCCTCCATACTGGGCCTGTCACAAGAGCAGATCGGCAACGCCCTCGGTGCCGCCGCCACGATGATGGGCGGGCTGCAAAAATCCTCTGGCACGCACGGAAAACCCTTCCATGCGGGTAAAGCCGCAATGGACGGCATTCTGGCCGCACAGCTCGCTGCCGAAGGCTTTGTGGGGGCCCACCATTTCTACGAAACCGACGGCTGGGTGAAAAACTTTATCCAGGACGGCAGCGCTGAAATTCCACCGCTGGACTTTGGCGAGAGCTGGGAGTTGCTGACCAATGGCTACAAGCTCTACGCCAGCTGCCGCGGTACCCATGCCTCGATTGAAACCGCACGCAAACTCTATCCGCAGCTTAAAGGGCGCACGATCGCGCGCATCGCGGCTAAAGTGCACCCGATGGGGATGGTCAACGCCGGTATCCTCAATCCGACCACGCCGCTGGAGAGCAAATTCAGCATACCGCACTGCATAGCGCTGGCGCTTTCAGGTTATGGCCTGACCGATACCGACTTTACCCAACAGACCGTGGACGATCCGGCGGCCCGTGCGCTGCTGACCCGTCTTGAGATCGACGCCGTAGACGGGCAGTCGGCCAGTTCAGCATTTATTGATGTCTGGCTGGAGGATGGTGAGGTGCTGCACGCCCGGACCGAGGTCTACCGTGGTCACCCGCAAAACCCCCTTACCGACGCCGAACTGCGTGCAAAATTTGATTCCCTCACTATTCCGGTGCTCGGCGTCCTGCGCAGCGGTGCACTTTACCAGGCTGCCGCGAACTTTGAACGCCCCGGCGCACTGGCGCAAATCACCGCCTTACTGGCTGGCTAACACTGAATTTAAGGAATGTTGTTCATGACCGTAGCCCGACACTTTGCGGCAAACCTGCTGGCATTCTCTGGCCAGCGCTTTTCAGATGCGGCTTACGAGCAGGCGCGCACGGCGATTATCGATACGCTTGGCGTGACCCTTGCCGGTGGCGTGCAGGAGGGGGCGAGTAAGCTGCGTCGCGTGGTGGTGCCTTCGGCTGCCACCGGTAAAAGCCGTATTTTTGGCACCGATCTGAAGCTGAACCCACTGGATGCGGCGCTGTTAAACGGCACGGCTTCGCATCTGCTGGATTTTGATGACTCAAACTCCTGGCTGCATGGGCACATCTCTGTCGCCGTTTTACCCGCACTACTGGCGCTGGCGGATGACCGTGAACTGAACGGCGAGGCTATCTTGCGCGCTTATCTGGCAGGTTATGAGACCGCAGTGCGGATGGGCAAAGCGGTCAGCCCGTTCCAGTACCGTCATGGCTGGCATCCGACCACTACCGTGGGGCTCTTCGCCGGGGTGGCAGCCTGCGCGGTGTTGCTGGGACTAAATGAAGAACAGACGGCAACAGCGCTTTCTATCAGTGCGTCACTCTCCTCCGGCATCAAGTCAAATTTCGGCAGCGAAACCAAAGCTTTAGTGGTGGGGCAGGCGGCGCGCAGCGCAGTGATGGCAGTGCTGCTGGCGCAAGAGGGCTTTACGGCGGGTAAAACGGCGTTTGAGCATCATCACGGCTACTTTAACGTCTTCAATGGCCGTGAAAACGCCGATGCCACGCCGTTGACCGAAGCCTGGACCGGTACGCCTTTTATTCTCGATACTGAAAAGAGCAACAACTTCAAATACTTCTCCTGCTGCTACGCGATCCTTTCGCCGCTGGACGGTGTGCTTGCGCTGCGCGACGAGACGGGACTGACCTCTGACGATATTGAACGCATTGAGGTGCAGGTCCATCCGATTCGCTTCCCGCACATCAATATTCCGCAACCGGAAAACCCGCTGGCGGGCAAATTCAGCCTGCACTATTGCGTGGCGCGGGCCTTTGTCACCGGCACGCTGACGTTGGATGATTTTATTGACCCGCAACGTTTTGCCGACCCACACACCCAGTCGCTGATGAACCGCGTGACGCTGACGACCCACAATGAGCCGGTCACCCACACGGCGTTTGTCACTCTCACCACGACTGACGGGCGTCAGTTCCGCAAAACCGTTGAAGGCGCGCGCGGCTCCAGCCCGAAATTCCCCTTGCCGGAAGGACTGCTGAAAGAAAAATTCCTCGATTGCGCCCGGCGCGTGCTGACGGCACCCGAGGCGCAGGCGCTCTATCAGCGTTTACTCAATGATGATTACCGTTAAGCGGAGCGGCGATGACCTGGCAATGGATCCCCGCTGAAATCAGCCCGACGTTTGCCGCCGTGATGGTGGCTTGTAGTTTTATGACCTCGGCGCTTACCGCGGCGATGGGGCTGGGAGGGGGCACGGTACTTCTGGCGGTGATGGGGCTGGGTATGCCTATCAGCAGCCTGATGCCGGTGCACGGTATGGTGCAGTTGGGGTCAAACTTTAGCCGCACGCTTATTCAGCGTGTGCACGTCGTCTGGCCGCTGGTGCTGTGGTTTTTACTCGGCAGTGCCGTGGGTATTGCCCTCGGTGCGCCGGTGGCGGCCATCATCCCGGACAGCGTGGCGCGCATTGCGCTGGGGCTATTTATCCTCTGGTCGGTGATACGCAAACGCGGCGAAGCCAAACCGCTCAACCGTGGACTGTTTGTTTTGGGCGGAGTGGTCAGCAGTATCGGCACGATGATAGTC
Source organism: Enterobacteriaceae bacterium UBA3516 (assembly GCA_002377245.1). GTDB lineage: Bacteria > Pseudomonadota > Gammaproteobacteria > Enterobacterales > Enterobacteriaceae > CBFFRJ01. The sequence continues at coordinate 12,816 of DFPL01000017.1, forward strand.
GGTGCCACCGGGCCGATGGTGGCAGGGCTTATCAGCTCCCAGGGGCTGAAAAAGCAGCCGCTGATTGCCACTCATGCCACCTGCATGGTGCTACAGCACGGGTTAAAAATCCTGGCCTTCGGCCTGATGGGTTTTGCCTGGGCGAGTTGGCTGCCGGTGCTGGTGATGATGGTCGCCAGCGGTGCGCTTGGCACCTGGCTTGGCACCCGGATGCTCGACAATTTACCGGAAAAGCTGTTTCGCGTGGCTTTTCGTCTGACGATGGTGCTGCTTAGTCTGCAACTGCTCTGGCAGGGGGTGCAGGGTTGGCTGCGTTAGATTCTTTATGTATTTGCTCTGGCGAATTCGTTCTTTGCCAGAACAGCGAATTTACCAACACCATAAGCGGTCCGCCCGTCGGGCAGGCCGCCGTTTAAAACACAATAACAGGCAGTAATAAGGGAACAGACATGCTGAAAAGAAACACATTTTTTGCCTCAGCGCTGCTGCTGGCATTGACCACTCTGGCAGGCCAGGCGCTGGCCGAAGACGCCCCGGCGACAAGTGGCGACACGCTGAGCAAAATCAAAGCGCGGGGTGAGTTAGTGTGCGGCGTGCACCCGGCGCGTCACGGTTTTTCTTCTATCGATAGCAAGGGCAACTGGGAAGGGCTGGACGTCGACTTCTGCCGCGCCGTGGCGGCAGCAGTGTTAGGCGATGCGAAAAAAGTGCGCTTTACTCCGCTCTCAACGGCACAACGTTTCCCGGCGATCCAGTCGGGCGAGGTGGATTTGCTGTCACGTAACATTACCGCCTCGCTGACCCGCGACGTCTCGCTGGGGCTGAATTTTGCCCCGCCTAACTTCTACACCGGCACGGGCTTTATGGTTCGCGCCAACAGCGGCGTGAAGAAAGTGGAAGACCTGGATGGCGCAACGGTCTGTATCACCCCGGGCAGCAGTACCGAACAGAACGTGGCGCAGATCTTCGCTTCCCGCCATATGCACTACACCCCGGTGGTGATTGAGAACAACAAAGAGTACGTCGCGGCCTACCTGGCCGGGCGCTGTGACGTGATCGCCCGCGACAAAGTCGCGCTGCCGGGTGTAAAAAACTTCGATGCGGAAAACCCCGACGATCACGTGATCCTGCCGGGCATCTACTCAAAAGAGCCGCTGGCGATGGCGGTGCGTAAAGGCGATGACCAGTGGTTCAACATCGTCAAATGGGTGGTCTACGCCACGTTTAACGCCGAAGAGATGAAGGTCAACCAGGCCAATGTGGATGAGCAACTGAAGTCCGCCGACCCCGATGTGCAGGGGTTACTGGGCGCAAGCGGCGATTTCGGTCAGAAACTCGGGCTGGATAAGCAGTGGGCTTACAACATAGTGAAACAGGTGGGTAACTACGGCGATATCTACAACCGCCATTTCGGGCCGCAGAGCAGTGAACCGCTGGAGCGTGACCTGAACAATCTGTGGACCAACGGTGGTCTGTTGTACGGCTTGCCCATTCGTTAATTGATGCGCCCCCACGGGGGCGCTGCTGATACTGGCTCTACGATCCTGACATGATGAAACAGACTGACAACGCCAATGCGTACATTTTAACCCCCGAAACGCCCGCAAAAATGGCCGGGTTCCGTCTCTCTACGCTGCTGGGGAGTAAGACCACGCGTGCCTGGTGTTACCAGTTTCTGCTGGCCGCGCTGCTGGCGGGCTTCTCCTGGTGGCTTTACACCAATGTGGTGGCGAACATGCGAACCCAGCGGATTGCCACCGGTTTTGGCTTTCTCGGGCAGAGCGCGCAGTTTGCGATTGGCGAAACGCTGATTGAGTACACGCCACGTGATAGCTACGCTCGCGCCGTACTGGTCGGCTTGCTGG
>DFPL01000241.1 GCA_002377245.1 Enterobacteriaceae bacterium UBA3516
TGCGCGCTGTGGATGCTTTGTCTTACTTCCACATTCACCTCCAAAGTCAGTTAACTCATTCGAAATGTTATTCAGTCATGCTGAGAACATTCTGCCGTATTCAGTATGCGCACATCTTAGCCCGGCTAAAACAGCTTTTCAATGTTAAATAAAACAACGTTTCAATTTTTATGTTATATATTTCTAAAACTGTAAAGGGGATCACGAATGGGCAATTCAACCCGTAAGAAAAGTGAAATCAACAAGGAAGTGAACGATAAAATTATCATACCAAACAATTACTTAATTAAACCTCAACGTTTTGACACCGCAACCGCATTTTTTCTGCTCGAAATCAAAGATGCCATTTCCGGCCCGTCTTCCTGCAAATTTTCTTAGCATAATATTGGGATTTTCTTATAAATTGCGCGGATCATCACACAATATAAAACATCGTTTTGATAAATTCACACCCGGTTTTTGAGCACGAAATTTTGGCACACTATCTACACCAATAAACGTGTCTGCTTTGAGGAAAAAGAAGAATCATGACGTCCGGGTGACGCTTTTCGTCGTTCGGCATGTTTTGAGTTAGTGTTTCTGTAACTGGCCTTGCCCTCCCTGGTGGAGGGCTTTTTTTTGCATAAAAAAACCCAACTGGTGAGGTTGGGTTTTTTCTCGCTCCAGGATGCAGCTAACGGCTCTGATCGAAAGGGAACGCACTTCATCTAACGAAATAATGATATTACCCAACAGGTAATACCGCAACAGTTAAAACTGTAATGCTGGCAATAGATTAGCGGCAAAAGGTATAATCAACAGGTTAGCGTTGAGGTGTTTCTCCGCCCATTTCTGCGTTTAGCAGAGTGATGATTTCTAAGCCCTGGCCTGAAAAACAGGTGGTGCTGTTATCGGGTAGCTCTGGTCGGAGAGGGAACGCACTTCATCTAACACTGAGCGCAACTGCTGATACAGGCAATGTACGAGCTTTCAGCAAGCCGCCCTCTCCACTTTGTGGAGAAACGGATGAGAGTTTTTATCGAAAAAGCGATCATCGTTCTTAAAGCCATTATTGGCTTTCTTGAACTGATTCGCTACTTCCTGGAGTAACAGGGCGTAGGGAAAACGTAACTAAGGCCGGGTAACTCACCCTTACCCGGCCTTTAAAATTTAATAATCAGCCAGGCATTCGCTTTATCACGGAAAATCGCGACTCAATCGCGCTCGATAGCCAGCGCCACGCCCTGACCACCACCAATACAGAGCGTCGCCAGCCCCTTGCGGGCATCGCGCTTTTGCATTTCATGAACTAAAGAGACGAGGATGCGGCAGCCGGAGGCGCCAATCGGGTGACCGAGGGCAATCGCTCCACCGTTTACGTTGACCCGCTTTTCATCCCATTCGAGGATCTTGCCAACGGAGAGCGCCTGTGCGGCAAAGGCTTCGTTGGATTCAATCAGATCAACGTCGCTCAACTGCCAGCCAACGCGTTCAAGGCAGCGCCGCGTGGCATACACCGGGGCTATCCCCATCAGCGCGGGATCGACCCCGACGCTGGCGAAAGCCCGAATACGCGCCATCACCGGCAGATTCAGTTCCTGCGCCTTCGCTTCACTCATCATCATCACCGCCGCCGCCCCGTCATTGATGGGCGACGCATTGCCTGCCGTCACCGAACCGGCAAGTTCAAAAGCGGGAGTGAGTTGTGCGAGCCCTTCAGCGCTGGCATCGGTGCGCGGCTGCTCATCCGTGTCGACAAGCAAAGTGCGGCCATCAGCGGTCTGGGTTTTAACGGTCACGATCTCTTCGCGAAAACGCCCGGAATCAATCGCCGTACGGGCTTTTTGCTGCGAACGCAACGCCCATTCATCCTGATGCGCACGACTGATGCCATACTCACGCGCGAGGTTCTCGGCCGTCACACCCATATGATAATCGTTGAAGGCATCCCATAACCCGTCATGCACAAGGCTGTCGATAAGCTGACTATTACCCAGCGGCGCACCGGTACGGCTGTCGGTTAACACATGCGGGGCGCGGCTCATGTTCTCCTGCCCACCGGCAATCACGATCTCCGCTTCACCGCACTGGATGGCCTGCGAGGCGAGATGCAACGCCTTAAGTCCTGAGCCACAAACGTCGTTAATGGTTATCGCCGAGACCGTCATCGGCAGGCCACCTTTAATTGCTGACTGGCGAGCAGGATTTTGCCCGGCACCGGCGGTCAGCACCTGGCCCAGAATCACTTCATCAATAGAATGCGGGTGCACACCGCTGCGGTCGAGCAGTGCCTGAACGACATAGCTTCCGAGCTCTACGGCAGAGTGGGACGAGAGCGCACCCTGAAAACAGCCGATAGGTGTGCGAACCGCAGCGACAATAACGACATCTTTCATTTCTACCTCGCACAAGTTAACCCGGGCAATAGTAGTACTTTGTTATCAACAAATTTCGTAATTGTTTAAAATTGGTGAGATTTATCACAGAGGACAGGTGGGGCTGAAACAGACAGGAAAAAAGCGGAGGATTTCTCCTCCGCCCCAGAGCAGATTAGTTGTTAACCGGAATGACAGCACCTTTGTATTTGGTGCGGATCCAGTCCTGAATCTCTTTAGAGTGCAGCACGTTCACCAGCGCGACGATATCTTTTTTCTTCTCGTCACCACGGTGTACGGTAATGATGTTGGCGTACGGGTTGTTCTCACCGCTTTCAACTGCAATCGGATCTTTCACCGGATCCAGACCGGCATCGATGGCGTAGTTGGCATTGATGACCACGGCGTCACCTTCGTCGTTGTTATACATCTGCGGCAGCAGGGCTGCTTCTACGTTCGGCAGGAACTGCAGTTTTTTCGGGTTTTCTACGATGTCGCTGATGCGTGCGGTCACTTTGTCGACACCCGGTTTCAGCTTGATCACACCCTCTTTTTCGAAGATAGAGAGGATACGGCCTTCTTCTGATACCGCATCACGCATGATGACTTTGCCACCCTGCGGCAGGTCTTTCAGAGACTTGTGCTTTTTGGAGTAGATGCCGAT
>DFPL01000294.1 GCA_002377245.1 Enterobacteriaceae bacterium UBA3516
ACGCGTACCGGAAACCATGCCGGCAGACGCCTTTGCCAAAGCCGGGGGCAAAGCGCAGAACGCGCCGGAAGCATCACCGCAGGAGCTGGGCGATTACGACGCCATTATTTTTGGCACCCCGACGCGCTTTGGCAATATGTCCGGGCAAATGCGGACCTTCCTCGATCAAACGGGGGGGCTCTGGGCCTCCGGCGCGCTCTACGGCAAAGTCGCCAGCGTATTCAGCTCCACCGGAACCGGTGGTGGTCAAGAGCACACGATTTCCTCTACATGGACTACCCTTGCACATCATGGGATGGTGATCGTGCCGATTGGTTATGCTGCCCAGGAGCTGTTCGATGTGTCACAGGTTCGCGGCGGCACGCCCTACGGAGCGACCACCATTGCAGGGGGCGATGGCTCACGGCAGCCAAGCCAGGAAGAACTGTCCATCGCCCGGTATCAAGGGGAATATGTCGCCGGTCTGGCGGTCAAACTCAAAGGCTAATGTTCTACAGGAGGATTAATATGCCAACTCAAGAAGCAAAAGCACATCGCGTTGGGGAATGGGCCAGCTTGCGTAATACCTCGCCGGAAATTGCCGAAGCCATTTTCGAAGTGGCGGAGTATGACGAGGTGCTGGCAGAGAAAATCTGGGAAGAAGGCAGCGATGAAGTGCTGGTGCGCGCCTTTGATAAAACCGACAAAGACTCGCTGTTTTGGGGTGAACAAACCATCGAGCGTAAAAACGTCTAATCCGTGTTGCCCCCGCGTTCTGCGGGGGCTTTTCTTACTTCGCCGCCGCGTTTTAAACCGTATTAAATTTCTCAAGCGGACAAAAACCATTATCGTCTATCGGGCACCCTTTCAACGCCAGCGTGACCCGCTGCGCCGGTGCTTTCAGGCTCAGCACCTCGGCATTCCGCAGTTGATCGCTGCTTTGATAAACGTACTCAATTTTCATTAACTCCCGCTTCGCCGCCGGATCGTTCCAACGCTGGAAGACAATTTTGCCGCCGATCGGTGTGCGCTCATACTGGTCATGTAACTGATATGGCGCGAAATCGAGCGCCGTCAGCAGGGAAGCAATATTGGAGTCATGCCCAACCATAACGGTGATTTTGGCGGCGTTTGCCGCATCGGTGACCAGGGTTTTATCAATGTATTTCACCAACGGTTTTGCCACGTTTTGCGCCACTGCCGGCGAGGTAAAGAGCGAATCCTGATAGCTGTTTTTCAGTTTCGACAGCACTCGCCACTGTTGATCAGACTTAATTTCGCCCCAGGCCACCTGGTCCAGCGGGAAGCCTTCGTAGTATTGCAACGTGAACGCATCGACCAGTGAGTTACCCACTTTCAGCGGCCCGGAGACGCCAGGCTCCTGCTGCACTTTGGCGCTGAAAGTATCTTTACCACTGGCAAGAGAGCAAACCTGTTTCTCTTTGCAGGAGGGTGACTCGTTAAACTGAGTGATTTTCTCCAGCAGCTGATAGCTTTCGTTGAGGGAATCGTGCTGACGTTGGGTCTCCATAGCTTTCACTGCCTGCTCACTAAAAGCGGCGGAACCTTCGGTTATCACCGGGTTGAAGGTAGGATCCATGGTGCCCATCTTTTCCTGATGATGGACGGGGACATCACAGCCAGGAAACGCGCCGGTAATGAAAAATTGCGCTGTGGCGACGGTACGTTGCAGGCTGTTGGCGTAGGCGTAAACCGCACCGGGCGTCGGGCACTCACCGGACGTCACCAGCTTATTTTCTGCCAGCCACTCGCGCATGTAATGGCCCATGTACACTTCCAGAACCCCGCCTTTGGTGGTCAATTGCCCACCCGGCACGTCCCACTCAGGCCACTGTTTGGCGGTGGATTGTTCGAGCACGCTGCCATTATTGGCCAGAGGCGCGCGCAGATTGTGGCGACTCATGATCAGTACTTGCTCAAGCTGATAGCCCGGTGGCGTCGTTTGCGCCTGCGTTCCTGCAGCAAAGGGGAACGTGGCGGCAACTGCAAGCGTCCAGAGTGAATACTTCATCCTGATTTCCTCATCCTGATAGTGGTGAAGGGAAAGTGTGACAGATTTGTGATGGTTTGCCGGGAGCCGACGCACATTCGTGACGCCGCACGCAGGTTCGGGTATCCCTGAACCGCTCAGTAGTTTTATAATAAAACCACTAACCGGAGGATTTATGAAACGCACCCGTCTCGAAGCCAGTACCTGCCCTGTCGCCCGCTCTCTGGATATCATTGGCGACTGGTGGTCTTTACTGATTGTTCGCGATGCCCTGCGCGGCGTGACGCGCTTCGGCGAGTTTCAGAAGAGCCTCGGCATCGCCAAAAATATGCTGACCACCCGCTTAAAACTGCTGGTAGACGAAGGTATTTTGCAGATGCAACCCGCCTCGGATGGCAGCGCATGGCAGGAGTACGGCTTAACCGAGAAAGGCCGGGCGCTGCAAACCGTGCTGGTTGCCCTGTCTCAGTGGGGCAATCACTACCTTTATGCCAGCGATGAGTTAAGCACCGTGCTGGTCGATACCCAGTCGCGTCGCCCCCTCAAGACGCTAAAACTGATGGCTGAAGATGGCCGCACCCTACGCCCTGAAGAGGTTACGCCTCGCCTGCCGGGCACCGATAAAGCATAACGTTAACATCCACTTTCTGTTAAGCGCACGATTTGCCGCCCTGTTTGGTTGCATTATAAAACTAAATATCTCATGCTGAATTTAGTTTCATTATAAAACCATTCTACGCAATGAGGTAACACCATGGCTGCACAACGTTCAACTGCGCTTATCACCGGCGCCTCTTCCGGTATTGGGGCCGTCTATGCAGACAGATTTGCCGCCCGGGGGTATGACCTTCTTCTGGTGGCACGGCGCACGGAAAAACTCCATGCGCTGGCAGAGGCGCTCACGAAGCGCTACGGCGTAGGTATCACCGTTCAGTCAGCGGATCTCGCCACTGCGGCAGGGATTGGCGCGATTGAGGAGATATTGCGTCAAACCAGGGCCATTGATGTGTTAGTGAACAACGCGGGTGCCGCCAACCTCGCCCCCTTCTTAGCCAGCGATGCAGCAGCCCACGAAGCCATCAATACCCTTAACACAACGGCGCTGATGCGCTTAACCCTCGCAGTACTGCCGCGCTTTGTGGAGCGTAACCAGG
>DFPL01000293.1 GCA_002377245.1 Enterobacteriaceae bacterium UBA3516
AGCGCCGAGGAGACCACCAGATCGGTCTTCTTGCCCGCAAGATCAAGACAAATGCCGCGTAAAATCTTCAGTACAAAATCGAAAATAAAGGCGATGCTGACGCCGATGGCCAGCACCCATAGCGTCGCGGTCGCCTGATTGGGCACCACCCGGTCATAGACGTTCATCACAAACAACGGGGCGCTGAGCGCCACCAGGTTGACGAGGAAACTGGCGACCACGGCATCGAGATAGAGGAATTTTGACAGCTTCAGCGTGTCCTGGAACCACGCGGTGGTTCGCGGTAACGTTGCCGTGGGCTGCGCATCAAACTCATGCTCAGGTGAAATGAAAATGGCCCCGCCGCTGTAATGCTCCGCCAGCGCCTCCCGGGAGAGGGCGATTTCCCCACCCTCGGTTTCGCTCGGCAACAGGCGCGCCCGCTGCTGCGTATCCCAGCCAACCAGTACCGCTGCCTGATTATTTTTCAGTAACAGAATAACCGGTAGCGACAGCGCGGAAATATTTTCAAGCTCACGCTGCACCATGCGAGCCTTCAGCCCGGCCCGTCCTGCGGCACGCGGAAAGGCTTCCAGCGTTAACCGGTGCGATTCCAGCGGCAGTCCGGTGGTAAGCACGGTCCGGCTGGTGGCGATGTTATGCATTTTGCAAACGATCATCAGCGCATCCAACAACGGGTCGTCATGGCGTTGCCGGGGATCCTGTCTCTCTGCCGCCTGTGGGGAAGCGTCGACGTTTTCAGGCGTGCCAGTATCAGGCGTCATTCTCTGTCTCGGTATTCTGCAGATTTCATCCGCAGGTAATAATTAACGGGCTATGTCCGGTTTTCACGCCGGAAATAACCCCATCAGCCAGGCATTCTTATTTACTGTAATTCCGGCAGTTCAACCTGCGTGCGCTGCGCCTGGTCCAGCGGCTCTGAGGCGGAAGGCGCCTGGATATGCAGGTTTTTCAGCAGCTCACCGGTGCGGGCGTTTATGCGGTAAGAGGTAAACATATCGACAAACTGCAATTCGACGTAGCGGCGCTGAGCGCTGAACACTTCGTTTTCACTGTCCAGCATATCCAGTAGCGTGCGATCGCCGAGGCTGAACTGCTCCTGATAGGCACTGCGGACGGTGACGCTGCGATCGGCATACTCTTTGGCGATCGGCACCTGTTTTTCTGCATTCGTGCGCGCGTTCCAGGCCAGCCGCAGCTCTTCGTTCAACTGGCGCAGCGCATTGTTTTTTACATCCTGCGCTTCCTGCATTTTATAGGCGTAGGAGGTGAGCGTCGCTTGATCGCTGCCGCCGTTGTACAGGTTGTAGCGCATGCGGAGCATCGCCTGCCATTCCTGGTTATGGCCGCGCGTACCGTCGATGTTGTTATCCATCGTCCGGCCGACTTCGACATTAACGTTCGGGTAAAAACGGGATTTTGCCGCCTCGTACTGCTGGCGAGTCGCCTCTACGTCGGCATCGGCTTGTTTCAACAGCGGGCTGTTGGCCAGCATTGCTGCCCGCGCGGCGGCCAGGGAATCCGGAACGGCAATCTTTGTAGGCATCACCAGCGCATCGGCTTCTTTGCCGGTCACGCTTTCATAGTTTGCGCGGGAGTCTTCCAGATTGGTTTGCTCCGTAATCAGGTTATTCCGCGCCTGGGCCAGGCGGGCCTCAGCCTGATCGTAATCGGCCTGACGTCCCACGCCCTGCTGCGTGCGCAGCTTGATCTGGTCGAATACCCGTTCATGATTCTTCAGGTTATCTTCCGCAAGCCGGACCATCTGTTCGCGCATCAGCACGTCCAGGTAGCTCTGGATAGTCTGCAGCGCGGTGGTTTCACTGGTGTTCAGTACCGTCCAGGCCCGGGAGTTTACCGTCGCCTTCTGGCGTGCCACTTCACTGGTGGTCGCAAAACCATTAAAGACGTTCTGAGTAAGATTGATGGCGGATTCACTACGATTCAGGTTGCGTTGATGCTCACCTGCGGCCCGGGTAGTGGCATTGTCAGTTTGTTCCCAGCCGCTACCGGCGGTGAGATCCAGCGAGGGCAGATACCCGCCCTTCGCAGCACGCAGATCCTGATCGGCAGAATACCGGCTGTTGGCCGAGGCGTTCACCTGCGGATGCCATAACAGTCCTTCTTTCACCGCTTGTTCCAGGGTTGTGGCCTGACCTTGTGTTGCACACAGTGCGAGCGTTGCACCCAGAATAAACGGGCTACCATATTTCATTTTGTCGTCCTTTTCGTCACGTCCCTGAGTACGGATTACCATCCACCAGAGAAAATGCCACGAGAGCGAGGGAGTAAATGCATCCAGGCTTATTTATGATCGAACGTTATCCTTCGTCGGATCTGAATTCATATCGAGATGGAATACCGCGCAGCGTTCAGACAGAACCCTGCGCGGCGCCCCGTCAGGAAACCTCTTCGGGTTTGGCGATAAGGCTTTCCATCATGGCTTCGTGCCCGGCTTCATAGCTTTCAGCACCCGCAGTGGCACCACCTTCAGCGGGAACGTGTTCGATTTCAGGGGCACCTTCTGCGTCACTCTGCCCACCTACCTGAATCAGGCTACTGAGATCGTTGTGCTCCTCGTCATGAATGATGTCGCTGAAGTTCAACGGCTCCTCATGACTGACGCTGGCACTTTCCGGGGGTGATGCCGGGTCGTGCTGTTCATCTGTGGAAAGCGGGTTTACGGCGTTGTCCATGGATGCCGATGCGGTCTCAGCACTGCCGTGGGTGTTATCGGCAGCCTGCGGGCTGAGCATGAGGCTCGATTCGTCAATTAACGATGTGCTGCTCTCTTCACTGCCCGTGCTGTGTTCGCTATCCGAAGCAGAGGAATCTTCCACCACGCTCTGGGTGAGCGTTAGCTTGTCGCTTTCACTGCTGTCCTGCGTGTGGGTTTCGCTGTCAGTGTTGGCGTGAAGGTCTCCGGCAGCATGGCTGCCCTCATCCGCAGCGGCAAGATGATATTCAACAGGGCTGAAATCGTGACTGTCGCTGACATACTGCCCGCCTGCTTCGCCATCTACGTCAAAATGGGTGTCAAGATGCTCGGACGCCGTGGAGTCAACGTCCAGAGTGATATCACCGAGCGTGGCCTTACCGGCCGGTAAATCTACGCTCACCTGCCCTGAGTAGTGTGTCGTGCTACTGTCGAAGGTCATGACGTAGACCTTACTGGCCGCGTCGTAGCTGACGTTGACGTAATTACCCGTAAAGGTCGCATTTTCAGGAATGCCACCAAAGCTGACGGTGTTGAGGTGGTCGCTGCTGTCGGAGCTTTCGAGGTTAACGTCAAGGTTCAATGTGACCTTGTAGCTGACCTCGGTACTGCCCCCATGCGAGGAGGATGGCCCATTACCAAAGACAACGCCTTCAATATGGTTCGCATTCTCATAGGGACGCTTGCCGTTTTCATCGGTGACCTGAAGATTATCAATGTCATTGTTCTGGTGATTCTGCGGATGAGGTACACCCGTAACCTTGTAATCCTCACTGTTCCCTTGAACAAAGATATAGTCTTTACCGACGTCACCTTCCGTCACGCCACCGTTACCGGTGATGCCTTTCAGCGAGACGAAATTGTATTTCGTGTTCGGCCAGTCGCTCTGCTGGTAGTAGCCGCCGGTGTGATCGCCGACGACAAAGATATCGGTATGGCCTTTAGCGCTATCGTCGGTATTGGCATTGCCGCTGCTGGTGTAGTAGTGAATCTGGCTGGCACTGGCGGCTGATGGTACAAAATCGCCTTTAATGGCGCCATCCGGGCTGTCCGGGGTCAGCCAGACGTGCACATTACTGCCAATCGATACGATCACCCCGTTCTGAACATCGTATCCGTTCGGGTTGCCGCTGCCCCCATTGATATGGGTGATGGTGTTATCTGTGGTGTCCGTCGTCTTACTGCCTGGCGTGACCGTTACGGTCAGCTTCACATCGGCGTCTGAATCCGCGTCGGCATCGGCATCAGCATCTGCATCAGCATCAGCATCGGCATCCGCATCTGCATCGGCGTCCGAATCGGCATCTGCATCAGCGTCGGAATCTGCATCAGCGTCTGCATCTGCATCTGCATC
>DFPL01000188.1 GCA_002377245.1 Enterobacteriaceae bacterium UBA3516
TTAAGCCACACCAGACCGTGTTTGGCATCCAGGCGTTTTACCGTTTCGTAAGACTGCTCCGGTGTCATGCGTTCTTTAATGTGGTTAAAGATGATGAGGGAGGTGCCGGTGTACTCCCAGGTCATATCGACCTGCTTGTTGATCATCGCGTTACGGGAAATAACCGTCGCAATGTTGGTTTGCGGCTGCACCTGGAAGCCTTTCTTTTGCAGATACTGCACCGTCAGGGCGGAGAGAATATGCTGCTCGGTAAAGCTTTTGGTGGCAAGAATCAGCGGAGCGGCCTGTACCTGTGCGCTGGCGGCAAAAAGAAGGGCAGTGATCAGCAGGCCGAGCAGTCGGGGAGATCGTCTCATAAGGTATCCTTTTTATTGTTCTCAGGCTGTGTGCGGGCTCAGGAAACGGCCCAGCGCTGCCAGCAAGGTGTCCAGAATGAGAGCAAACAGCGCCGTGGCGGCGGCTCCCAGAATCAAAGTCGGGAAGTCATTTAGGTAAATGCCCGGGAAGATCAGTTCGCCGTAGCTGCTGGCACCAATCAGGAACGCCAGCGGGGCCGTCCCCACATTAATGGCGGTAGCAATACGCACACCCGAGAGGATGACCGGCAATGCGTTTGGCAATTCCACCTGGTAAAGACGTTGCCATTTCGTCATGCCAATTCCGTTCGCCGCTTCAAGAAGGGACGCAGGGACGGAACATAAACCGGCGTAAGTGTTACGTACGATAGGCAGCAATGAGGCCAGGAACAGTGCAATGATGGCTGGCGTATCGCCGATGCCAATCACCACCATCGCCAGCGCCAGAACCGCCAACGGGGGAAGCGTGTTGCCGACGTTAAAGATTTGCATTACATATTCAGCCACTCCCCGGGCTGCGGGGCGACTTAAAGCAATCCCACTGGGAATTCCGATAAGCAGCGCGAAGAACATTGAGCTAAACACCAGAATCAGGTGCTGTTGCCCGAGATAGAGTAAATCGACCTGGCGGGCTTTAATGGTTTCAGGACCAATCCCCCAGACCAGAAGCGCCAGTACGGCAGCAATCCCCACGATGAAAAGCAGGGTGCGTGTGAGTGCGGAAGTGTGCATTGCAGTGTGTCTCCCTGAGTGCATGCGTTAATACAACGACCCATTGCCTGTTGTTATGCCATGTGCGGCTGGGTCTATGTGCTATAGCAAGCACCTGGGAAGGATTCCAGTTTTACGAATCTTTTTTAAGGTACGGATTTTGCTGATGATTTGTTTAATGCCAGTCAGCATAAAGGCTTGCGGGGCGGGTAGAGAATTGTCTTAAAAGAGAGAGGTGAAAGTGACACTGTCACTCGCACCTCATTTATCGGTCTGAAATAATGTCAGCGGTAAAGCGTTTTTTGCGCCACCGGCATAACGAGGCGTGACTGCCAGTCCGCCAGGGTTTTTTGTGCCAGCAAACCGAGGGCGCGCCAGAACGGATGCTGCGCTTCCTGAATGAAGACGGTAAGGAAACGCCCTGACCAGGGCAGCAGGTGCCAGGCCAGCAGCTCGTTGCAGGCGGTGAACTGCTGATTTTCAGCCAGCCACGCGACCAGCATCAGCAGAGTGCCGAAGTGATCTTCCGGCACGTTCTGTTCGCTGTCCCAGGCTATCTGGTTGTCCCGCATCCACTGGCGAATTGCAAGCGTAGAGTCACCAAAGATCACGCTTTCCTTATCCAGCCAGACCGAGCCCCAGGGCGGAGCAGGCAGTGCCCATGGGCCAATGAACAACCGCTGCCAGGCCGCTTCTATCGGCTCATCAGACGGGTTCATAAAACCGCAGGCCAACGGGGCCAATGCGTCCTGCTCCAGCGGCCATTGTGCTTGCCACTCCCCGCTGATAAAGGCATCGACGACCGGTTTTATCTGTTCGTCATCGGGCGGGAAGGAAAACAACGCACCCAGTATCCTGGCACTGAAGGCGAAATCATCGCGGTATAAGGTCCCTGACATCTTCACTCCTTGCGTGATTTAACCGGCAACGGCCATGCCGACCGTCATATGCAGTCCGTAGAAGAGACCACGACCTATCAGCTCGCCGACGACCACCAGCGTCACGCCCGCAATCAGACTCACCACGCGCGGCTGTTTGCGCATTGCAAGCGGGCAAATCCAACAGCCGAGTCCCGCAGCCAGCAGCAGCATCCGCACTACCTGCAGACTACCGTAGTCCGGCACCAGCGTGCCTGCCTGCACGACGGAACTGTGGATTGTACCAAGGCTGACACCCTGCAAAATGACCAGCGCCAGGCTTGCCAGCAGCGCGGCCACGCTCAGTGAGGCGAAGGTCGCGCCATTAAAGGACGTCCGCGCTACGCGCAGCAGCAGGGCGGCAAGCAGGGGGCCGCCCAACAACATGGTCAGGAAGAAACCGATCGTGGTGTAAGCGGTATGCCAGGTGGGAACCGTGTCGATCTGGTACACGCGGGTCATCGCCCAGACGAAGACCACGCCCAGTATCATGTTGACGACGAGCCAGATTTTGCCCAGTGCCGCGGGCATTTTACCGAGCATCGTCACCAGCCACCAGAAACCGCCGACTGCAAAGAAAATCGAGCCGGCGGCAATTTCGTTACTGAGGGCCGAGGCACCCACCCGGTTAAGCGAGTTCAACGCACGCAGCGGTGAGCCAAGGTGCAGCATCGAGGCGATAAAACCGATGCCCATCAACAGCCATAAAAAGAACATGCTCTGCGTGATGCGCCGCTGGTTTGCAGTATTGTCTTTCGCTGCCATCCAGCCGAGCCCCATCACGATTAACCCGCCTGCCACACACTGGCCCAGCACGGTAAACAACACCAGTGGCCATTCATGCCATCCGTTACCCATCTCACACCTCCCGCGGGTTTGCCAGGTAGCCGGTGGTATCCCCGGTGGGGCGGCTGTTGGCGTTGGGTTTAATCACAATGCTCGGTTTGGTAAAACGTGCTGCCGGAAGAGGCGCAATGGCGGCCAGATCGCCGTGTTTTTTGCGCAGTTCCTCAATGGGACCAAAATCCAGCGCACGCAGCGGGCATGACTCCACGCAGATGGGCTTATGACCTTCTGCGACGCGGCTATAGCAGCCGTCGCATTTGGTCATGTGACCTTTTTTCGCGTTGTATTGCGGGGCGCCATAAGGGCAAGCCATATGGCAGTAGCGGCAGCCGATGCAAATTTCTTCATCGACGACCACAAAGCCATCTTCGCGTTTGTGCATCGCACCGCTGGGGCAGACTTTGGTGCAGGCGGGGTCTTCACAGTGGTTACAGGCAATCGACAGATAGTAAGCAAAAACGTTCTGGTGCCAGACGCCGTTATCCTCCTGACAGTCCCCCCCGGCGTATTCATAAATGCGGCGGAAACTGACGTCAGGGGTCAAGTCCTTGTAATCTTTACATGCCAGCTCACAGGTTTTGCAGCCGGTACAGCGGGCGGAATCAATAAAAAATCCGTATTGGGTGGTCATCGGCTACTCCTTAAACCTTCTCAATTTCAACCAGATTGGTGTGCTGAGGGTTGCCTTTTGCCAGTGGCGAAGGGCGCTGTGTGGTCAGGGTGTTCACACATCCCCCATGGTCAACCCGGTCGCCCTGCATATTGGCGTCGTGCCAGGCGCCCTGGCCCATTGCCGTGACGCCGGGCATGATGCGCGGGGTGACTTTGGCGGCAATACGCACTTCACCGCGTCCGTTAAACACCCGCACCGTATCCCCATCAGCAATGCCGCGTTTTTGGGCGTCAATCGGGTTAAGCCAGACCTCCTGACGACAGGCGGCCTCAAGCACATCAATGTTGCCGTAGCTGGAGTGAGTACGCGATTTGTAGTGGAAGCCGTACATCTGTAGCGGAAAGGCGCTGCGCGCCGGATCGTCCCAGCCCTCAAAGGTGGAGGCATAGACCGGCAGGGCGCTCACTACTTCATCTTTTTGCAACTCCCAGGTACGGGCAATGTTGGCCAGACGGCTGGAGTAGATTTCAATTTTGCCTGACGGGGTTTTCAGTGGGTTCGCTACCGGGTCATCGCGGAATTTTTTGTAAGCCACAAAGTGCCCGTTAGGATCTTTGCGTTTGTAGATGCCCATCTTTTTGAGCGCGTCGTATGTAGGTAACTGCGGATCTTTCGCCAGCATTTTGGCGTAAAGATACTCTAACCACTGCGCCTGCGAGCGCCCTTCAGTGAACTGCTGGTAGATATCCGGCCCAAGGCGGCGGGCGATTTCGCTGGTAATCCAGTAGATAGGTTTACGTTCAAATTTCGCGGAGGTGATCGGTTGCAGGAAGATCAGGTAGCCCATGTTCCCGGCGTAATCGTTCGGGATGATATCTTCCTGTTCAACGGTCATCAGATCCGGCAACAGGATATCGGCATATTTGGCCGAGGAGGTCATGAAGTTCTCGATGACCACAATCATCTCGCACTTCGTTTCGTCCTGCAGAATGTCGTGGGTACGGTTGATATCGCCATGCTGATTGGTAAGGCAATTGCCCGCATAGTTCCACAGGAACTTAATCGGCACATCGAGTTTATCTTTACCCTGTACGCCGTCGCGCAGCGCGGTCATTTCCGGGCCACGGGCGATAGCATCAGTCCAGGTAAAGCAGGAGATTTTGGTTTTTACCGGATTTTCCGGCATCGGCATGCGCTCGATGGTAATGGTGTACGTCGATTCGCGTGCGCCACTGTTACCGCCGTTGATGCCGACGTTCCCGGTCAGAATGGGCAACATAGCGATAGCACGAGCGGCTTGCTCACCGTTTGCCTGACGCTGTGGCCCCCAGCCCTGGCATATGTAAGCCGGTTTGGCGGTACCGATTTCGCGGGCCAGTTTTACGATGCGATCATCGGGAATCCCGGTGATTGCCGACGCCCATTGTGGGGTTTTCGCGATGCCATCGTCACCCTGACCGAGAATATAGGCTTTGTAATGACCATTAGCCGGTGCGCCTTCCGGCAGGGTTTTTTCGTCATA
>DFPL01000189.1 GCA_002377245.1 Enterobacteriaceae bacterium UBA3516
CGCTTCTACGGGATCGTGAGGCATATGTTTCGCAATCCCACCACTAAATGTCACCTGTAAGGAAGGTTCACGCCATTTTCGCAGAGAAACCATCTGCAACCAGGTGTCCATCATTTGACAGAAGAGGTCATGATCCTCGCCTGAGTAAATGACGCACAGCTCTTCGCCGCCAAATCGATAGATGCGATGTTCGCCGCCAACGACCTGGCAGCCCGTCTGACCCACAACTTTCAGAACGTTATCCCCTGCATCGTGACCCCATGTGTCATTGATCGCTTTAAAGTTATCAATATCAATAATGGCAAGGTAAAAAGCTTTTCCGCTGTCGGCCAGCTTACGAATATCATCATCAAACTTTCGTCGATTAAAGAGGTTAGTTAAACCATCGAGCGTGGCGTCGCGAATCGCTTTATCAAGATTTTGTTTATTTTTCCTGATATTTTCGTAAATAGAACCTATCGTTAATTTATTCTTTTTGGGAATGATGCCATTCATCCCCATGTACAGCCGGGAGAGGATTTTCTCCATATATAACCTGGCGAAAAAAATGACAAAAAGATAGAACACCAGGCAACACAACATCACTATCCAGAACGATTGTTTTGCATAGTTAGTAATGTTTCGGTATTCGCTTTCGTTGACGATAGTAAAGGCATACCAGTCAGGGTTCACATACGTCTTATAGAAAACGAATACCTTTTGTTTGCTGTCATAAAAATCGCCTTCGACGCTGTCGCCGCGTTCAACCCAGTCGTGCGGCACCCTTTTTTTGAGAATTTCTGCTTTGTTTTCACTCGGAATGATTTCCCCTGCACTGGAGGTGATCAGAAACTTGCCGTTATAAGGGGGTAACTTATTGTTAATGGTTGAGCTTATCGACTTTAAATCCAGGTCAAAACCGATATTTCCAATGAATTCAGAACGCTTATTAAACAGGTTCATACTGGCGGTGATTGACTCTTTTTTCGACTTTGCGGTTCCGTTGACTTCATCAAGAATAGACTCATAAGGTTGGGAATAGGTGATCACATCCTTTGTGGCCGTCAGTGGATACCAGGGGCGTGAGCGTGGAGAGATCTTCTTATCACTCAGGTTGGGGTAAATCTTATAATTATCATTTGAATCAGAGACGATCACATTACTAAAAAATATCGTTGAATCCGTGATGGCAGGAATGAGTGTATTTAAGTCTGTAGGTTGACCCTGAAGATATTTTTCAATGTCGGTTTCGTCTATGCTTGCTGACAAGCTTCTGAAGATGAGTTTTATTTCATTCAGTGGTGTCTCTATATTCCCTTTTGAGGCATTAGCCGTAAAGCGAGAAAGGGTGGTTTTAAACTCTTTGTTACTGCTGTAATCAATATATAACCAGGTATAGGTGCAAACGACCATAAATGGGATCAACAATATAAAAACGAAAATGGCTATGCTCTTATTTAATTTATAGGTTTTCATGCTTGCTCTTCGCTTGATACTTCCAGAGTCCCCTAAAATGAAGGTTCTCGGCCAGAATTAATTACCGTGCGCAATTAGTAGTCTATCTTAAGTGATGCGGTAGTCAAAGTAATTTTTATAGATGAATTTATGAGTGCCGCCTATCTTTTTATAGTCTCAAAAAAGTGATTATTAACTCATTGTAAATAAGGAATTTTATTTGCATGGGAATGCCTGAGAGTGATGTAAAATGTCTATCAATCACACTATTGGGTTATCAACTTGTAATGAGAAAATAACGAGAAGTTGTTTAAACGCAATGAAGATGTTGCACTTCACCAAGAGGAGAGACTTTACGCACTTTTTTATAGAAGATTTTCACTACAACGCGAAGAGAAATGGAGGGGCACTACGTTATTCGCGCGTAGGATTTGAAGAGGGCCGAATAATGGATTCACTATCCGGCCGAAAGACAAGTTTGAATCACTGCCATCTCTGTAGTGTTTGCATTACTCTTTTTTGCGAATCAGTTTATTTGCCGCTGCGGTCATTACGCCGATAAGCGGTAAGGCTATCGCACCGGCCATAAAGTTATGGTGATCGGTCGCTTTGTCTCTGCGAATATCCGCAAAGCGTGCCAGCGCACGTTTTTCGTTTATCGCTTCGATCTCTTCGAACTGTTTTTCAAAACCCTGTTCAATTAGTTGAGACGCGGCTTCCTGTTCAGAACTGTTGAGCGCAACGATTTGTTTATTTTTTATAAAAAAAGAGTATTCAGGCATCAGATACTCCTCAATCAGGAGGGTAGGAGTTCATACTATATACGCAGTGATTCCATTACGTATAGCTCTGTTTTTTTGTAGTGACAGGCACCGCCAACGCAAAGTCTTGTTATGGGGCGCAGTGGTATGACGCGGCACAAAGTTTTAAGCGAGACAGGAGAAAGGGAGGTGTTGTAAACGTATCGAGTGAGTTGGCGGCAGAATAAAATGAAGATAATAAAAAACCCGCACATAGCGGGCTTTTTTATTATCAGAGAACGGTATTGCTCAGACAGATGTCTTCATCGCTAACACTACTGCTCTGATAATCAGCATCGATTACAGCGCGGTAACGTTGCCAGCTGCAGGGCCTTTGGCGCCGCTTTCGATGGTGAAGGAAACTTTCTGACCTTCATCAAGAGTTTTGAAGCTATCGCTCTGAATAGCAGAGAAGTGTACGAATACATCTTTGCTGCCGTCGTCAGGAGTGATAAAGCCAAAACCTTTATCAGAGTTGAACCATTTTACTAAACCAGTCATTTTATTAGACATAGATAATTCCTTAATGAATGAGCCACGTAAGCGCGGCGGTGATGGCCTGTATTAAGAGAGTGACTTATGTGGCACTTAGGAGGAGGCTCATGAAGAAGGGATATCTTTGGATAACACTTGAACTGAGGACTGCTTTACTAAAACTGCTTTCATAAGGTCTGTTTTCCAAACCGATGGCGCTATTAAGACATAGCGACTCTGAATAAGCAATATTTATATTATTTATTTTAACCACTTAAACACCCGGATGGCTGAATGGCTACAGAATGACGCAGAGCCGTTTTTGTTAAGACCGGGTCAGATAGCAAACCAGCGAAGTAGAGAGGCTCTTAACAATGACCCTCTCCACTTCACTGGGCACTGCATGTGCAGCGGCTAAAACAGGATGACTATCCATACCGACGCGACCATGATCAGTGCCATGGTTTGCGCGGCGCTGCCCATATCTTTGGCGTTTTTCGAAAGCGGGTGTTGCTCAAGCGAGATCCGGTCCACGACGGCCTCTATCGCCGAATTAAGCAGTTCAACGAGCAAACTGATAAATGAGACCGCCAGCAAAAGCGCACGTTCGACGGGGCTGATATGGAGCGCAACAGCGGCCACCATCAGCGCGCCGTGTAAGGTCATCAATTGACGAAAGGCGGCCTCACCCTGAATGGCGGCGAGGAAACCATCACGCGAATAGCGTAACGTCGCGAAGAGGCGGGTTATTCCGGTTTTGCCATGTTGATACTTGCCGGTTCCCGTAGGGCCTGATGCATGCATTGTGAACTCCAGTCAAAGAGAATGTGAGCGGAGTATGCAAAACAAAATGTCAGGAAAGTGTCAGGCATCAGGCGGCAGGTTGCATCTTCAGCGTAAAGCAGCACCCCTGATCAGAACTTTCAACCGTCATGTGCCAGCCGAGATGCTCCACAATTCGCTGCACAATCGATAACCCCAGTCCTTCTCCCTCATGCGTGGGCGGGTGCTGGAAGCGTTGAAAAAACTGCGGATCGACGGTGGTGGGCAGGCCTGGACCGGTGTCTGAAATCCTGAGCGTTGAGTCTTCAAGCGTCAGGCTTACTTCGCCTTCATGGGTGTACTGACAGGCATTGCGCAACAGGTTAAGAATGACGCTGCGTGCCAGTTCGGGGTTGGTCCAGGTGTGCGCATTTGTGGGCACATTCAGGATAATCCTCACCGATTTTTTGACCAGCCAGGGCTGGCAGCGCGCAATACATTCATCCATCAACGGGTGAAGAAGAACATCGTAACGGGGAAGGGTTTGCGGGTCGCGTGAGAGCAGCAACAGACAGGTTAACTGGCGCTGCATTTCCTGCGTCGTGCGCACGATGCGTTCCGCGCCGGGCTTCAGATGGCTGTCTGTGGGCAACTGGTGAAGGATAGTTTCGCCCGCGCCACTAATAATGGCCAGCGGTGTACGCAGTTCATGACTGGCATCCCCGACAAAGCATCGTTCACGTTGCAGAAACCGTTCAAGCTCTTCGCTGTGACGCGCAAACGCCCGCGACAGGACGCCGATTTCATCTGTCGCATCCTGAAAGGGCAGTGGCTTTTCATTTCGCTGTACGGCTTCGGCCAGGCGGATAATGGGGGCGGTAACGCGTGCGGAGGTCAGGCGGCCAATGAGGAAGGCGCAAAGAATGCACAACGCAATGACCAGCGGCGCAAAGCCATCAATCATAAGCTCCAGATAAGGATACTGCGCCCCGTCATGGAGCAGGTAGTAACGGCTATGTTGATACTCAAACACCAGCAAATGCCACGTTTCAGGATTTTCCAGACGATGGTAACCGGGCGCATACTGTCGCAGAGAATCAGGCACCGTTTGGGTATCATACAGGCGGCTGTTTTCGGGAAGAGCAGGGGGGATGCCATTGGCAATGTCCTTTTCAATACCCGCTAACTCATCGCGAAGGCTTTCTGAGATTACCCAGGCTCGTAAATCATCGTAATCGAGTTGTTCAGCCACGATAATGAAGGTCATCACGGCGATCATCAGCAGCACAAAGGAGACGGTAATGCGGGTATTAAGCGTCATCTGCTGGTAACGGGATTTCATGTTGGGTGCGCTGTTCCTGATAATGCGTCTGCTCAAGCCACGTCGGATTTTTGCAGCCGTAAACCAATGCCATGTACTGTTTCTATCAGGGCAGATGTGAAGTTTTTGTCAATTCGCTGCCGCAGGTCATGAATATGCGTACGCAGTGCGCCACTTTCTGGCGGTTCATCGCCCCAAAGCAGATATTCCATCTCCTGTTTTTTGACGACAACAGGCGCGGCGCGCATCAGACACAGCAGTAATTTATGCGTACTGGGCGTCAGACTGATGGCCTGACCCTGCCGCCAGGCCTGTGGCACGCGGGCGTCCACAACAAGGTCCTCCCACACCAGCGTGCCCTGTACCTGTCTCCCCTGAGCGCGACGCACCAGTGCCTGAACACGGGCATCAAGCTCCTTCAGAGAAAAGGGTTTGACCAGGTAGTCGTCTGCGCCAAGGGCAAAACCCTGTACCCGGTCGTCTATCGGATCGCGCGCCGTCAGCATCAGCACGGGCACAGGATTTTGATACTCCTGGCGGAGTTGACTACACAGCGTCATGCCATCCAGGCGAGGCAACATCAGATCCAGCAGAATGGCATCGTAACTATTTTGCGTGGCCATGCGCAGGCCGGTGGCGCCATCTCTGGCATCATCCAGGACGTAGCCCAGCGGCTCGAAAAATTCATAGAGATTGGCGACAAGCTCAGGGTTGTCTTCAATAATGAGCAGACGAGTCATAAAAAGGTATCTGTGAGAGGGAATTCAACATCTTAACAACTTCCTGACAAACACTTTTTGATAATGCGCACACTTCCAATCCCGCTGAGAATTGCGCATGTTTCAACGACGCCTGTCTGTTCGGTTAAACCCAGTACAAATGACCTGGGTCGCCGCTTTTTTCTTCACCACCCTGGGTAACCTGGCGCTCTGGCAAACGCTCTGGTCCAAAGTCGAAGTAAGCAGCCTGCACGGCGTGCTGTTTTTTATTAGTCTGCCGGTGTTTCTCTTTTGCTTCCTCAACCTGCTGCTGACGCCGGTAATGATGCTGCCTTATCTGCGTAAAATCTTACTGGCCTTGCTTGTCATCATCAGTGCCAGTTGCNNCGCAGTATGGTGCAAAACGTTTTCGAAACGAACCAGGCCGAGCTTGCCGCCTGGTTTTCGTTTCCTTTACTGCTCACGCTCTTTTTGCTGGGCGGAGTACCCGCCGCGGCGCTGGTGTTACTGCCGGTTAAAAAAATTGGCCGGCCCATACCCACCCTGCTCTGGTGGCTGATGCATATCGTGGTGACCATGACTCTGTTCGCCGCCATTACGCTAACGTTTTACAAGGACTATGCGTCTTTGCTGCGTAACAATATGCAAATAAAGGATCAGGTACTGCCTTTCAACGTGGTACGAAATACCCATGGTTACCTCAAGCGTAAATTTCACGCCAACGCCCAGCTGCTGCGTGCCGTCGCCAGAGATGCCACGCGGCCAACCGCAGACGCGGGAAAACGGTCCAAACTGGTTATTGTGGTAGTGGGTGAAACCGCGCGGGCGCAAAATTTTCAACTCAATGGTTATCCCCGTGCCACAAACCCCGCTCTGTCAACGCGTGAGGGCATCATCAGTTTCAAACATGTCTCCTCCTGCGGCACGGCCACGGCCATCTCTCTGCCCTGCATGTTCTCTCGTCTGACGCGCTCGCAATACAATGATGTTCGGGCCGCAACGGAAGAGAATTTGCTCGACATCCTGCAACGCACCGGTGTGTCCATTCTTTGGCGTAATAACAACAATGGCGGCTGCAAAGGCGTGTGCGAAAGGGTACCCTCGGAGAATATGCCAGAGCAAAAGATTGCCGCTCATTGCGTAAATAAAGACGGCACCTGTTATGACGAAGTTTTGTTAGACAGGCTCGCGGATCGTATCGACAAAATGCAGGGGGATGCCTTGATTGTCCTGCACCAGCTTGGCAGCCACGGGCCCACTTACTATGAGCGTTACCCGCCAGCAGGCAAAATTTTCAGCCCCACCTGTGACAGTAATCAGATTGATAAATGCAGCAATGAAGCGCTGGTGAATACGTACGATAACACGCTGGTCTACACCGATGGGATGTTGAGCAAGACGATTGATCTGCTGCAAAGTTATTCGGCTCAACGTGATGTCGCCATGATCTATGTGTCCGACCATGGTGAATCTCTCGGCGAGCGCGGAATGTATTTGCATGGCACGCCTTACTTCATCGCGCCGGACGAACAAACCCATATTCCTATGGTCATGTGGTTTTCCCCTGAATTTGCCCAGGATGCGCGGCTGAATCTTTCCTGCCTGCGCAACAGGGCTGAAAACGACGCCATCAGCCACGACAATCTCTATCACTCCCTGATGGGACTGTATGAGATACAGAGCAGCGTATATCACGCCGGGCTGGATCTGTTCTCAGCTTGTCGCGACCGTTAAAAAGGCGTTTTACAGGCTGAACAAGCAGAAGGGGTTATGAGCATGACCTCAACCCGTTGCATCCGGGTTGAGGCCATGCCGCCAGGGTTCAGGCACGCGCAGCAGGAGGCGGGGTAAAACGCACAGCAATCAGAATCAACAGAACAATGCCTGCACACATGACGCCCCATGCGCTGTTTAAAGAGTCCGCGTGGTCACGCACAATACCGGCGATAAGGGGCATCAGGGAGGCAATCATATAGCCTCCGCCCTGAACGAAAGAGAGAAGTAAGCCTGCCTCTTCCGGTGTTTTTGCATGATCCAGCGTCACAATCAAAGACAAAGGGAACAACGCGCCAATCCCCAGGCCCAGAAGCAGAGTTGGCAGCCAGGCATGCGCCCCGCCCATCATTATCAGGCAAACCAACCCCGCCAGGATAAGGCACAACACCACGACTAATGGGCGGCGGCGATCCTGAAAGTAATGAATCGTACTCGAAAGCACAAACCCTGCGACGACTTCGGTGAGGGTCAGTGCGCCCAGCAGATACCCACTCAGGCGCGGCGACCAGCCGTGTTGAATATAGAAGGGGGGTAACCAGGCGAGCACTAAGGTATACGCGCCCGTACCGATGCCAAAGAAAATCATCAATAGCGTTGCCTGCCGGGGCAGACGTGGTCGCGGCGGTGTCTCCCTTTTAAGGATTTTTTCACCCTGTAATCTTGTTTTCCAGATGAGTAAGGCCAGCAGGGCCGGTACAAAAGGCACCACCAATGCACCTTGCAAGCCTAGCGTATCCGCAAGCGGCGTTGCGGTGACGGCTGCCATTGCCGCGCCCGCCATAATGCCGGTCGAAAAAAGGGCCATTAACGTGCCCGCTTTGTTGCCATAACGTCGTTTGATGAGGGCAGGCATCATGGACTGAATCAGCCCGATTCCCATACCGGCCACCAGTGCGCTCATGATTAACGCCACTACAGAATGGATCATTCCACGGGTCAAACAGCTCAACATCAGGATGAGTAACCCCAAAGCGATGCCGCGCACTTCACCGAGCCTGTTAATTAAACTGGGGCCGGCCAGTGCAGCAGCGCCCATCATAAACACCGGTAGCGTGGTGAGTAAGCTGAGTTGAGTGCCTGAGAGCTGCATATCCTGATGAAGAAGTGAAAACAGCGGGCCAATAGCCGCCATAACGGGGCGAAGGTTGAGTCCAATAATAAAAGCGATCAGCGCAAAAGCGCCCGCAGCAGGCAGATTTTTAATCATGTAAGCGATCCCAAAGAACAAAGTATCTTAACGTTAAGATACTTTGTTCGGTGAAGATAGATTGCCTGCACAAAATGATAAACATGCCGTCCTTCCGCTCGCTCGCGTTAGCACGGCATGCGAAGCCGGGGCTAAAAAATGGTATCGTGCTGTGTGGTGAAGAGTGCGCCATCTGGACGGAGAACATACGTGGCCGATCATATTGATTTCGTTGTCAAACAATGGGCGAATGCCATGCCCGCGCTGGACGTGTCATCCATGGAAGTGTTTGGGCGCATGCTGCGGATAATGAAACACCTGGCAAAAAAACGCGCCAAGGTACTTTCCGCGTTGGGTTTCCATGAGGGCGATTTTGACGTTCTTGCCACCTTAAGACGCGCCGGTGAACCCTATTGTTTATCTCCCACGACGTTGTATCAGTCTTTGCTGGTCACCTCGGGAGCCATGACCAACAGACTGAATCGGCTGGAAGCGCAGGGCCTGATTGTTCGACTGCTGGACCCGAGCGACAAGCGAAGCATGCGCGTCGCCCTGACGGAGACGGGATTACACCTTATCGAGCACGCGCTGGTGCTGCATGTAGACATGCAAAATGCGCTGCTTTCAACGCTTGATGACGCGCAGGTTCAACAACTCCGGCACTCGCTTAGCCAGTTGCTGATTTCTACAGAAGAGGGTGGCTGCTGAGGAATCCCCACAAAAAAATGCGTGCACGAGCAGTCCCCTCTCCTCTTTGG
>DFPL01000187.1:0-3672 GCA_002377245.1 Enterobacteriaceae bacterium UBA3516
GGAAAACAGTGCTCAGATCTATCCCCTCTCCCCTCCGGGGAGAGGGTTAGGGTGAGGGGCAATAACCGCACCACTGCCACTCAGAGGCGGTCGAGGTAATCCTGGAATCGCCTTCCCTTCTGATGAGCAAAACGTTCTCCGGTCGCAGAAAGATGACGAATCCGGTCCAGGCGGAAATGGCGAAAATCACTGCGCATCTCACACCAGGCGGTCAGCAGCCAGGCGTCATCAAAAAGAGTCAGCCCCAGCGGCCAGACGCGGCGACAGCTCTCATTTTCAGCCAAATCACTGTAGGTGAGCTCCACAACCACACGCTCACGAATCATTTTTCTCAGCGCATCTCCCCATTGTGCGGCCTGGTCTTCGCCCGGGCGCTCGCGGGACACCGCCAGTAGTGGGAGGTCATGAAATTGCTCGCCTCGTTGCTGCCCCATCGCATCCGCCACTTTGCCCGCAACGCGCGCCGCGGCGTCATGCAAACCGCCGGTTCCTCGAGCCCTGACTAACCGCAGCCCGAGCATAATGGCTTCCGCTTCATCGGGGTCAAAACGCAGCGGAGGCAGAAAATAGCCTTTTTCAAGCTGGTAGCCCAGCCCCGACTCTCCACGCACCGGTGTACCCAGTTGGGTAAGCGTAGCCATGTCCCGATAAATCGTTCTCAGTGAAACGCCAAGCCGCTGCGCCAGTATCTCCGCAGAAACCGGATGACGCGCGAGCCGCAGTTGATCAAGCAGAGCGAATAAACGAAGGGTTTTCATGGCGTGAGGGTAACACACCCCTGACAGGAACTGACAGGACCAATCTGCGACACTGCCCACTCCCAAGACCCTGGAGAGAGAAAACCGATGACACAGCAATGCACTGAAAGCATTAACGAAAAAACCAATACCTCACCCGCCGATAAGGGCGTCCTCATCCAACCAAATGACGGCATAGAAATGGGGCGTTTCAGGCTTCGGGAAGGGGTAACGGAAGAGGCCATGCGGGCCGCCTGGGCACACATGACCTCAACATATCTGTCTGCTCAGCACGGATGGCGAGGCCAACGGCTGATAAGGTTCGAAGATGGCACCTTCATGGACATGGCCTTTGCCGCCTCACCGGCCTGCGCGCACAGTATTTGCGACAGCTGGGCCGGGCAAGCGGTATGCGATGCCTTTTTACAACTGATTGACCCGGAGAGCATGGAAATCGGCTCGGTTATCTGAGCAGTAACCGAAACGCAGCCTAAAGCTCAGCGCGCAAAGTACCCGGCGCTGACCTGCTCTGGCGTCACCACGCCGCTGTCCAGCACCCAGCCGCTGATGAGTGCGGCTGGAGTCACATCAAAGGCCGGGTTATAAACCTGGGCATTTTCCGGTGCCCACTGCACGGCGCCAAAGCTCCCGGCAACCCCCGTCACTTCACTCGCTGCGCGCTGTTCGATAGGGATCGCCTCGCCGTTCGGGCAGTTCGGATCGAGGGTGGTTTGCGGTGCGGCAACGTAGAAGGGAATACCGTGGAATTTCGCTAATACCGCCAGGGAGTAGGTGCCGATTTTGTTGGCGACATCACCGTTAGCGGCAATCCTGTCTGCCCCCACCCAAATCGCATCCACCTGCCCTTTGGCCATCAGGCTGGCAGCCATCGAGTCGGTAATCAATTGATAAGGCACCCCGAGTTCGCCCAACTCCCAGGCCGTTAAACGCCCGCCCTGCAGCAACGGACGGGTCTCATCCACCCAGACATTCGCCACCTTGCCCTGCTGATGGGCCAATGCAATAACGCCCAGCGCAGTACCGACACCCGCAGTCGCCAGCCCACCGGTATTGCAGTGCGTTAACAAGCGGCTGCCCGGTTTCACAAGCTCGCTGCCCGCCTGCGCGATGCTGCCGCACAAGGCTTTGTCTTCTTCAATCAGGCGCAACGCTTCTGTCACCAGCGCCGGAACGAAATCCTCCTGCGTCAGCGCCAGCTTCATTCGGTCGAGGTTGTTCATCAGGTTGACCGCCGTCGGGCGCGAGGCTCGCAGGGTCTCCAGCGACCGGGCCAGTTCGTCACGGCTTTCCCCGTTTTCCGCCAATAGCGCCAACAGCAGACTGGCGGAGAGGCCAATCAACGGCGCGCCCCGCACGCGTAACGCATGGATATGCTCCACCAGCAAGACTACCGAGTCCGCTGGCAGCCAGCGTTTTTCCTGCGGCAGCGCCTGCTGGTCAAGTATAAAGAGTTGATTATCAACAACCCGCAGGCTGGTGGTCTGTAATGTCTGCATAGCGTTAAATCCCTGTTGCGTTGTTGTATCGTATTGTGTCAGGATGAAATCCAGATGTATAGACGTCTGAATGGCTTTATTAGCATAAGAACATGAGGAACTGGCAATGTCGCAATACCGTACCTTCAACGCTCAGGATGCTGTGGCGTATGCACAACAATTTGGTGGTCTGGACACCCCGTCCGAGCTGGTTGAAGCGCAGGAGGTCGGCGACGGTAACCTGAACCTGGTGTTTAAGATTTTTGATAGTGAGGGCGTAAGCCGCATTATCGTCAAACAGGCGCTGCCCTATGTGCGCTGCGTTGGAGAATCCTGGCCGCTGACCCTTGATCGCGCACGGCTGGAAGCCCAAACGCTGGTCGAGCACTATAAACACGCTCCGCAGCACACGGTCAATATTTTGCATTACGACCCGGAACTGGCGGTGATGGTCATGGAAGATCTCTCCGATCATCGCATCTGGCGCGGTGAGCTGATTAAAAACATCTATTACCCGCAGGCAGCACGCCAGTTGGGGGAGTATCTGGCGCAAACGCTGTTCCACACCAGCGACTTTTTCCTGCATCCGCATGTGAAAAAAGCCCAGGTCGCGCAGTTTATTAACCCGGAGATGTGCGAGATCACCGAGGATCTGTTCTTCAACGATCCGTATCAGATCCACGAACGTAATAACTACCCGGCGGCGCTGGAAGCTGACGTTGACGCTTTGCGTCAGGATACGCAGCTCAAGCTGGCGGTTGCCTCACTGAAGCACCGTTTCTTCTCACACGCTGAAGCCCTGCTGCACGGCGATATCCATAGCGGTTCGATTTTTGTTGCCGATGGCAGCCTGAAAGCCATCGACGCCGAGTTTGGTTACTTTGGCCCGATGGGCTTTGATATCGGCACCGCGATAGGCAATCTGTTGCTGAACTACTGCGGTGTGCCAGGCCATCTGGGCATTCGCGATGCGGCGGCGGCGCGTGAGCAGCGTCTGATTGATATTCAGGAATTGTGGTCCACATTCGTCGAGCGTTTCCAGGCGCTGGCGCGTGAGAAAACGCAGGACGCCGCCCTGAGTGTGCCGGGCTATGCTTCTGAATTTCTGAAGAAAGTATGGACGGATGCGGTCGGCTTCTGCGGCACCGAGCTGATTCGCCGCTCGGTAGGTCTGTCGCATGTCGCCGATATCGATACTATCGCCGACGAGGAGATGCGCCACGCGTGTCTGCGACATGCCATTACTCTCGGCAAGGTGTTGATTGTGATCGCCCCGCGCATTGACAGTGTGGATGAGCTGATTGCCCGGGTGCGTCAGTATAGTTAAGTGCGCGCGGGTGCCCTCACCCTTAAGGCTGAGGGAGTCCCTACAAGAAAATGCGAGCACAATCTGTCCCCTCGCCCCACCGGGGAGAGGGTCAGGGTGAGGGGGAAAATGC
>DFPL01000187.1:3758-9702 GCA_002377245.1 Enterobacteriaceae bacterium UBA3516
CGGATACGCTTCGTCGATTTTCAGCCGGACCCTGTCATCGCGGTGATTGTTTTATTCTCATTGAGCAATATTATCGCTGCGAAAAACAATATTATTGAGATCCCTCTCAGCAGGGTGAGGGTTGCGTCACCCCAGATACTCAATCACCGACAACCCACCGTTGTAATCCGTGCTGTAAATCACCCCCTGCGCATCCACAAACACATCACAGGACTGAATCACCTGCGGGCGGCCTGGACGCGTATCCATCATCCTCTCCGGTGCGGCGGGCACCAGTGCACCGGTTTCCACCGGACGATAGGGATTGGAAATATCATAGGCACGCACGCCGGCGTTCTGGTAAGTGGCAAAAATCAGCGTCGAGCTAATAAAGCTCCCCGGACGGTTCTCATGCAGGTTATGCGGTCCGAAGTGCGCCCCTTTTGCCACATAATCACTCTCATCCGGCTGCGGGAAAGTAGAAATACTGACCGGGTTTGACGGTTCGCGAATATCGAACAGCCAAATCAGCTTCTCACCGTCTTCCTGGTTATCCAGCACTGCTTCATCCAGCACCACCAGCAGGTCACGGTCCGGCAACGGCAGCGCGGTATGGGTGCCACCGCCAAACGGCGGACTCCAGTTGCGATGACTAATCAGCGTCGGTTGGGTGCGGTCTTTCACATCCAGCAGCGTCAGGCCGCCGTCGCGCCAACTGCCATAGGCGGTATCGCCTGCAATAATGGCGTGGTGCAGGGCATAGCGTTTTCCGGCCTCCCAGTCCGGCGTCTCGCCTGCCGCCTGGTTCATGCCGGGCAGCCACCAGCGCCCCGCCACTTCAGGCTTACGGGGATCGGCCAGATCGATAGTCAGGAAAATATAATCGGTAAAGCCATCGATCAGCGCAGAGACATAGGCCCAGCGTCCGCCTACGTACCAGATGCGGTGAATACCGATCCCGTTAAGCGACAGGAAGCTAATTTCACGCGGTTTATCCGGCGTGGAGATATCAAAAATGCGCAGCCCGGCGCTCCAGCCTTTGTCCTGTACGTCACTGACCGTCTCACCCACCGAGCGGGTGTAATAGACTTTTTCATCGGCAAAGCGGGCATCGGCGAAAAGGTCACGGGCGTTGATCACCAGCAGAAGATCGTCATGCGCCTGTAAATGCACGTTCCAGGTGCCGGGAGGGGCCGGAACATAGCCTGCGGGTCTGGGATTTTTGGGGTCGCGCACATCGACGATGGAGAAGCCCTGAGAGACCATGTGACCGATGTACGCAAAGCCACGGTGCACCATCAGTTGTACGCCATCCGGGCGTCCGCCCTGGTCGCTGTGACCAATCAGCCGCATATTACGACTGTATTCCGGGCGTGGGAGTTCAGTTGCCATGAGATGTCCTTTCATGCCGGATGACGGCTTCGCCTTATCCGGCCTAAGAATCACGTAACCCGTAGGCCCGGTAAGCGGAGCGCCACCGGGCAATGATTATTTCGCTTTTGCTTCCAGGGTAGCGAACCACGGCGCGATAAAGTCTTCGGTCTGGCCCCAGCCTGGGATGATTTTCGCCAGTGATGCCACGTTCACCGCACCAGGTTGTGCCGCCAGCAGCGCCTGTGGAATGGCGGCCGCTTTAAAGTCATAGGTCGCAGGCGTCTGTTCACCCGCGATCTTATTGGCAATCAGACGCACGTTGGTCGCGCCAATCAGTTTCGGATCCACCGCCACGCTCACTTTCCACGGGCTGTTGGACTCGCGCATCAGTTGCAGATCCTGGTTAGACACATCGATGCTGTAGAGTTTGATCTCGGTACGACCGTTCTCTTTCAGCGCCTTGTAAGCCCCCTGGCTGAAGGCGTCCCAGGTGCCCCAGATAGCATCAATCTGCCCTTTCGGGTATTTCGCCAGCACCGCGCCCACTTTGTTGGCGGTATCGCCCTGCACGTCGGAAGAGACCGCACCGATGGACTCCAGCTCTTTAATACCCGGATACTCCTTCAGCAACTCAGCATAGGCGGCCTGACGACGCTCCATTGGCGGGAAGCCGGCGACCCACAGTTTAATGATGTTGGCTTTGCCGTTGAAGTCTTTTGCCAGCGCGCCAAAGGAGAGTTTGGTCAGGGAGGCATCGTCCTGCTGGGTGACGGTCACGCCCGGAATTTCACCGTTCACAGCGGTATCAAACACCGACACTTTGATCCCGGCATCGACCGCTTTTTTAATCAGCGCGGTCGAGTACGGGTCACGGCCCTGAGAGAGGATGATGCCATCGTATTTCTGGGTAATGGCCTGGTTCACGAAATCCTGGAACTTAGCATCATCGCCGTTGCTCAGGAAGGTGCTGACTTTAAACCCGAGTTTTTTGCCTTCCTGCAGCGCGCCGGAAACAAACTGGGTGGTGTTGTCATCGGAACCGAGGTTACGAATCAGCGCAATGCGAATCGGGCCGTTATGGCTGGCAATGGCGTCCGGTACCGGAGCCGGTGTTGCCGCATAACCCGGCAGCGCGCTCAGTAATCCCAGCGTCAGTAAAGAGAGTGCTATCTTTTTCATCTGTTATCCCCTGAATAATTAACGACGCTGGAAGTAAGTCAACGCAAGGGCACCGGCCAGCACCAGCCCCTTAATAATGTCCATGGCGTAATACGGCACGGAGAGCATCACCAGTCCGTTTGAGAGCACGCCGAGAATCACCGCCCCCACCAACGTGCCAAGCGCATTCGGCTTACCGGAACCCGCCAGCGAGAAACCGATCCATGCCGCCGCAACCGCATCCATCAGGTAGCCGCCACCAGCGTTCACCTGGGACGAGCCAATACGCGAGGCCAGCAGGATGCCGCCTAAACCGGCCAGCAGTGAGGCAATCACGTAGGCCGCCACTTTGTAACGGGTGGTGCGGATACCGGATAAACGCGCCGCTTCCGGGTTACCGCCGATGGCATACATCCGGCGTCCGTGGGTGGTCAGCGACAGGCCTAACTGCGCCAGAACGGTCACTACCAGCATGATGATGACGATAGTGGGCACCTGCCCGAGCAGACCAAAGGCCTCCGGGATCATCCCTTCTGCCATCTCGCCGCTCGGCAGTACCATGTTTTGGGTGATGGAGCCGCCGTAGCTGTAGGTCATCGCCACGCCCTGAATCACAAACAGGCTGCCGAGGGTCGCCAGCATGTCGGGGATCCGCAGCACCACAATTAAGAATGCGTTAAACAGGCCCACCAGGGTGCAGAGTGCCAGCGTCACCAGAATGGCTTCGGTGGTGCCAAAGCCATGCCAGACGAAGAGTGAAATCACCAGCGCGTTCGCCAGCGACGCGGTTGAACCGACCGACAGGTCAAAACCACCGATAGTGAGTGAAATCGACACCCCAACCGCGATCACCGTGACAATAGCGATAGAGCGTAAGATGTTGATGATGTTGAATGGGTCGAGGAAGTTATCCGATGCCAGACCAAAGATGGCAACCAGCGCGACAACCGTCAGCAACATGCCCCATTTATAAAGAAAATCAAAAAACTGCTGACGGGGTGACACCGCAGCCTTAACTGAAAGGGCTTTGCTCACGCTGCCGTTCCTCCGGTGGAAAAATAAAGTAAGGTCTCTTCTCGGGCCTCCTCGCCCTTCACTTCTGCGACAATGCGCCCATCCCAGAGCACACAAATGCGGTCGCACAGGCCAACCAGTTCGGAAAACTCCCCGGAGGCATAAATCACGCCTTTCCCTTCCCGCGCCAGCCCGTCAATCAACTGGAACAGGTCAGTTTTGGCTTTCACGTCGACCCCTTTGGTCGGCTCGTCAAAAATCACCACGTTGGCATTGCCGCGCAGCCATTTGCCAATCGCCACTTTCTGTTGGTTACCGCCGGACAGGCGACGCAAGGTTTGCCCAGGCCCGGTGGTGCGCACGCCAACGCGGGCAATCACCTCCTGCGCCCAGCGCCAGGCCTGGCGATGACCGAACAGACTCCAGCGGGAGAAGGTGTTGTCCGCGCTGACCGAGAGATTCATGGCAATAGGCTCTTCAATAAAAATGCCCTCTTTGCGCCGCTCTTCCGGCACCAGCGCCAGCCCGCGAATCACGGAGTCTGCCGGGTCGCGGGGCCGCCACGGCTGGCTGTTAAGTTCACCGCGCGTGACTTTGCTTTTGCTCGCGCCAAACAGCGCCTTACACAGTTCGGTTTTACCCGCACCAGCCAGCCCGGCAATGCCCAGAATCTCCCCTTTGCGCAGGCGCAAAGAGATATCCTTAAGCAGTTGCTCGTCATGCAGACCGTCAATACTTAACAGCACGTCATTGCTGTGCGGCGGGCGCTTAGGCGGGTAGATGTCGCTCAGTTCATGGCCGAGCATCTTCTCGACGATTTGCTCGCCGCTGAGTTCTGCCATCGGGCCGGATTCAATCAGCTTGCCGTCACGCAGCACGGTCAGGGTGTCGCAAATCGCTTTCAGTTCATGAATGCGGTGGGAGATAAACACCACGCCAATCCCTTGCTGTTGCAGACGACGCACCACGGTAAACAAGCGCTCACTTTCATGCTGATCGAGCGGCGCGGTAGGTTCGTCCAGAATCAGGAAACGGCAGTGGTGAGAGAGCGCGCGCGCCAGCAGAATTTGCTGCTTCTCCGCCAGGGTGCAGGTATCGATTGAACGACGCACATCAAGGGTCACATCAAGCTGCGCAAGCGCCTCCTGCGCAAGCTGGCGCATTTCGCCCCAGCGCCACGTATGCCCCGCCTCCGCCAGGCGGTCGAGCATGATGTTCTCCGCAATCGACAGGCCGGGAATCAGCGCCACGTCCACTTCCTGCTGCACCAGGTGAATGCCCAGCTGTTTGGCATCGCGGGGAGTGCGAATAGAAACCGGCTGGTTATTGATGACGATTTCGCCTTCGTAATGGTCGTGGGTGCCGCACAACACCGCCATCAGCGTCGATTTCCCCGCGCCGTTCGCGCCCGTTAACGCATGCACGGAACCGCCTCGCAGGGTGAAATCGACATGCGACAATGCGCTAAATCCGCCAAACGACAGGCTAATAGTGCGCATTTCGAGGTGGTGAGTGCTCATCCGACGCGAGTTCCTGATAAATAAGTTATTTGATGAATTTTTCATAGGCCGCCTTGACTGGCAACGACAGAAAAGGCATAAGATAAAGCAAAATAATATTAGCCATCCGGATGTCCAGACATAACATCAGGTTAGCGATAGTACACAAGGACACAACAAATGAGCAACACGAATATTCGCGTCGTCACCGGCCCGGCTAACTACTTCTCCCATGCGGGCAGTCTTGCGCACCTTCATGATTTTTATACGTCTGAACAGCTTTCCCGTGCGGTGTGGATTTACGGCGAGCGCGCCATCGAAGGGGCACGCCCTTTCCTGCCGGAGGGCTTTAACGCGCCGGGCGCGAAGCATCTGTTGTTCAAAGGCCATTGCAGCGAGCACGACGTGGCGGAGCTGGCTGAGCTATCGGGCGATGACCGGGCGGTGGTGATTGGCGTGGGCGGCGGTGCGTTGCTCGATACCGTCAAAGCGGTGGCGCGCCGTTTAAGGTTGCCGGTGGTGGCCATTCCAACCATTGCCGCCACCTGTGCGGCCTGGACGCCGCTCTCCGTCTGGTATAACGATGCTGGTCAGGCACTGCATTTTGAAATTTTTGATGATGCCAATTTCCTGGTACTGGTCGAGCCGCAAATTATTCTCAATGCGCCAGCGGAATACCTGCTGGCGGGGATCGGCGATACGCTGGCGAAGTGGTATGAGGCGGTCGTGCTGGCGCCGGAGCCAGAAAACCTGTCACTGACCGTTCGTCTGGGGATCAACAACGCGCTGGCGATTCGCGATGTGCTGCTCGCCAGCAGTGAAGAGGCGCTGGCGGATCAGGCGCGGGGCGAAGTGACACAGGCGTTTCGTGATGTGGTGGATGCGATCATTGCCGGTGGCGGAATGGTCGGCGGTCTGGG
>DFPL01000075.1 GCA_002377245.1 Enterobacteriaceae bacterium UBA3516
GCCAGTACCACCACGCCAATTAGCAGGAGCTGGACATCGCGATAAAACGGCACGCCTGCTTTATTACGCTGTTTGTCTTCCGGCGTATCTTTGCCGGTGCCTTCAGGAATGGCTGAAATGGCTATCACAATCG
This sequence comes from Enterobacteriaceae bacterium UBA3516, assembly GCA_002377245.1. Taxonomy (GTDB): domain Bacteria; phylum Pseudomonadota; class Gammaproteobacteria; order Enterobacterales; family Enterobacteriaceae; genus CBFFRJ01. Next base: position 134 of record DFPL01000075.1, read on the forward strand.
GCGTAATGGCGACCAGCGCCGCCAGCAGAATGTGCAGCGTGGCCGGGGTGCCGAAAGCGGTTAAGGTCATACCGATGCCTGCGCCCGCCAGCGTCCCGAGGCTGTAAAAACCGTGCATCATCGGCAGCACGGTTTTGTTCATCTCTCGTTCCACCACCGCGCCTTCGATGTTGATCGCCACTTCTCCCGCGCCCATGCTTCCCCCGAAGAAGGCCAGCCCGACCGCAAACAGCAAGGGGGAAGCAAACCACAGCGCCAGGCTCAGAATTGCCATGCCAACCACTGCCGCCGCCATACTGGCGCGAATAACTTTACGGGTACCAAAGCGTTTCACCAGCCAGCCCGAGGAGAGGATACCGCTCATCGACCCCACTGAAAGACCGAACAGCACCGCCCCCATTTCAGCCGTCGAGACAGACAAAATGTCGCGGATAGCGGGGGTGCGGGTGGCCCAGGAGGCCATCAACAAACCGGGTATGAAGAAGAAGGTAAACAGCGCCCAGAGCCGATGTTTAAGGGCATTACGATGAGAGATGACAGCCATGACGTCGCATCCTGCAGGGAAAAGAGAGGACAACACTAGCAAGAGTGTGTACATTTGTACATAACTGATTAAGAGGATCTATGAGCAGACGACCGAACGACCCGCAGCGGCGCGAAAGAATCATTGAGGCGACGCTCGAGACCATCGCCGAGCATGGCATCCAGGCCGTAACGCACCGTAAAATCGCCAGCTGCGCGGACGTGCCGCTCGGCTCGATGACCTACTATTTCACGGGTATCGACGCACTGCTTGATGAAGCCTTTACCCGATTTACTCAGCAGATGTCGGTCCAGTACCGGGCCTTTTTCGACAACGTCAAAAACCCGGCGGATGCCTGCGAGGCGGTCACCAATCTTATTTACAGCGCCCAGGTCACCACGCCACACAATATGGAGCTGATGTACCAGCTCTATGCCTTTATGAGCAAAAAGCCGACCTTTAAAAGCGTAATGCAAAACTGGATGCGCACCAGTCAGACCACCCTTGAGCAGTGGTTCGACCCCATTACCGCCCGCGCACTGGATGCGTTTATCGAAGGGATGACGCTGCACTTTGTGGTAGACAGAGAGCCGCTGAAGCGTGAAGACCTGAGAGTGATGGTTGGGCGGATTGCAGGGGAGAGGTGAGGCTAGAAAACAAAAAACCCATCAACCTTGAACCGAAGTGGCGGGGTTGATGGGCTCCACAAATTGGGGACATCAAAGAAAAGCAGTGGCACTAGTTATGACTGATGCCTGGTAAAAAAGTTCTCCGACCACTGAAAATAATTTCTACTTCGGAGTTATCCGAGGACAGGCCAGATGATGATGATCAAGGTCCCTGCCAGCGTTAGCAGCACGTTGGCGATAGCGTAGGTGCCAGCATAGCCCAGCGCCGGGATGTTACTGCGCGCGGTGTCGCTGATGATCTCCATGGCGGGGGCGCAAGTGCGGGCACCCATCATCGCGCCGAACAGCAGGGCGCGGTTCATTTTGAGCACGTAAGCGCCGAACAGGAAGCAGATCATCACCGGCACCAGACTGACGATAAGCCCGGCAATCAGCATCTGTCCGCCCACTTCGCCCAGCCCGTTACCGATACCGCTGCCTGCGCTCAAACCGACGCCGGCCATAAAGACCATCAGACCAAACTCTTTCACCATGTTCAGCGCGCCCTGCGGGATATAGCCGAAGGTTGGGTGGTTAGCACGCAGGAAGCCGAGCATGATCCCGGCAAACAGCAGACCGGCTGCGTTACCAATCCCGAAGCTGAACGAGCTGAACTGGAAGGTGATCATGCCGATCATCAGGCCGACGATAAAGAAGGCGCAGAAGGCGAGCAGATCCGTCACCTGACTGTGAATGGAGATAAAGCCGATGCGGTCGGCAATGGTCTTCACGCGTTTCGCTTCGCCGCTCACCTGCAGAACATCGCCTTTATTGAGCACGATGTTGTCGTCGATCGGCATCTCAATCTGGCTGCGGATAACGCGGTTGAGGAAGCAGCCATGGTCAGTAAGCTTGAGCTGTGCCAGACGGCGATTGACCACGTTATGGTTTTTGACCACCACCTCTTCGGTCACGATGCGCATGTCGAGCAGATCGCGGTCAAACACCTCTTTACCGTTACGGAAACTGGGGTCGAGACGGGCATGGGCGTCCGGGTAACCCACCAGGGAGATTTCGTCGCCCACCTGCAGCACTGCATCGCCGTCCGGGTTTGCCAGAATGCCATTGCGGCGAATACGTTCGATGTAACAGCCGGTCTGGCGATAAATCCCCAACTCTCGGAGATTTTTACCATCCGCCCAGGCGACCAGCTCGGGGCCAACGCGATAGGCGCGGATTACCGGCAGATACACTTTGCGATTGGTGTCAGTATCCAGGCCTCGCTCGCGGGCGATTTGTTGGGCGCTGGTTTGCAGGTCCTGATGTTGCAGTTTCGGCATATAGCGCGAGGCAACAATTAAACTCACCAGACCAATGAGATAGGTCAGGGCGTAGCCGAGGCTCAGGTTATCGAGAGCGGAACTTAGCTGGTCACCGGCCATCCCGGAGTGGCGCAGGGTATCGCCCGCGCCCACCAGCACCGGCGTAGAGGTCATCGAGCCGGCCAGCATCCCGGCGGTGAGGCCGATATCCCAGCCAAACAGATTGCCAAGAATCAGTGCGACCAGTAGCGCGCTGCCCACTAATACCAGAGCCAGCATCAGATAATTCTTGCCGTCGCGGAAAAAAATAGAAAAAAAGTTTGGCCCCGCTTCCACACCCACACAAAAAATAAACAGCATAAAACCCAGATTCAACGCATCGGTGTTAATGCTGAAATGTTGCTGACCCAATAATAAGGAAACCACTAAAACGCCAATGGAATTACCGAGTTGTACAGATCCCAGACGTAATTTCCCCAGACAAAGCCCGAGTGCCAGGACAACAAATAATAACAGTATGTAATTCCCGTTTAACAAATCTGCGACGTTTATATTCAAGGAGGTTAACTTCTTGTTTACTTGTAAGCTATTGAA
>DFPL01000095.1:0-22147 GCA_002377245.1 Enterobacteriaceae bacterium UBA3516
CCTTCGGCAATGGCGCGGATGCGCGGCTCAAGCGCCAGCACCTCTTCGCGGGTATGGGCGCGAATGTAGTAGTGGGCGGAAGCGTATTCCGGGATCACGTTTGGAGCCTGACCGCCGTTAGTGATAATGCCGTGGACGCGAATCCCGTCCGGCAACTGCTGGCGCAGCACGCTGATGCCGTTGTAGAGCAGGACCAGCGCATCCAGCGCGTTGACCCCTTTGTGCGGCGAGCTCCCCGCATGGGAAGGCTTACCGTAGAAATGGAAATAGAGATGATTGTTGGCCAGCGACGGGCCGGAAAGGCGGGTTTTGCCTGCCGGATGCACCATCAGTGCGACATCAACATCATCAAGGAAGCCATGCTCAACAAAGCGGGCTTTCACGTTACCGTTCGCGCCGCCTTTACCGCGCAGTCCACCCTCTTCCGCCGGAGTGCCAAGCACCACCACTTTACCGCCGGTCTGATCCAGCACCTGACTTAAGGCTACCGCCGCCGCAATGCTGGTGACGCCAATGATGTTGTGCCCGCAGGCGTGACCAATGTCGATCAGCGCATCGTATTCCGCCAGATACGCAATGGTTGGCCCCGGTTTACCGCTCTCTTTGACGGCGTAAAAGGCGGTCTCGTGCCCGGCGACGTTGGAGGTCACGGTAAAGCCATGCTTCTCCAGCAGTTGGGTCAGCACCCCGTTGGCGTAATACTCGTTATTCCCGGTTTCGGGATGGGCATGAATATCTTTGGCTATTGCCACATACTCGTCGCGGTGCTGATGAATGCTCTCTTCCAGACGGTCTCGTAATTCGCTCGTGCTCATTGCTTCCACCTCAGTAATGACAGTTGATTCATTCCCGACACCGGGAACAGGGAGTTAACCTAAATGACGCTTCGCCTCCTGGCGGACGCGGTGTAAAACGTGCTGCTTGATTTCACCGTAACGCGGGTGCTCCGCCAGCGTTTCGATATCGCGCTCGCGGCCAAAGGGCAGGACAATCTCTTCGACAATTTTTCCCGGTTTGGCCGACATCACCAGAATGCGGTCGGCCAGAAACAGTGCTTCTTCCACATCGTGGGTGACGAACAGCAGCGTGGTGCCGGTCGTCAGCCAGGCTTCACGCAGCAGCTCCTGCATCATCAAGCGGGTTTGTGCATCCAGTGCGCCAAAGGGTTCATCCAGCAGCAGCACTTCTGGCCCCGGCAGCCAGGCGCGGGCCAGCGCCACACGCTGCTTCATGCCCCCGGAAAGCTGCCACGGCGCATGCTGCTCAAAGCCTTTCAGGCCCACGCGGTTCAGCCAGTCCTGCGCCCGCGCATTGACCTCTTCTTTTTGATAGCGGCCCAGGCGCGGGCCAAAGGTGACGTTATCCAGCACCGACAGCCACGGGAACAGATTCGGCTGCTGGAAAATCATGCCGCGCTCCGGCCCCGGCTGCCGCACCGGTTTTCCGCTCGCCAGCACGCGGCCGCTGTCCGGTTTGGTAAACCCGGCGACCAGGTTGAGAATGGTGGATTTGCCGCAGCCCGACGGGCCTAACAGCACGACAAACTCCCCTTTATCGAGGGTGAGATCTATCCCCTCCAGCACCGTAAACGGCTGCGGTTTAGCCGCAAACGAGAGGGAGACATTTTCAAGCGCGATGGCACTCATTATTCTTTCCCCGCCCATGGGACAAACAGACGTTGCAGCCCCAGCAGTAATAAATCCAACAGATACCCCGTCCCGCCCAAGAGCAGGATGCCGAGCATGACGATATCGGTACGTAAATAAGAGCTGGCGTTAATCACCATCCAGCCGAGGCCTGAACTGGCGGCGACCATCTCAGCGGCAATCAACGAGGTCCAGCCAATACCAATAGAGAGCCTGACGGTGGTAAAGAGATCCGGCAGGGCATCCGGCAGCACCACGCGCAGGAAAATCTGCCCTTTGGTGGCGCCCAGCGTTTGCGCGACCCGTATGCGTGCCCGACCAATCCGCTCCACCGCCGCCGACGCCCCCACCACCACACTCAGGAAGGTGGCGATAAAGATCAGGAAGAATTTCGACGCTTCCCCTATCCCCAGCCAGACCACGGCCAGCGGGATCAGCGCGATTTTCGGTAACGGGCGCAGGAACTGCACAAACGGGTTAAGCACCGCGGACAAACCGGGCGACAGCCCCATCAGCAGTCCGAGCGGGATACCCAGCACAATCGCGACCGCAAAGGCGCTCAGCGCACGGGCCAGGCTCACCGCCACATGCTGCCAGAGCGGGACCTGGCGGTAACCGTCCGCCAGCAGCTCTTCAGCCGTCAGGCCAATATCGGTGAGTGATGGCAGTAACAGCGGGTCCACCCATTGCCGGGTGGCCGCCAGTTGCCAGAGCGCGAAGAAAACCGCCACCGAAAACACGCTGATGGCGATATGCTGACCTACTTTCATTTTGCCGCCGCTTCCCGGATGTAACGGGAATCAATCGCCGTGTCCCAGTTGTCCGGGATATCCTGCTTACGAATTTCGCCAATGCCTGCGAGGAAGTTAGAGGTTTTAGTCAGCGCCTTGCCGATACCGCTATGGGTGGTGTCCGTGCCGTTACCCAGCCAGGCCGCAGTGCCCTGCTCAGCAAGCGTTGGGTACTCCAGCCCGCCCAGCGTATTGGCAGCGGTGGTGACCGGTGCGCCCACTTCTTTCGCAACGATGGCGGCAGCGCTTTCCGGGTCTTTCTTAAACTCGTCGACTTTCTGCTGATGCACGCGCAGGAAGGCGCTTACTGCTTCCGGGTACTGTTCGGCAAAGGCCTTGCGTACCACGTAGTTGTTGTAAATCAGGTAACCATCTTTCTGCAGATCTTTGGTGGCAAAGACCTGATGGCCGCCGGAGGATTCCAGCTCCTGCGCAAAGGGGGCCCAGACGTACCCTGCGTCAATATCGCCGCGTTTCCACGCCGCCACCATCTCTGCCGGGCGCAAAGGCAACAGCGTTATTTTGCTGCGATCGAGTTTATTGACGCTGATTGCCGCTTCCAGAGCATAAGCCGCCGTAGAATTTGGCGGATAGGCCACGCGCTTCCCTTCAATATCTTTAATCGTGTTGATGCCGTCTTTGCCAATTAAACGTTCATAGCTGGCAATGACGCCTGAGACGCCAATAATTTCCACAGGCAATTTGCGGACAATACCTGCGGTTGCCGGACTGGAGCCAAAATTGGCAATATCAATCGCATTGCTGGCGAAATAATTAAGGGCATCGGCACCGGACGCAAATTGCACCCACTTCACCTGGCTGTGTAAGGTTTTATCTAAAGAGCCGTCGGCTTTGGCGAGCATTAATACCTGCGAGCCGCCGCTATAAGCCACGCGGACTTCAGGAGGATTGGCGGCCATACTGATATTGGCCCACAGGCTGCCTGCGGCGAGTAATATTCCGAGCGTTTTTTTCATTTGTTTTTCCTTGCGGTAAATGCGCGTCATTTCTCCCGCGACGCAGGAGAAAAGGGTCAATTAAAGCGTGTTGTTTTATGCCAGCTGCGTGAGGCGATAGTCCTGCCAGAGGCGGGAACATCGCTCGGCCAGCGCGCGTGCGGGGTCGTAGGTAAGTGACAGGAACGGTGCATCCACCGCACGCAGCGCCACCGGGACTTCCGTGCAGGCCAGCACCAGTTGCTGCGCGCCGCGCGCCATCAGCGCCTGCGCCTGCAATGAGAGCAGCTCGCCGCCTTCAGCCAGTTTGCCGCGCTTCACCGCATAGCAGCCGGGCACAAACCACTCCGCCAGTTCGTCTTCGGTGGGCGTAATGGATTCAATGCCCTGTTCACTGAAACGCTGCTGAAACCAGCCGGCGTCCAGCGTCCCTTTGGTGGCGATAATGCCGACACGTTCGGGCTTTTTAGCCACCGTTAGCAGCGCATCCAGGGTGGCATCTACGATGTGCAAAATGGGCGCATCGCTGGCGGCGCGGAGCTGCGGATACCAGTGGTGTGCGGTATTGCAGGGGATAGCGATATGGCTCGCCCCCGCCTGATTCAGTTTTTCAATGCCCTCAAGCAGTTGAGGCAATGGCGACGGGCCAACCCCAGCCAGCGCTTTTTGCCGGTCGGCGATTTGCGGCACGTTCCACACCACCGATGGCAGGTGATGCTGATCGCTCTGCGCCGGGGTGACGTCGAGCAATTGGTGCTGAAAATCAAGGGTGGCGAGCGGCCCCATGCCGCCCAGCACACCAAGCAAGAAGGGCTTAGCCATGACGAGCATGCGCCTCCAGCACCTGGCGATAGCCAAACAGGCCAACGGAACCACCGGTGTGGATAAACACCACGTTCTCATCCTTACGGAAATGGCCTTTACGAATCAGATCGATAAGCCCGGCAGCCCCTTTCCCGGAATAGACCGGATCCAGCAGAATGCCTTCGTGACGCGCAAAGAGGGTCAGCGCCTCCAGCATACTCTCGGTCGGCAGACCGTAGCCGTCACCGACGTAATCGCTGTTCGCCACCACCGCCTCACGCGGCAGCTCACCCGGCACACCCAGCAATGCCAGGGTGCGTGAAGCCAGATTCCAGACGTTCTCTTCCTGTTTTGCCCTGGGTGCGCGAACGCTTATCCCCAGCACCGGCACCTGGCTGTGCGTTGCGGTAAACCCGGCGACCAGCCCGGCCTGGGTACCGGTGCTGCCGGTGGCGTGCACCACATGGTCAATACGCAAACGTAACTGCGAAGATTGATAGAGGAGCTCTTCGGCGCAGGCGACGTAGCCCAGCGCACCAATCGGGTTAGACCCACCGCCAGGGATGATGTAGGGGTTATGCCCTTGTTCACGCAGCGTCGCAGCATACTCCTCCATCGCCTGCTGCATGTCGGTGCCGCCCGGCAGATGCGCGACAATTTCGCCCCCCAGCAAATCATCCAACAGGACGTTGCCGGAGCGCTGGTAATCTTCACCAAAATCAGTGACCCGTTTTTCCAGCAACACTTTCGCGGCCAGCCCCAATTTTGCCGCCCCGGCAATGGTCTGGCGCACATGGTTAGATTGCGTTGCGCCCTGGGTAATAATAACGTCGGCTTTTTTCTCCAGCGCATCGGCCAGCAGGAATTCCAGTTTGCGGGTTTTATTTCCGCCGCTGGCAAGCCCCGTTGCATCATCACGCTTGATCCATATTTTGGGACCACCGAGCAAGGCAGTGAGATTATTTAATGGCTCCAGCGGAGTAGGAAAATGGCCGAGTGACAGTCGGGGAAAACGCGCCAGGTGCATGGGGTGACTCCTTGCTAAATAAGCGAATAGCTGATGCAAGTCACTATACACATCTGGTTCTGGCGGCTAATCACCAATAATAAATATCGATTTTCACAATTTAGCTAAGTAGGAAAATAACCGTCCGGAGGGCTATATCTATTACGTGCAGGAATATATTACGTTAAAAAAGAATAACCCCTCTGCATGGAGAGGGGTTATGAGTCGATATTTGCGGGCTATTTATTCAGCGTCACTTTTTTTGACGCACGCTTCGCTTTGGTCGCCGCGGCAATTTTTTGCGTTTTTACCGACGGTTTTTTCACGCTTTTTTCTTTCTTCGGTTTCGCAGGTTCTTTCGCTTTCCGAAATGCGCTATCAGGCTCGAAATTGACTTTCTTTCCGCTCTGACGACGTTTGCCCGAAGGCCTGGCGGCGTTGCCTTTTTTCGCGTTTTCACGTGCGGTTTTACCCACATTACGCGGGCTACGCTCGCTGGAGATCAACGAGAAGTCGATTTTACGCTCGTCCATGTTGACCGCTTCCACACGCACTTCCACTTTGTCGCCCAGACGGTAAGTCTGACCGCCCGATTCGCCAATCAGACGCTGGCCCACCTGGTCGAAGCGATAGTAGTCGTTATCCAGCGTCGAGACATGCACCAGACCGTCGATAAACAGATCGGTCAGGCGCACAAAGAAGCCAAAGCCGGTCACGCTGGCAATCACGCCAGGGAAGGTGTTGCCCACCTGATCCTGCATAAAGTCGCACTTCAGCCAGTCAGAGACTTCACGGGTCGCTTCATCCGCGCGGCGTTCGGTCATTGAACAGTGCTGGCCTAGTTGCAGCATCTCTTCCAGAGAGTAGTGCCAGCCGCCGGTCTCAGTGCTGTTGCCGGTATGCCCCTCATCCTTCGCCAGCAGATATTTGATGGCGCGGTGCAGCGACAGGTCAGGATAACGACGGATCGGCGAGGTGAAGTGCGCATAAGATTGCAGTGCCAGGCCAAAGTGACCGCGGTTTTCCGGATCATAGACCGCCTGCTTCATGGAACGCAGCAGCATGGTTTGCAGCATTTCATGATCGGGACGATCGGCGATGGACTCAAGCAGCGCGGCATAATCCGCAGGCTCCGGCTTGTTACCGCCGGGCAGTTCCAGCCCCAGTTCCGCCAGAACGGTACGGAAGGAGGTGATCGCTTCAGTGGTTGGCTTGTCGTGGATACGGAACAGCGCAGGTTCATGCTCTTTCTCAACGAAACGCGCCGCCGAGATATTCGCGAGGATCATGCACTCTTCAATCAGCTTATGGGCATCATTGCGCTGAGTTTGCTCAATGCGCTCAATACGACGCTCGGCGTTGAAGATGAACTTCGCTTCTTCGCTCTCAAAAGAGATACCGCCACGTTCGGCACGGGAGGCATCAAGAACTTTATAGAGGTTATGCAGCTCTTCGATATGCTTAACCAGCGGTGCGTACTGCTCACGCAGATCCTGATCGCCTTGCAGTATATGCCAAACCTTGTTGTAGGTCAGACGGGCATGGGAGCTCATTACCGCTTCGTAGAAGGTGTAACTTGTCAGGCGGCCTTTTGCTGAAATGGTCATTTCGCAAACCATGCACAGACGGTCAACCTGCGGGTTGAGTGAGCACAGGCCGTTGGAGAGCACTTCCGGCAGCATCGGCACAACCTGGGATGGGAAATAGACCGAGGTTCCGCGAGCACGCGCTTCGTCATCCAGCGGCGTGCCCGGACGGACGTAGTAGCTGACGTCGGCAATAGCCACCCATAAGCGCCAGCCACCGCCGCGTTTCTTCTCACAGTGAACGGCGTCGTCGAAGTCACGGGCATCTTCACCGTCGATGGTGACCAGTGGCAGTGAACGCAGATCGATGCGACCAATTTTGGCTTCTTCCGGCACCTGTTCCTTCAACCCGGAAATCTGTTGCTCAACCGCTGGCGGCCAGACATACGGAATTTCATGGGTACGCAGCGCCATATCAACGGCCATGCCGGTGCCCATGTTGTCGCCCAGTACCTCAACAATTTTACCGATGGCTTTGGTGCGACGGGTCGGGCGCTGGGTCAGTTCAACCACCACCACAAAGCCCATACGCGCGCCCATCGTCTCTTCCGGCGGCACCAGAATGTCAAAGCTCAAGCGGCTGTCGTCAGGCACAACAAAGCCTACGCCCGCGTCGGTAAAGTAACGGCCCACAATCTGGCCCGTTTTCGGTACCAGGATGCGCACAACACGTGCTTCGCGACGGCCTTTACGGTCGGCACCCATCGGCTGAGCCAGAATCTGGTCGCCGTGCATGCACATTTTCATCTGTTCGCTGGAAAGATAGAGGTCATCTTTGCGGCCTTCGACGCGCAGGAAGCCAAAACCATCACGGTGACCAATAACCATGCCTTTCAGCAGGTCGAGACGTTCTGGCAGGGCGTAACACTGGCGGCGGGTGAAGACCAGTTGACCATCGCGCTCCATGGCACGCAGGCGGCGGCGCAGAGCTTCTTGCTGTTCTTCGCCTTCAATATTGAGTTCTACCGCCAGTTCTTCGCGATTGGCGGGTTTTTCACGTTTAGTGAGGTGTTCGAGGATAAATTCGCGGCTGGGGATGGGGTTAGAATATTTTTCAGCTTCGCGTTCCAGGAAAGGATCGTGTGACATAGCGGTTCCTCCGTTGTCATCTCTGGTGAAAGTCCCTTCAATGTTCAGGCTTTATTCTTCCACCAACAGTAATTTGTAAAGCGGTTGATTCTCTTCAACCAATTCGGCCAGCGTATAGTTATCCAGTTCCATAAGGAAACTCTGTACGGCCTTGGAAAGCGCCAGCTTGAGACGGCAGGCGGAAGTAATATGGCAAAACGCACTGTGGCAGTTCACCAACGTAAGCGGCTCCAGGTCACGCACGACATCGCCAATGCGAATGTCTCTTGCAGGTTTACCCAGCCGAATCCCGCCGTTTTTTCCCCTGACGGCCATTACGTAGCCTTCACGACTAAGTTGGTTGATTATTTTGACCATATGATTACGGGACACACCATAAATCTCAGTGACTTCGGTGATATTCGTCATTTTCCCTTCTGGCAATGACGCCATATAAATCAACGCACGTAATCCGTAATCCGTAAAACTCGTTAACTGCACATCAACCTCAGAAACAGGGGAAAAATGAGATACCCGCAGGTATTGACTCTATTGATGATAAACCAGCCAGCAGGAATGCCGCTAATTTATTTGAATGGGAGGGGGAAAAAGCAGGAACAAGGGGCTTGCCTGGCAAGCCCCCGGTGATAATTATGCGTCGAACGGGTCGCGCAGGATCATCGTTTCAGAGCGGTCCGGACCGGTAGAGATAATGTCGATCGGCACGCCAGTCAGTTCTTCAATGCGTTTGATGTAGTCCAGCGCAGCCTGTGGCAGGCCATCACGCGTTTTCACACCAAAGGTGGTTTCAGACCAGCCCGGCATTGATTCATAAATCGGCTCAATACCTTCCCAGTTGTCGGCAGCAAGCGGAGTCGTGATGACTTCACGGCCATCCGGCATGCGGTAACCCACGCAGATTTTCACTTCTTTCAGACCATCCAGCACGTCCAGCTTGGTCAGGCAGAAACCAGACAGGGAGTTGATCTGCACCGCGCGACGAATCGCAACGATATCCAGCCAGCCCGTACGACGGCGGCGGCCAGTGGTGGCACCGAATTCGTTGCCCTGCTTGCACAGGAACTCACCGATGTCGTCAAACAGTTCAGTCGGGAACGGACCTGCACCCACGCGCGTGGAGTAGGCTTTGATGATCCCAAGAACGTAATCGACATAACGTGGACCCAGGCCGGAGCCGGTCGCCACGCCACCCGCGGTGGTGTTAGAAGAGGTCACGTACGGATAGGTACCGTGGTCGATATCCAGCAGCGTACCCTGCGCGCCTTCAAACATGACGAAATCGCCACGCTGACGCGCCTGGTCCAGCAGATCGGAAACATCAACAACCATCGCAGTGAGGATGTCGGCAATCGCCATCACATCGTCCAGCACTTTCTGGTAGTCAACGGCTTCTGCTTTATAGAAATTCACCAACTGGAAGTTGTGATATTCCATCACTTCTTTCAGTTTGTCAGCAAAGGTCGCTTTGTCGAACAGATCGCCAACGCGCAGACCGCGACGTGCCACTTTATCTTCATAAGCTGGCCCGATACCGCGACCGGTAGTGCCGATAGCTTTCGCACCGCGCGCTTTCTCACGTGCTACGTCCAGCGCCACGTGATAATCAAGGATCAGCGGGCAGGCTTCGGACAACAGCAGGCGTTCACGAACCGGGACACCACGGTCTTCCAGACCTTTCATCTCTTTCATCAGCGCAGCCGGGGACAGCACAACACCGTTGCCGATGATGCTGGTTACGTTTTCGCGGAGAATGCCTGATGGAATCAGATGGAGGACGGTTTTTTCACCGTTGATTACGAGAGTATGGCCTGCGTTGTGACCGCCCTGGTAGCGTACAACATATTTAGCCCGTTCAGTCAGAAGATCAACAATCTTCCCTTTACCTTCGTCACCCCATTGGGTGCCCAGTACGACGACGTTGTTACCCATTTTTCAAAATCACCGTTTGCTTAAAAATGGATTCTACCATCGGATTTTCAGATAGACAGCACTTTTTGTACCCAAATTAAGGCAAAACTGACCGCTTTTTGATCAGCCAATCGTTTTCCTCAACATGTAGTAGACAACGATGCCAGCGACCACAAGTCCCCCGCCGAAGCGGCGTAAAATATTATCCGGCAGACTACTCATCGCCGCGATCATCCGGCGCCAGGCACGCGGGTAAAGCATCGGGCCTAACCCTTCCAGGACCAAAACAAGGGCCAGCGCCAGCCAAATTGTTGCGTTCATTTTTATCCTTATAAAAAGAAAACCACCGCTCTTTGAGGAGCCGGTGGTTTTTTTATTCTACCGTCAGGTGAACTTAGCGCGTCACGGGCGTAGGCGACTTCATGTAGCGGAAGAAGTCGCTGTCCGGGCTGAGCACCATGACATCCTGATTGCTCTCGAAGCTGCTTTCATAGGCACGCAAGCTACGAATAAAGGCGTAGAAGTCCGGATCCTGGCTGAAGGCGTCAGCAAACAGTTTAGCGGCTTCTGCATCGCCTTCACCGCGCATAATGCGGCCCTGGCGCTCAGCTTCAGCTAACGTTTTGGTGACTTCGTAATCCGCTGTTGCACGCAGTTTTTCAGCTTCTTCCTGACCCTGAGAGCGGTGGCGACGGGCAACCGCTTCACGCTCAGCGCGCATACGGTTGAAGATCGCTTCCGAGACTTCAGTTGGCAGGTTGATCTGCTTGATGCGCACATCCACTACTTCAATACCCAGTGCCGCCATACTGTTCGGATTCACTACCGGGACTTTGCCGTTGGTTTCGGTTGCTACACGCTGAGCCGCTTTGGCAATGGCATCATCAGCCGCAGGTGTTGCCACTTCGCCTTCTGCACCCGAAGAACCGGAGTTCAACGCGTCACGCACTTCCAGGGTCAGACGACCACGAGAATCGGTCACGATGTCTTTCACATCCAGACGACCGATCTCAGAACGCAGACGGTCAGAGAATTTACGTTTCAGCAGTACCTCAGCCTGAGACACATCGCCACCACCGGTTGCCAGGTAGTAACGGCTGAAGTCGCTGATTCGCCACTTGATGTAGGAGTCGACGATCAGGTCTTTTTTCTCTTTCGTTACAAAACGATCAGCCTGGTTGTCCATGGTCTGGATACGGGCATCGAGTGTTTTAACGGTTTCAATAAACGGCAGTTTGAAATGCAAACCCGGCTCGAAGACGCGTGGTTTGTTTTCGTCGTCACGCAGCACCTTGCCGAAACGCAAGGAGATGCCACGCTCGCCCTCTTTCACCACAAAAACAGAGGTGTAGAGCGCTACCAGCACGATGATGATAATCGCGATAACTGACTTACGCATCGTTATTCCCCCTGACGCTGGTAGTCGTTACGCTGCGCGTTAGCACGGCGTTGGTCCATGATGTCGCCCTGGTTAGCGGACGATGTGTTGCTTGCGCCACTTGAGCCAGAAGAGGACGCAGGCGGCAGGCGCAGGAGATTGTTTGCGCCACTGCTGTCACTCTTTGCTGCAGGGGCGTTACCGCCTTTCAGCATCTGATCCAGCGGCAGAACCATCAGGTTGCCGCCTTTGTCGTTCACCAGCACTTTGCGGGTGTGGCTCAGCACTTTTTCCATGGTCTCGATATAGAGACGCTCACGGGTAATCTGCGGTGCGGCTTTATACTCCGGCAAAATTTTTGCAAAGCGAGCCACTTCACCCTGCGCTTCCAGCACAGTCTGAGTTTTGTATGCGCGCGCTTCTTCCAGAATACGCTGCGCCTGACCGTTAGCACGCGGCTGCACTTCGTTGGTATAGGCTTCTGCCTCACGGATGTATTGCTGTTCGTTTTCACGTGCAGCAATGGCATCATCAAACGCGGCTTTCACCTCTTCAGGTGGACGTGCCGCCTGGAAGTTGACGTCCAGCAGGGTGATCCCCATGTTGTATGGACGCACGGTCTCTTCCAGTTCACGCTGGGTATCGCTACGAATAACGGTACGGCCTTCGGTGAGGATACGGTCCATGGAGTATTTACCGATTACGCCACGCAGCGCGCTGTCGGTAGCCTGACGCAGGCTGTCATCAGCGCTGGTCACGCTAAAGAGATAGCGCTCTGGATCGGTCACTCGGTACTGCACGTTCATCTCTACGCGCACCACGTTCTCATCAGACGTCAGCATCACGCCGGACGCCGCCAGCTCACGAACGGACTCGACGTTTACCGCCGTCACGTTATCGATGAAAGTGGGTTTCCAGTTCAGACCAGGCTCAACCAGATGGCTGAACTTACCAAAACGCGTTACCACGCCGCGCTCGGCTTCTTTAATGGTGTAGAACCCACTGGCAGCCCAGATAATGACGGCAGCCGCCGCAACGATGCTGACGATACGTCCGCCAATGTGGCCACGCGGGCCTGAAGGTTGTTGGCTTCCTCCGCCAGAACCGGTGCCTTTGCCACCGCCCAGGCCGCCGAGTTTTTTGCTCAGCTTACGGAAGATATCATCCAGATCAGGTGGCCCCTGATCGCGACCGCCTTTGTTTCCATTTCCCTCAGAGTTGCCGCCTGGTTTGCTGCTTCCCCACGGGTCGCGGTCTTGTCCGTTATTACCGGGCTGATTCCACGCCATGTATGTGCTCCATATTTGTTATGCGGTGCTATACCTATGTCTTTTGTGCTGCATGTGCGTTGGCTACACCCATCAACCTCAGTCACATGGTTCACCATGCTCCTGAGGATTTCTGGGCTTGCCGCCTTCCTGCACCTCAAAATCCAAAAGGTATAGAGGCGAAAAAATCTTCAAGCCATCTCCAACCGGTCAGACGACGTAGTCTTCCAGTGCCGGTTCTTGTTTACAGAGGCGACGCCAGTCCACGATCGGCATGCGCACCTGCATGCCCAGACTCCCGTCGTCCTCCATCCACTCTTTTTCGATGGCCTGAAGCTGATAAAAACGACTTCTCAGGCGCCCCTCTTTTGCCGGCAAGCGCAACGTATGTTGTGCCACCTCGCCAGACAGACGTTCAGTTAAAGCCTGAAATAACAGTGGTACGCCCACTCCGGTCTGGGCAGATAACCAGACCCGAATCGGTTTGTTCTCTTCATCCCGGTCAATACGTGGCTCAAAATCGTCCAGCATATCGATCTTATTCATCACAAGCAGCGTCGGGATTTCATGCGCATCGATTTCCTCGAGCACAATGTTTACGGCATCAATATTGTCCTGCAACCGCACATCAGCGGCGTCAATGACATGCAACAGCAACGTGGCCTGCCGGGTTTCCTGCAGCGTTGCTTTAAACGCGGCCACAAGATCGTGTGGCAAATGGCGGATAAACCCAACGGTATCCGCCAACACGGTTTCGCCTACGTCAGCGACATCAATACGACGCAGGGTGGGGTCCAGCGTGGCGAACAGTTGGTCCGCCGCGTACACCTGGGCCTCGGTTATCTGGTTAAACAGGGAGGATTTGCCGGCGTTGGTATAACCCACCAGCGACACCGTTGGAATATCCGCTTTCTTGCGCGAGCGGCGTCCCTGTTCTCGCTGCTTTTCCACTTTCTCAAGCCGCGAGAGGATTTGCATAATACGATTACGCAGCAAACGGCGGTCAGTTTCGAGCTGGGTTTCACCCGGGCCACGCAAACCAATCCCGCCCTTTTGTCTTTCAAGGTGGGTCCAGCCACGCACCAGGCGCGTAGCGAGATGGCGCAACTGCGCCAGCTCAACCTGCAATTTACCTTCATGGGTACGCGCACGTTGAGCAAAAATATCCAATATCAGACCTGTACGGTCGATAACCCGGCATTCGCATAACCCTTCAAGGTTACGTTCCTGGGCCGGACTCAATGCGTGATCAAATAAAACAACAGAAGCCCCTGTCGCTTTTACGGCTTCCGCAATTTCGACAGCCTTACCTTCACCTACAAAATACTTAGGGTGCGGCGCTTTACGGCTACCAGTAATCACCTGCATTGCTTCGACACCGGCAGAAGAGACCAGAGATTCAAACTCCTGGAGGTCTTCTATGTCTTTGTCTTGCGAAAAATAGATGTGTACCAGCACCGCCTGCTCACCGGCGTCATAACGGTCAAACAAGCGTAAACTCTCCTAAAATACCAGCGGGGAACTCAGAATCCTGGCTCCCCGACATGGAAAAACAGCCATTAACCTTATTCGGTTTCTTCGCTGTCCTGCTGCGCAGACGTCTGAGCATTGCTACCATGATGGTAGTTACTGCCAGTGCCGCCACCCGCGTTGTTGCTATGATGAGAAACCGGGCGAGACGGAACAACAGTAGAGATAGCATGCTTATAGACCATCTGGCTGACCGTGTTTTTCAACAGGATCACGAACTGATCGAAAGACTCAATTTGCCCTTGCAGCTTAATACCATTCACCAAATAAATTGAAACTGGAACACGTTCCCGACGCAGTGCGTTCAGGAACGGATCTTGTAAAGATTGCCCCTTAGCCATTCTATCTTTTCCTTATATGCTTGTTTTGTACTTAGAACCCGGGAGTTCTGAAAACTGCGTAAAATTTTGCGCACGATACAACTTAATTGTACACACTCAACCCGCTATAGCACCAATAACCTGTAACACATCGTTGTGCGATTGTTGCGGCTTTTCACTGTCTAACCAATGAACGCCGTCCCACCCGCGCAACCAGGTTATCTGCCGCTTGGCTAACTGCCTCGTGGCGCAAACACCTCTGTAAACCATTTCGTCGTATGAAATCTCGCCTTCAAGATATGACCACATCTGGCGGTATCCGACGCAACGAATGGAAGGCATGTCCGTATGCAAATCACCGCGAGCAAATAAAGCCCGCACTTCTGCTTCAAAACCTGAAGCCAACATCTGATGAAAACGCTGCTCAATTCGCTGATGGAGCAGTTCACGGCTCGCCGGGGCGATGGCGAACTGATGCACCTGATACGGCAGAGCGTCTCCTGACGTTTGCGTCAGATCTGTTAAAGTTTTACCCGAAATGAAAAAAACTTCCAGTGCCCGGGAAAGCCTTTGCGGATCATTTGGATGGATTCGCGCAGCAGCAACAGGATCAATCTCCTGTAACTGCTGATGTAGCGCTTCCCATCCACGCTCTGCTGCCTGTTGCTCAATTTCAGCTCTGACCGTTGGGTCGGCGGAAGGGAGTGGTGATAGGCCTTCCAGCAGCGCCTTAAAGTAGAGCATCGTGCCGCCCACCAGCAGGGGAATACGTCCTGCGGCGGTAATTGCGTTCATCTCAGCCAGGGCATCGCGGCGGAAATCCGCCGCCGAATAGGCCTGAGAAGGATCGCGAATATCCAGTAAACGATGGGGGGCAGCACGCAATTCGTCGGCGGTCGGTTTCGCCGTACCGATATCCATCCCCTGATAGATAAGGGCAGAATCGACGCTTATCAACTCAACTGGCAAAACTTTACGTAACTCAATGGCTAACGCCGTTTTGCCGGAGGCGGTTGGCCCCATCAAAAAAATGGCCTTTGGCAGGCCAGCCTTACTCACATCACTCATGTTTCAGGGCGTTCATCGCCATAGATAAATCAACAGGTTGTAATAAACCATCCGGTGGGTTCCTCACCAGATGCGGACAAAGACGTTCGACGTCAGTTAATAAGGTAATGGCCTGCGCCATAGTCCACTGGCTGTGCTCACTGGCCAGATGGCGGGCAATCCACTGGGCAGTATTCACCGCATCAATCGTTGTCTGCTGCGCCAGGTAGCCTATCAGTTCAGGAATCAAGATTTGTAAATTTTGTTGGCGTAAGGGTAAAGGCACCGCACGCAGCGTGACGTGCTGCCCATCAGGGACAAATTCAATCCCCATCTCCGCCAGTACCGCCTGCGCCTGTTTCAACGTCGCACTCTCTTGCGACGAAACTTTCAGGCGCACCGGAATCAATAACGGTTGACCACAGACCGGGCCAGCGTCTGTTGAAAGCTGTCGATAGCGTAGCCAGCGTTCTGCCACGGGCAGCGCCAGCAGAATCAGTTTGCCGTCGCGTTCGAGCAAAGCATATTCAGGAGCAATGATTGTCAGCACACGACCCAGGCTCTGACTATGCGCCTCCAGCGCGGAGGTAGTTGTCTGCGGTGTGATTGCCGTTTTGTGCTCAACGTTCGGCGTATCCAGCAACTGGCGATAGAGTGCGCCCTGCTGTTTCTGGTACCCTGGCTGCGCATTCGGCCAGGCAGGCGTACGAGCGGAAGAGGCATCAGATGAGTACTGGCCCGACGCAGACGAATCGCGCAAAACGGAAGGTTCACGACTGACCGCAGGTTCAGCAAACTGGTTACGGCCTGCCGCCACCCGATTTTGCGGAATGATGCGCGGCGCGGGTACTGCCTCGTCCACTAACGGCAGGGCGTTCTCAGCCTGTTGCTGAAGGACGCTTAATACGCCCTGGTAGATAAAATCATGCACCAGCCGCGACTGATGAAAACGGACTTCGTGTTTCGCCGGGTGGACATTCACGTCAACCTGATGAGGATCAATCTCAAGGTAAAGAACAAACGCAGGCTGCTGATCGGCGCCCAGTTTGTCCTCGCAGGCCTGACGGATGGCATGATTAATGAGTCGGTCACGCATCATCCGGCCGTTCACATAGCAGTACTGGATTTCGGCGAATGCAGACGTCGTCGCGCCAGGCTCGGCCACCCAACCGCGCAGCGCAAGATCGCCATGCTGCCACTCAATAGCCAACGCTTTTTCCAGAAAAGCGGTTCCGCAAATGGCCCCGAGGCGGCGCTCATTCTGCCCGCCCTGCGCAACAGCACGATACTGACGCACCATCTTTCCGTTGTGACTGAGATTAATGGTCACATCAAAACGGGCCAGCGCAATGCGACGCACCACCTCATCGATATGGGCAAACTCGGTTTTTTCGGTGCGCATAAACTTACGGCGCGCAGGGGTATTGTAAAACAGGTCCAGCACTTCAAGCGTGGTGCCGACCGGGTGGGCCGCCGGTTTGACGGTGACCTCCATGTCTCGCCCCTCGGCGTAGGCCTGCCAGGCTTCAGGCTGTTCGGCGGTACGCGAGGTGAGCATCAGACGTGAAACAGAGCTGATACTGGCGAGCGCCTCACCGCGAAAACCAAGGCTGATAATCGCTTCCAGGTCATCGAGTGAGGCGATTTTACTGGTGGCATGGCGCGCCAGTGCCAGCGCCAGCTCGTCTTTTTTAATCCCACCACCATTATCACGAATACGGATAAGCCTGGCGCCGCCGCGTTCAATATCAATATCGATGCGGGTTGCCCCCGCATCCAGGCTATTTTCTACCAGCTCTTTCACCACCGACGCAGGGCGCTCCACCACTTCGCCAGCGGCGATCTGGTTCGCAAGCTGTGGCGGCAGAATCTGAATCGGCATGAAGACTCCTTAGTTAAACAACCCGTGTGAAGGGGTTTCTGCGCTGGCAGTTTGCCCGGTGCCGCCCTGCGGAGCGGACTGCAACGGGTGCGCCTGGAAGTAAGTGCGCAAACCGCCATAGATGGCTTCAGCCAGCTGTTGCTGATAATCACTGCTATCAAGCAGGCGCTCTTCGCTGTTATTGCTGATAAACCCGGTTTCAACCAGCACCGACGGAATATCCGGTGAGCGTAAGACACCGAGGCTCGCGTGTTCAGGGCGACGTTTATGCAGTGCGCCGATGCGCGAAAGCTGGGTCAGCATGTTTGCTGCAACATCATACCCGACACGCTGGGAATGGCCGAATTGTAAATCCAGTACCGCCTGGCTCAGGTAGGGGTCGGACTGACTGTTTGCCAGCACGTCACCGGCACCGCCCAGCAGCTCAGACTGTTTCTCATGTTCTTCCAGCCAGTTCGCCATTTCACTGTTAGCCCGGCGGTTTGACAGTACCCAGACCGAAGCGCCAGTCGCACTTCGGTTGGGTGCTGCATCAGCATGGATCGACACGAGGAAATTGGCGTTTTGCTTGCGCGCCACATCGGAACGGCCCATTACCGAAATAAAGTAATCGCCATCACGGGTCAGCACCGCTTTAAACATCGGATCGTCATTCAGCAACGTACGCAGCTTGCGTGCGACGGCAATGGTGACGTTTTTCTCCTGAGTACCGCCAGGACCAATCGCCCCCGGATCCTGTCCACCGTGTCCTGCATCAATGGCGATAATGATTTTATCGCCCGTCGCCACCCGCGACTGGACCGCAGGTCGCACCGTTGTATTACTGCTGGTCACGCTGGTAATGCGATCATTGTTCGATTTAAAAGGGTTGCGCGCAGGTTCAGCCGGGCGCGGCGCAACAGCCGGTGTCTCAACGCGCTGCACCACGGCTTTTGGCGGCGGTGGCGGAGGCGGAGGCGGAACATCGGCATCAATCGTAAACACCACGGAGTAGCCGGCACCGTTTTGTTGTTTCACTGCACGGGTTTTACCGTTCTGGGTGAGATCGACGACCAGGCGTAGCGACTGGTTATCTTTCGGCGTCCCGGAGCGAATGCTTTTCACCAGGTTATTACCGCTAAACTGCAACGGCAGCCCCTGAATGATGCCGGTTTGTTTAATATCCAGCGCCACGCTACGTTTGCCTTCCTGCGAGAATGCATACTCCGGGTCGCCCATAAAACTGAAGGTAATGCGGGCCTGCGCGTCGCCATTGGAGACCTGAATATCTGACAAACTCGCCGCACTTACATGGGCGCTGAGCAATACCAGCGCTGCAACCAGCCAACTTTTCACGCGATAAATCATCCCGTCATCCCTAAAACTCGCTGGCTAAACGTGCCAGCAACGAAACGCCAGATGAGGAAACAGCAGTAATGCGCGCCTCACGCCCCTGCGCCTGGTAATCAATATGGATTTCGACATCCGGGTCAGGCAGTACACCCGCGCCTTGTTGCGGCCACTCGACCAGGCATATTGCGTCGTTGGCAAAATAGTCGCGGATCCCCATAAATTCCAGCTCCTCAGGATCCGCAAGGCGATACAGGTCGAAGTGATACACATTTAAACCCTCCAGCGTATAGGGTTCGACCAGCGTATAGGTTGGACTCTTCACATTGCCGTTATGGCCCAGTGCCTGTAAAAAGCCCCGGCTGAAGGTTGTTTTACCCGCGCCCAAATCACCGTACAGATAAATGACAGTTGCGCCCTCGCAAGCGTGTGCCATGCGTTGGCCAAAATTCAGGGTCGCTTGCTCGTCAGGTAAAGGTATTACTCGGTTCATCATTCTGTATCACTAACATCCGGGTTAACTACACGCACCAGCGTGGAAAAAAGGTCGGTCGCCAGCATGCCTCGCGTCCCTTGACTGGCCGCAAGAACATCGGCCGCGGCACTATGCGCCAGGCAGCCGGCACAGGCGGCATCGTACAACTCATGTTTTTGACCGAGCAGCGCACCAATAATGCCAGAAAGGACATCACCCATGCCGCCACTGGCCATACCGGCATTGCCGGCATCAATAATGCTGGTCTTACCATTTTCAGCGCTCACCACTGTCCCTGCGCCTTTTAAAACGATAACGCCTGCGTAACGTTGTAGCAGACGTTGTGCAGAAAGTAAGCGATCGCTTTCAATTTCTGCAACGGAACAGTTGAGCAAACGGGCTGCTTCGCCGGGATGCGGCGTCAGAATGCGATTGTGACGTTTATCGGGGTTGATTGCCAGAAGGTTCAGCGCGTCGGCATCCCACAGCATGGGTTTGCGAAAATTCTCAATTTTTTGCAGCGCTTTTTTACCCCATTCGTGCTGACCCAGACCAGGACCAATCACCGCCACGTCGGCCCACTCCAGACTTTCATCCAGCGATTCAGGCGTAAGCTCATGCACCATAAGCTCAGGGCGTGCGGTGATAATAGGCGCGATGTTTTCCCGTCGGGTTAATACGCGCACCAGGCCTGCCCCGGCACGTAACGCGGCTTCTCCCGCCATACGAATCGCCCCGGCGGTACCATGATCGCCGCCAATAATCACCAGTCGCCCGTGAGTACCTTTGTGTGACGTGGGGCGACGAGGTGGAAACCACTGTGAAAGCTGCGAGGCATCAACACGCGAAAGAGCGGTCTCCTGACCCGCGAGCCAGATATCAAGACCCAGGGCGTGGTGATGAAGCGTGCCCACCACATCACGGGCGTTACCCGTCAGCAACCCCGGTTTCAGTGCAATAAAAGTGACCGTGTGGGCAGCGTTGATCACCGCACCCGGTGTGGCACCGGTTTGTGCTATCAGCCCGGAGGGAATGTCCAGCGCCAGAACCGGAGCGGCGTGCTGATTCGCATGGGTGATTAACGTTGCAATGGGATCTCTCGGCGCACTGTGAATTCCGGTGCCCAACAAACCATCAACGATCAGGTCGATGCCTTCCGGCCAGACGATATCTGCCGCATGAATGGTGCCGCCCGCCTCAAGCCAGGCCTCGCGCGCGGCCTGCGCTTCTTCCGGCAATGGCTTTGTGCTATCAAGCGCAAGCAAGGTGACAGTGATTCCCGCAGCGACGGCAAGCCGGGCGACGACATAACCATCGCCTCCGTTATTACCCTGCCCGCACAAAATCAGCCAGTGTTGCGTATGTGGAAAATGCAAGCGGGCAATGTCGAAGGCAGCCAGCCCTGCGCGTTGCATTAATTCATACAGCGAAATACCGAGACTGTCTGCCGCTTCTTTTTCTGCCTGTCGTAGTGCATCCGCAGGCCAAATGGAGTGTGGTATACTTGCTGCGTTTTTCTTCATTGTATGGTCCGTCATGTCAGAACCCCTCGATCTCAATCAATTAGCGCAAAACATTAAACAGTGGGGCACTGAACTGGGGTTTCAGCAGGTCGGCATTGCTGATACCGATCTGTCGGCCAACGAGCCTAAACTGCAGGCGTGGCTGGATAAACAATACCATGGCGAAATGGAGTGGATGGCACGTCACGGTATGATGCGTGCTCGCCCACACGAGCTTCTGCCCGGCACCCTGCGAGTCATTAGCGTCAGGATGAACTACCTACCCGCCAATGCCGCTTTCGCCAGCACACTCAAAAACCCGGCGCTGGGCTACGTCAGCCGCTACGCGTTGGGTCGCGATTACCACAAACTGCTGCGTAACCGACTAAAGCAGCTCGGTGAAAAAATCCAGCAGCAGCATGCCACGCTGAATTTTAGACCTTTTGTTGACTCTGCGCCCATTCTCGAACGCCCTTTGGCCGAAAAAGCCGGGCTTGGCTGGACAGGTAAGCACTCACTTATCCTTAATCGCGATGCCGGTTCTTTCTTTTTCCTTGGCGAACTGCTGGTCGATATACCGCTGCCTGTTGATAAACCCATTGAAGAAGGCTGCGGCCGCTGTGTCGCCTGTATCACCATTTGCCCGACCGGTGCGATTGTCGAGCCCTACACCGTTGATGCGCGCCGCTGTATCTCTTATCTGACGATTGAGCTGGAAGGTGCCATTCCAGAAGCATTCCGTCCGCTTATTGGCAACCGCATCTACGGCTGCGACGACTGCCAGCTGATTTGCCCGTGGAATCGTTTCTCACAGTTAACCGACGAAGCGGATTTCAGCCCACGCAAAGCCCTGCATGCACCTGAACTGACAGAACTGTTTGCCTGGAGTGAGAGCAAATTCCTGAAGCTGACCGAAGGTTCAGCGATACGCCGCATCGGTCATTTACGCTGGCTGCGTAATATTGCCGTTGCGTTGGGAAATGCGCCCTGGGATGAAGCAAACATTCAGGCTCTTGAGCAGCGCCGAGGTGAGCACCCACTTCTCGATGAACACATAGACTGGGCGATTGCGCAGCAAATCGAAAAGCGAAATGCCTGCGTTATTGAGGTACAGACGTCGCAGAAACAACGGCTGGTCAGGGTGATTGAAAAAGGGCTAGCACGTGATGCCTGAGTCGTCCACAGCATGTGAATAAAATTAAAAATGCATTGCGATTCAACGTGACCAAATTCGTCAAGCGATCGCGTTAACAATTTGAAATGTTATTTTATTCATAAAATTCAATGTATTAACAAGATACTATTAATCAAGCGAAGTAATTTAAATATTTAAAGAGAAATCAGAACCTGTGGATAACTCTGTTCACAATATTTTTGAACGGCGAAAAGAATCGTCCCCAGCCTGATGTTTCGCTGTGGATAATTTGAAGGGTAAGTAAAATTTGGAGCGGGAAACGAGACTCGAACTCGCGACCCCGACCTTGGCAAGGTCGTGCTCTACCAACTGAGCTATTCCCGCTTGGGTGGTGCGTATCTTGCGATACTTTTCAAATTTGGAGCGGGAAACGAGACTCGAACTCGCGACCCCGACCTTGGCAAGGTCGTGCTCTACCAACTGAGCTATTCCCGC
>DFPL01000095.1:22197-30458 GCA_002377245.1 Enterobacteriaceae bacterium UBA3516
AACTGAGCTATTCCCGCAAACATCATTTTTCTTGCTATCGTGCTTTCACATTTCTGTGTCTTCACGGGAGGCGCATTATACGAGAATTCCTTTCTCCTGCAAGCCCCCTAAAACCGTTTTTTTTTAATTTTGGTTCAAGTGCTCGATTATTCGTCACATTGCCTGCTTTTACACCGGAGGCGGGTGTTTTTTCGTCAGATTATCCGACATTACGCCTGACACCACGCCGCCAGCATTCTGTTTAAAGCTGAATAAAATGTTCGCGGTAGTAAGCGAGTTCTGCCACCGACTCACGGATATCATCCATTGCCTGATGCGTGCCCTGCTTTTTAAAGCCGTCCAGAATTTCTGGTTTCCAGCGACGCGCCAGCTCTTTCAACGTGCTGACATCCAGATAGCGATAATGGAAATACGCTTCGAGTTCCGGCATGTACTTAAACAGGAAACGGCGATCCTGCCCAATGCTGTTACCGCAAATGGGTGATTTTCCCGCCGGGACCCACTGCTTAAGGAATTCCAGCGTGGCGAGTTCAGCCGCACGGTCGTCCTGCTGGCTTGCTTTGACCCGGTCCACCAGACCGCTCCCCGTATGGGTCCGCACGTTCCAGTCATCCATTAACGCCAGCTGCGCATCAGACTGATGCACGGCGATAGTCGGCCCTTCCGCCAGGATATTGAGATTCGCATCGGTCACCAGTGTCGCGATCTCAATAATGCGATCGCGCTCGGGATCTAACCCCGTCATCTCAAGATCGATCCAAATGAGGTTGTTTTCATTTGCACTCATGCTATTTTCCACCCTTCTCGCGTCATACCAGCGTGACTATATTCATCTAAAATTGCGTGTATCATAAAGGTTTTGCCCATACGGGGCGACCAGGAGCCAGCTCGATTGAGTAAAAATAAACTCTCCAAAGGCCAGCAGCGCCGCGTAAATGCCAACCATGAGCGTAGGTTAAAAACGTCTGCGGAGAAAAAAGAGTTCGATGACAACCTGTTCGGTGAAACTGCCGAAGGTATTGTTATTAGCCGTTTTGGCATGCATGCCGACGTCGAATCCGCGGACGGCGCCGTGCACCGCTGCAACATTCGCCGCACCATTCGTTCACTGGTCACCGGCGACCGCGTGGTCTGGCGTCCGGGTAAAGAAGCCGCTGAAGGCGTGACGGTAAAAGGCATCGTCGAAGCGGTACACGAGCGCACCTCTGTTTTGAATCGTCCGGACTTCTACGATGGCGTTAAGCCTATCGCCGCGAACATCAACCAGATTGTGATTGTTTCCGCGATCCTTCCGGAACTGTCGCTGAACATTATCGACCGCTACCTTGTCGCCTGCGAAACCTTAGATGTCGAGCCACTGATTGTCCTGAACAAAATCGACCTGCTGGATGACGAAGGCATGGATTTTGTGAATGAACAGATGGATATCTATCGCAAAATTGGGTATCGCGTGCTGATGGTCTCAAGCCATAAAAAAGACGGGCTTAAGCCGCTTGAAGAGGCGTTAACCGACCGCATCAGCATTTTTGCTGGCCAGTCTGGCGTCGGCAAATCCAGTCTTTTGAATAACCTGCTCGGCTTACAGAATGAGATTCTGACCAACGAGGTCTCGGATAACTCCGGTCTGGGTCAGCACACCACAACGGCCTCGCGCCTCTATCATTTCCCTCACGGCGGGGATGTGATTGACTCCCCCGGTGTGCGCGAATTCGGCCTCTGGCACCTTGAGCCGGAACAAATCTTTAACGGCTTTGTCGAATTCCATGACTATTTAGGCCACTGCAAATATCGCGACTGCAAACACGATACCGACCCGGGATGCGCTATCCGCGAGGCGGTCGAAAAAGGTGAAATTGCCGAGACCCGGTTTGAAAATTATCACCGCATTTTAGAAAGCATGGCGCAGGTAAAAACGCGTAAAAACTTTTCTGAATCCGATGACTGACAACTAAGCTAAGCGTCGCTAGAATCGTCCCCTTTTCTATAGATCCGGTGAATAACACCGGGTCAGGAACGACAAAACAATGGCCTGGAGGCTACCTTGTTAAACTCATTCAAACTTTCGCTTCAATACATTCTGCCTAAACTGTGGCTCACTCGCCTGGCGGGTTGGGGCGCAAGCAAACGAGCAGGCTGGCTGACCAAACTAGTCATCGATCTGTTCGTGAAGTATTACAAGGTCGATATGAACGAGGCGCAAAAGCCGGATACTGCCAGCTATCGTACCTTCAATGATTTTTTCGTCCGCCCTCTGCGCGATGACGTTCGTCCGCTTAACACTGACCCGAACGTGCTGGTGATGCCGGCAGATGGCGTGATCAGCCAGTTAGGAAAAATCGATAACGACAAATTGTTGCAGGCCAAAGGCCACTATTTCAGCCTTGAAGCCCTGCTGGCTGGCAACTACCTGATGGCCGATCTGTTCCGCAACGGTTCATTCGCAACTACCTATCTGTCACCGCGTGATTATCACCGTGTACATATGCCCTGCAACGGTATCCTGCGTGAGATGATCTACGTGCCGGGCGATCTGTTCTCGGTAAACCACCTGACCGCGCAGAACGTGCCCAATCTGTTTGCCCGTAACGAACGCGTCATTTGCCTGTTCGATACCGAGTTTGGCCCGATGGCGCAAATTCTGGTGGGCGCCACTATCGTGGGCAGCATTGAAACCGTCTGGGCTGGCACCATCACGCCGCCACGCGAAGGCATTATCAAGCGCTGGACCTGGCCTGCGGGCGAAAGCGATGGCGCAGTTGCCCTGTTGAAAGGCCAGGAGATGGGCCGTTTCAAACTAGGCTCAACCGTCATCAACCTCTTTGCGCCGGGTAAAGTTGAACTCGCTGCCCATCTGCAAAATCTGTCAGTGACAAAAATCGGTGAACCGCTGGCGGCGTCGACAGAAACGCTGGTCACACCCGATGTGGAACCCACACCGCTGCCAGCAGAAGAGATCGCAGCAGAACATGAAGCCAGCCCGCTGGTTGACGATAAAAAAGACGAAGTTTAACGAAAAGGTAAGCTGCTGTGCGCCTGATTATCATTTTTCTGATGGCCTGGTGCCTCAGCCTGGGGGCTTATGCGGCAACAGCCCCCGACGCAAAACAGATCTCACAAGAACTGGAGCAGGCCAAAGCGGCAAAAGCGACACCGGATCAAACCGAAACGGTAGAGCTGCTCCAGGGTGCGCTTAACGCGCTTGAGGAACGTAAAGGTTCCCTTGAGCGCGCGGCGCAGTATCAAGACGTCATCGACAATTTCCCTAAGCTTTCCCGCACGTTGCGTTCGCAGCTGGATAACCTACGCGACGAACCAAAGTCAGTACCAGCAAACATGAGTACCGATGCGCTGAACCAGGAGATCCTGCAGGTCAGCAGCCAACTGCTGGACAAAACCCGTCAGGCGCAGCAGGAACAAGAACGCGCACGCGAAATCAATGACTCCCTGAGCCAACTGCCTCAACAGCAGACGGACGCCCGCCGCCAGGTAAACGAAGTCGAGCGTCGAATCGGTGCTCAGTCTGCAGCGACCCCGCTCGCCCAGGCACAGAATCTGAGTGCACAGGCCGAATCTGCCAAACTCCGGGCGCTGGTCGATGAGCTGGAGCTGGGGCAATTGTCGGCGAACAACCGGCAGGAGCTGGCACGTATGCGCGCTGAGCTGGCGCAAAAGCAGGCGCAGCAGCTTGATACCTACCTGCAAAATTTAAGAAATCAACTCAACAGTCAGCGCCAGCGTGAAGCCGAGCAGGCGCTGGAAAGTACCGAACTGCTGGCCGAGAACAGCGATAACCTGCCGCATGGCATTATTGAGCAGTTCAAGATTAACCGTGAACTCTCGCAGGCGCTGAATCAGCAGGCCCAGCGTATGGATCTGGTTGCTTCCCAGCAACGTCAGGCCACCAATCAGACCCTACAGGTTCGCCAGGCGCTGAATACGTTGCGTGAACAGTCACAATGGCTGGGTGCTTCGAATATGCTGGGTGAGGCGCTGCGTGCACAGGTCGCTCGTCTGCCGGAAATGCCCAAACCGCAGCAGCTGGATACCGAAATGGCCCAGCTGCGCGTGCATCGCATGCGGTATGAGGATCTGATGAATAAGCAGCCTCAACTGCGGCAGACCCGCCAGGTTGACGGTGAGCAGTTGACCAGCGAGCAGAACCGTATTCTGGAAGCCCAGCTTCGTACCCAACGTGAGCTGCTCTCTTCTCTGCTTCAGGGGGGCGATACGCTGATCCTGGAGCTGACGAAACTGAAAGTCTCCAACAGCCAGCTTGAAGATGCGCTCCGTGAAGTCAATGAGGCGACACACCGCTATCTTTTCTGGACCGCCGATGTCAGCCCGATGACCTTCGCCTGGCCGATTGAAATCGTCCAGGATCTGCAGCGCCTCATCTCACTCGACACCTTCAGTCAGTTGGGCAAAGCGGGGCTAATGATGGTTACCAGCAAAGAGACGTTGTTGCCACTCTTTGGCGCGCTGGTGCTGGTGGGTTTCAGTCTCTATTCCCGCAAACATTTTACCCGCTTCCTTGAGCGCTCCAGCGCTAAAGTCGGCAAGGTCACCCAGGACCACTTCTGGCTCACCTTGCGAACGGTATTCTGGTCGATTCTGGTTGCCCTGCCGCTCCCGGTTCTGTGGGCTACGCTCGGCTACGGTCTGCGCGAAGCCTGGCCCTATCCGCTGGCGGTTGCCATTGGCGATGGGGTAACGGCTACCGTACCGTTACTGTGGGTGGTGATGATTTGCGCCACCTTTGCCCGCCCGACTGGCTTGTTTGTTGCCCACTTTGGCTGGCCGCGCCACCGGGTGGCGCGTGGAATGCGTAACTACCTGATGAGCATTGGCTTTATTGTGCCTCTGATTATGGCGCTCATCATGTTTGATAATCTCAACGACCGGGAATTCTCCGGTTCGCTGGGACGCTTGTGCTTCATTCTGATCTGCGGCGCGTTAACCGTGGTGACCCTGAGCCTGAAACGTGCAGGCATTCCCCTGTATGTCGACAAAACCGGCAGCGGTGACAACATGGCGAACCGTCTGTTGTGGAATATGCTGCTGAGTGCACCTCTGCTGGCCATTCTTGCCGCTGCCGTGGGTTATCTGGCCACGTCGCAAGCGCTGCTGGCGCGTCTTGAAACTTCGGTCGCCATCTGGTTCCTGTTGCTGGTGGTTTACCACGTCATACGTCGCTGGATGCTGATCCAGCGCCGTCGCCTCGCCTTCGATCGTGCCCGCCATCGCCGTGCTGAAATTCTTGCTCAGCGTGCGAAAGGCGAAGATGACGCGGCGCATGCCACCAGCACCGAAGGTTCTGTTGAAATTGATGAAAAAGAGCTGGATCTGGATGCCATCAGCGTGCAGTCGTTGCGCCTGGTGCGTTCGATTCTGATGCTGATTGCGCTGCTTTCGGTCATCGTGCTGTGGTCGGAAATCCACTCTGCGTTTGGTTTCCTGGAAAACATTTCGCTCTGGGATGTCACCTCCACCGTACAGGGCGTGGAAAGCCTTGAGCCTATCACCCTGGGCGCGGTGCTGATCGCTATTCTGGTCTTTATCATTACCACCCAACTGGTGCGTAACTTCCCTGCCCTGCTCGAACTGGCGCTGCTGCAACACCTGGATTTGACGCCGGGTACCGGCTACGCCATCACCACCATCACCAAATACCTGTTGATGCTGTTTGGCGGCCTGGTGGGCTTCTCAATGATCGGCATTGAGTGGGCAAAACTGCAGTGGCTGGTGGCGGCGCTCGGCGTCGGTTTGGGCTTTGGCTTGCAGGAAATCTTTGCCAACTTTATCTCAGGCCTGATTATCCTCTTTGAGAAACCGATTCGTATTGGCGATACCGTGACAATCCGCGATCTCACGGGAAGCATCACCAAGATCAATACCCGTGCCACGACCATCAGCGACTGGGATCGTAAAGAGATCATCGTGCCAAACAAGGCGTTCATCACCGAGCAGTTTATTAACTGGTCGTTGTCGGATTCGGTAACGCGTGTGGTGCTGACGGTACCTGCGCCGGGCGATGCCAATAGCGAAGAGGTGACGCAAATCCTGCATACCGCGGCAGAGCGCTGTTCTCTGGTGATTGATAACCCGCCGCCGGAAGTGTTCCTGGTGGATCTCCAGCAGGGTATTCAGTTATTTGAACTGCGAATTTATGCAGCAGAGATGGGCCATCGTATGCCGCTGCGCCACGAAATCCACCAGTTGATACTGGCAGGCTTCCGTGAGCACGGGATCGAGCTGCCATTCCCACCCTTCCAGATGCGTCTGGAAAGTCTGGATGGGCGTAAAACGGCGCGCACCTTAACGTCGGCAGGTAACAATAAGCGTCCGGCAGGAAGTTTGTAAAACACAGATACCGGTCATCATCTGGCCGGTATTTTTCACAATGCTTTTACCACAGACAAAGCTGGTAGCGGATGAAAAATTGCCATAGCCAGTATCCACTAATAAGAAAAGTCACCAAATAAATAAACCAATACCGTTTTCTTTTAATGAAAATGGCATAAATTGCCGGAAAAAAAACAGGTAATGAAAAAACGATCCCAACATCACGAATATCATCATTCACAATAGTTCTCATAAGATCGCAAATGTTATGAACTTCCCCGGCGCCTATCCACCATTCTTTATCCTGAACAGAGCAGATTACAATCCAAAACAGGGAAGCCATACACCATAAAAACCCCAGGGTGAACACTTTCCATGTCATTACTGATTCTCCAGCATCTTCATTATAGTTTCTTTCTTTTTGATAATCTGACGTCCATATTCACTGTATTCGCGAGATGGCGACCCTATGGGTTCATGGATAGAGTTGATTATATCTTCTGCACTTCTTTTTATCCCACGATTATAACGAGAGCCAGCAAGTATGATTTGTTCATCTGTAAGGGTAGCTGTATTGATACCAGGGTTGTCATACAAAATTAAGTCGCGTAAGTGGAAAGCAACAACTCGGATATTGAAATTATTGTCTAACAAACATTGCGCAAGACGGAATTGCTGGAAATGATCCAGTTTTTCAGGGGCGATACCCAGAGTCTGGGCAGCAACGCCAAGTTGAATGGCGATAGAGCCAACTGAGGTTGTATTGGAGTATTTATTCTTTTCATTTAATACTTCATCTATAACTTGCTTACCTTGCAGAACACCTAATCCTTTAAACCTTTCAGGCATCCCTCCAACTTCTGATACAGCAACGCCAGCAAGAAGGAGGACTGGGATTTGAGCTTCAAAAGCATATTGCTTGATTACATCTCTATGGTATATAAACCATGCGCTTTTATAAATCCATAAATATGCATCACCGGTCAGATAATCCCAACTGGTTGGAAGAATGTACCAACGGAAAGCATCAAAACCATCCCAGTGGGGAAAGCCAAATTGATCGATTTCGCAAAAAAGTAAGTCTTTCATTGTCGTCTCGCTTCTTTAAACAGGATGGCCAAAATACCATTCACGATAATTTAAAGCGTGACAGCTACGGCAAAGATAAAAATACAGAAGGCCTAATTTCCCATACCATTTATAATTTGCAACTAATCTATAAATGGTATGGATATTTTTCCGGTCATATAAGCGCGTATTACATCAAGCCCGGTCGACGGTAAACGCCATCACGTCTGCCAGGCTTTCTGCGCCCAGCGCCAGCATTACCAGGCGGTCCACGCCCAGCGCCACGCCGGAGCAATCTGGCATGCCGGCCTTCAGTGCATCCAGCAGGTTGGTGTCTACCGGCTGCTGCGGTAAACCACGGGCCGCACGTTTACGGTTATCCTGATCAAAACGTTGCTGCTGCTCACGGGCATCCGTCAGTTCATGGAACCCATTCGCCAGCTCAATACCTTTGAAGTAAACCTCAAAACGCTCTGCCACGCGGTGATCTTCGGTACTGATCTGCGCCAGCGCGGCCTGGCTTGCCGGGAAGTGGTAGACAAATGCCGGACGGTCTTTACCAATATGCGGCTCAACGCCCATGGTGAAGAGTAATTGCAGCAAGGTGTCACGGTCTTCTTCGGTATCGGCAATATTGCTTAGATCGAGCTTTGCCGCTACGCCGCGTAACGCGGTTTTGTCAGCAGAAAGCGGGTCAATATCCAGATGACGCTGGAAAGCCTGCTGATAAGAAAGTGACTCGGCAGCCGGGCACTCCAGCACCTGCTGTAAAAGATCGTCTACTTCATTCATCAGTCGGTACATGTCGTAGTGCGGTCTGTACCACTCCAGCATGGTGAATTCCGGGTTGT
>DFPL01000248.1 GCA_002377245.1 Enterobacteriaceae bacterium UBA3516
ATATGGGCGCGCTGAAGGCGCAGTGGCAAACGTTTGTCGATAGTCTACAAACAGACGCATAACCTGACCCGCTTACCTGAAGCCCGATCGCATCAATAGCCCACCGTATAAACCCGGCCTGTCTGCACGCCTTCAATACTGCGGCGATAGGCCAGCGCAACCCTTGCTGCTGGCACACTTTCAAAGCCAGGAAAGAAAGGGCCATAGGCTGCTTTTGATTCGGCAAGCAGCGTTGGGCTGACAATATTGATGCGTTGCCCCTTGGCCAGCTCGCAGGCTGCCGCTTTCACAAACCCTTCCAGCGCGGCATTGACCGTCGTGGCATTGACCCCCTGGGCAATGGGTTCCTGACCGACGATGCCGCTGGTCAGCGTAATTGACCCACCCGCATTCAGCGCATGCTGGCCGATCAGCGCCAGTCGTACCTGACCCAGCAGCTTATCCTGCAAGCCGACGGAAAAGTTCTGCGTCGTCATCTCCGTGAGCGGCCCAAAAAAGAGGTTGCCGGTCGTGGCGACACTAGCATCAACATTTCCTGTTTTTGCAAAGAGCGCCGTTACGCTCTCCTCCGAGGTCAGATCGACCTGCACATCGCCGCTCGTTCGCCCGGCGCGAATAATCTCATGGTGGCCCTCCTGGTTGAGTTCATCCACCACTGCACGGCCAACGGTGCCGCTTGCCCCTATCAGCAGAATTTTCATGTTGTGCTCCTGTTATTTGCAGAGCAGCCATTCTTTCGCTAATGATTGATAAGATAAATGAGTCGAGTGTTAGTTGATTGCTAAGTGTGGGTTAGGAATATGGATAAGCTGCGCAGTATGCAAGTGTTTATTGCCGTTGCCGAGGAAGGCAGTTTCACTCAGGCGGCAAACGGGCTGGAGATGTCGGCGGTGATGGTGGGAAAATACATCAGCGCGCTGGAGACTCAGCTGGGCGCGCGGCTGGTGGAGCGCAATACCCGGCGGCAGAGCCTGACCGATGCCGGGCGTGTCTATTATGAAGAGGCGCGCCGTGTGCTGGAGCAGGTCCATCTGGCGGATACGGCGATCGAGCGACTGCGTGATACCCCCGCCGGAACGCTGCGGGTCAGCGCATCAACGACGTTTGGTTCCTGTGTCATCGCCCCGCTGACGGCGGCATTTTTGAACGCCCACCCTCATGTCAACGTCGAACTGGATTTGAGTAACCGACGGGTCGATCTGGTCGAAGAAGGGTTTGATGTGGCGATTCGTATCGGCGGGGCTTACGACGATTCACTGGTGGCTAAACCGCTCTGTCTCTACCGGATGGTCATCTGCGCTTCACCCGACTATCTGGCCCGTTTTGGTGTGCCTGAAAGCCCGCGCGATTTACAGCATCACCGCTGTCTGTCGCACATGGTGTGGAACCGCCAAAATGAATGGAAATTACCGGATATGAATGGCGACGCGACCTGGCGGCACGATCCGGTTCTACGCTGTAACGATGGGTTGGGGCTGCGTATGGCCGCGCTTGAAGGGGCGGGGCTGCTATTGCAGCCGGAGATACTTGTTCAGGATGCGCTGACCAGCGGCAAACTGGTCAACGTGCTCACTGCCTTTACGCCACACCCACGCCCCATTTATTTGCTCTCGCGTCCGCATCCCAGGCCGCTGCCCAAAATTGCCCGTTACCGGGCACATTTACTGGAGCATATTAACGACTGGGTTTTGCCCGAGTGAGGTCCACCGCCCTGGCGATATAGGGTTCAAGTAACTTCGCGACGGCGGCAAACACCGGTACCACAACCGAGTTACCAAACTGGCGATAGGCCTGAGTATCCGATACCGGAATACGGAACGGCTTTTCGCCGACCTTCTCAAAGCCCATCAGACGCGCGCACTCCCGTGGCGTCAGCCTGCGTGGACGCTGACGTTGATTGGCCTCGTTGGCAAAATCCGCTTCGCCGAGGGCTTTATCCCAGCCGCGATCGACCAGAATCTCCGAGCCATCTTTGTGATAGCGGGCAGAGAGGGTACGCGCCACGCTGTCAGCGCGGGTTGGATCCACCAGACCAAAGCCAAAGCCGTTGCCTTTCGCTGCATGCTTTTTGGCATAGTGGTAAAGGTAATCCCATAGCTTGGGCGACAGGATGTATTTTTCATCCACGCTCGGTTCGAGCAAATCCCCCAGGGCCGGACGCTGCTGCGGGAAATGACGGCTGATATCGCGCAGAGAAAAGTTCTGGCGCAGATTGAGATCGCGGCGAAAACCCACCAGCACAATACGCTCACGATGCTGGGGCAGGAAGTGTTTACCGTCGACGATTTTTGGATCGTTTTTGCCCGTGGCATCCGCATCCGCGACGTCATAACCCAGCTCATCCAGAGTGTTCATGATAACCGTAAAGGTTTTGCCCTGATCGTGACTTTTCAGGTTCTTCACGTTTTCGAGGACAAAAATGGCAGGGCGTTTGGCTTTAATGATGCGGGCGACGTCGAAGAACAGTGTGCCCTGCGCTTCACATTCAAACCCATGCGCGCGGCCAAGCGCATTCTTTTTGCTCACCCCTGCCAGACTGAATGGCTGACAGGGAAAGCCCGCCAGCAGGACATCATGATCCGGGATCTGTTCATCAATATGCGCATAGGCCTCAGCATCAGCGATCTGGGGGTTGCCGCTCAGGGTGACTTCGCGAATATCCTGATTAAAACGATGATGGCTTTCGTCGTTATACCAGTTGGCTTTGTAGGTGCGGACCGCATTTTTATTCCACTCGCTGGTGAATACGCACTGGCCGCCAATGGCCTCAAAGCCATGACGAATGCCACCGATGCCAGCAAAGAGATCGATAAAGCGGAACTGATAATGCGGATGGTGTGCCGGAGGGGAGGGGAGCATTTTGTGCAGCAGCGCCACTTCGGCGCTGGTTAACGGTGACGCGGCGCTTTTGCCATTCACCCGACGATTTAGCCTTTCCCGACTCCAGTCGTTCTGACCCAGCAGGCGCAACTTTTCGGCGACGTATTTTTGTCCGTAAATTTCAAGAACCCGGTCCAGCAACTCCTTGTCCTGTTCCCGTTGCCGCTTGTCTTCTGCTTCGGCCTGCACCAGCAATTCTTGCGCGATTGAATCAAATTCCGACATAACGTCTCCTTGGGTTTATGGCGTGAAAATATATCACTCAATTGACCCAGAGGAAGAGGGAATTGTGTTTTACAAAATAGTTGCCGACGCGTATGAATGGTCGCTGATAAATATTTTGCCGGAACGTATTATGAAACAACAGGATATGTCTCTGCTGGCACTGGAGGGTTTTTTTAACCAGTGGTCAACGCTGGGTATTCGGGAGATTAAATACCTCGTAGCCCGTATCGATCTACAAACCGAGTCGTTGCTCTCTTTCCTGGAGGGGATGTCGCAACCGTTGACGGCAGTTGCACACCCTTCACTCTATTTCGATCCGTGGGAGATTGCCGGCCTGCGGCGGAATGAAGTGCGTAACTCAGCCGTTCTTGCCTGGTTACTCGATCCGGCAGGAAGTCACGGGTTCGGTAGTCGCCCACTGGTTGCCTTGTTGCACTACATAAGTCGCTGGCGTGATCTCCCTTTTCCCCTGTCGGCGGGAAAATATTGTCGGGTAGAGGTGGAGACCCATCCAACGGGTGATGAGACCAACCGTGTGGATATTGCCATCGATGCGCAGAAGTTCTTTTTGCTGATTGAAGTGAAAATTGATGCCGCCGAGCAGGAGAATCAACTTGCGCGCTACTGCGAGGAAGCGAAAGTCCGTGCAGCAGGGCGCGAGAAAGCAGTGGTGTTTTTAACCCCCCAGGGCCGTGACCCGTTGACACGGGGTGATGTGTTTACTCGTCACGATGTACCTTGTATTTCCTGGCGTCAGTTGGCGGGTGTCATAGGTTCAGCACTTGATGACATCCTGCGAAATTTGCAAACGTGCGCGGATACTTCACCTTCACGACAGATGGCGGCCTGGTCCGTATTGTGTTTTCTCGAACGTATGCGTCAATTTTAATTAAGGAAGAATCATGGCTTTTTTAAATGAAGAAGAACGTCAGGCAGGTACGCTATTACTGACGCAGTTTGCGCTTTTCAATCAGGCAACCGTCGTTTTTGAGCAACAAATAGAGCCTGCTTTCTGGAAGGGGTTTGATCTTTGCGTCAGTCGGCTGGCAAATTCATTAGATTGGGATGAAGATGCTGACTATGAAAATAAAGAAGCGTGCTGGCTCGCCCCAAAAAGCTGGCTGGTGGAACCGAGGACGTATAAGTATTGGTTTGAGTGCCACTCAACGGCCCGAGAAGGCTATGATTACCAACTCGCTTTATTATTAGGTTGCGGCACGGAAGAGGGGGAATTTGGCTTTAAGTTTATTCTTAGCGATAAATACTTTGGCGGAGTAAAAAAGCGTAATCTTTATCTGTCGCAGCATCTGACCGCTGAACGCGTGGAAAAACTTGACCAGCTCGGTTTCAGAGATATTACACAAGGCACCTTCTTTTTGCCTCTGGCGCTGGACCCGACCCTGATTGCGGCCTGTTGGCAGGAAAACGGCGCCTTTCCGCATGATCATGAGGTTTTTGCGCCGCTGCGTGAGGCGCTGAATAAACTCGAACAGGCGGTGGCAATATTTGATGAGATTTTTGCCGCTCAGGCTGATTTGCTGGCGTAATCAACCTGTGTACCAGGCTGTAATAGCCTGGTACACAGCGGGTTTATCAGAAGCGATAACCCACGCCGACGTTAAAGCCATTAATGGAGACATCTCCGTTAAGATCGGCGGTAGTCCCTTCATAGCCAGCGTTAATGGAGAAGTTTTCCGTCGGGTTGATGATGACACCCGCGCCATAGGCAAATGAGGTGGATTTTTCAGAAATGCTACTGCGTGCGACATACCCGTCGCCGTAGTTATTCCAGGTGGAGTGGCCTTCTGCTTTGGTGCGTGCAACACCGCCCAACGCATAAAGTGACACGTATTCGTTAAAGCGATACGCTGGACCCGCCATCAGAGAATAGTATTTCGCTTCAACGTGGTTTTGAATGGAGTCATTGGCAACGTAATAGTTCTGATCTTCATCGCCTTTCATATAGGTGAAGGAACCGAGGAAACTTACTGGCGAATCAAACTCATAACGGTATTGAAGATTGACACCACGGATATTTTTAAAATCCTGTACCTTGCTTTGTGCATAGCCAACAGAAACAGTGTGTTCATCTGCCATTACCGCGCCGCTTGCCAGCCCGGCTGCGAGTAATACCGCCAGAGAGATTTTAGTCATTTTCCGTCATCCTTTTTCACATATTTATGTCAGTTTTGCCTGATATTTTGGCGATAAAGTTACGTAATATTTCTTCATTATGTAATCGGTTAAAATTGTTGGTTTTTTTGCCAGGGGTGAATATGGGGAATAATCCTAAAGGGGCGATTTCTCACTCCTGAAATTTGGTAGCTATCGCGCAGGCAGGACAGCAAATTAAAAAAAACAGAATGCGTGAGATAGTGCTTGCTTTCTTTTTTGTGGCGTGTCTTAATGGCTGTCGGTTTGATACGCAGACCTATCTAAAGCATCTCAGTACATCCCCTCATTTTGAAGTGTCACGTTACCCTTTTCTTTTGAGTCCCGATTGTAAGCTCTGATTAATCTGTATTCGGACCCTGTATGGCCCAAGGGCTCAAATGAATTATTAGGTAAAAAAAGTATGACTTCTAAAATGACTGGTATAGTTAAATGGTTCAACCCTGAGAAAGGGTTTGGGTTTATTTCCCCAAAAGATGGCGGTAAAGATGTCTTTGTACATTTTTCCGCGATTCAAAGTGACGATTTCCGTACGTTAAACGAAAATCAGGAAGTGGAATTCTCAGTTGAAAATGGTCCGAAAGGCCCGTCAGCTGTGAATGTGGTAGTACGTTAAGGAGGATTGAGTATGAGTCTACATCTTCGTTGCCCTACCTGCCATGGTTCGCAATTCCGCAGTTCACCTTATGATGTGAACGAGCGCAATCCCCATGGCGCAAAATGTATTTTTTGCAAAAGCAACATGATCGAAAATGTGAATTTTCACGCCCCAATGATTCGTCCCGCGCTTAAACTGGCTGAATATTGTCGGTAATTTCTGAATAAACTGGCACAACGCCAGATTTATTTGGGACGAAATAGAGAAGCCGCTGGCCCTGCCGGTGGCTTTTTTTATGCCTGTCATTCCCCATGCCACCCCGCAGCTGACTGGCAATTTGTTAATAATCACGGTATAACACACCTTCTTTGGATGTTTAGATGTCCATACGTTTAGAAGGTAATATGCAAACACAACAACAATCCGGCCAGCTTCAGCGCACCATGAAAACACGCCACCTGATTATGCTCTCGCTCGGTGGTGTGATCGGGACAGGTCTCTTTTTTAACACGGGCTATATCATATCAACCACCGGAGCAGCGGGTACCCTGCTGGCGTATTTGATTGGCGCGGTAGTGGTCTGGCTGGTGATGCAGTGCCTCGGCGAACTCTCAGTGGCAATGCCCGAGACCGGTGCATTTCACGTCTATGCCACCCGCTATCTGGGGCCCGCAACAGGGTATACCGTGGCATGGCTTTACTGGCTGACGTGGACCGTTGCGCTCGGCTCCAGCTTTACCGCTGCCGGATTCTGTATGCAGTACTGGTTCCCTGAGGTTCCTGTCTGGATATGGTGCGTGGTGTTTTGCGCCGTCATTTTCGCCCTTAACGTTATCTCGACCCGCTTTTTTGCAGAGGGTGAGTTCTGGTTCTCGCTGGTGAAAGTCATCACGATCATCGCCTTTATCATCCTCGGCGGTGCCGCCATTTTTGGCTTCATTCCGATGCAGGATGGGTCTCCCGCGCCGGGCCTGACCAACATCACTGCGGAAGGCTGGTTCCCGCATGGGGGGCTGCCGATTCTGATGACCATGGTCGCGGTGAATTTTGCCTTTTCGGGTACCGAGCTGATTGGCATAGCCGCAGGGGAAACTGAACAGCCGCATAAGGTGATCCCGGTCGCCATTCGTACCACCATTGCGCGGTTGATCATCTTCTTCATCGGCACCGTTTTTGTGCTGGCCGCCCTGATCCCCATGCAGCAGGCCGGGGTGGAGAAAAGCCCGTTTGTGCTGGTGTTTGAAAAAGTCGGTATTCCGTATGCCGCCGATATTTTTAACTTCGTGATTCTGACGGCCATCCTCTCGGCGGCGAACTCCGGCTTGTATGCATCCGGGCGCATGCTGTGGTCACTGTCGAATGAAAACACGCTGCCGCGCTGCTTTGCCCGTGTCACCAAAAATGGGGTGCCATTAACGGCGCTGTCGGTCTCGATGCTCGGCGGCGTGCTGGCTCTCTTCTCAAGCGTGGTGGCACCGGACACGGTATTTGTCGCCCTGTCGGCGATTTCCGGCTTTGCGGTGGTAGCGGTGTGGATAAGCATCTGCGCCTCGCATTTTGTTTTCCGTCGTCGCCATCTGCAGGCAGGGAAACCGCTCAGCGATTTACACTACCGCGCCCCCTGGTATCCGCTGGTACCGGTGCTGGGTTTTGTGCTCTGTCTGGTCGCCTGCGTCGGGCTGGCTTTTGATCCGAGCCAGAGAATTGCCCTATGGTGCGGGCTGCCGTTTGTCGCACTGTGTTATGGTGCCTTCTACTTAACCCGTAAAGTGAAAACGCAGGAGCCTGAACATGTCGCAGAATAATCCGCTNNACGGAGCTGGAAGCGCGCGGATGCAATCTCGCTGACAGTCTGTGGTCAGCCAAAGTATTGATGGAAAACCCGGCGCTTATCCGCGAAGTGCATCTCGACTATTTTCGCGCCGGCGCACAGGTGGCGATCACGGCCAGCTACCAGGCAACCCCCGCCGGTTTTGCCGCTCGTGGGCTTGATGAGGCGCAGTCGCTCGCGCTGATAGGGAAAAGCGTAGAGCTGGCCCGAAAGGCGCGGGAAGCGTATCTGGCTGAAAACCCGGCGGCAGGCACGCTGCTGGTGGCAGGGTCTGTGGGGCCTTATGGTGCTTACCTGGCTGATGGCTCTGAATATCGTGGGGATTATGTGCGCAGTGAGGATGAGTTTATGGCGTTTCATCGTCCGCGCATTGAGGCGCTGCTCGACGCCGGCGCAGATTTGCTGGCCTGCGAAACCCTGCCTGTATTTGCCGAAATCAAAGCGCTGGCAACCTTACTGAAAGCCTATCCTC
>DFPL01000249.1 GCA_002377245.1 Enterobacteriaceae bacterium UBA3516
ACCGGAAGAGTACTGGGAAGTCGATGCCAGTGCTACCACGCCGGGTGGCGATACGCTGCCGCTTGCGGTGACGCACGAAGGGGATAAACCCTTCCGTCCGGTTAATCGCGAGCAGACCATGGCGGCGGTCAGCCTGCTGGAAAAAGCGCGTTTCACGGTTGTGGATCGTGAAGATAAGCCAACCAGCAGCAAACCCGGTGCGCCTTTCATTACGTCCACACTGCAGCAGGCGGCAAGTACCCGTCTTGGCTTCGGCGTGAAGAAAACCATGATGATGGCTCAGCGACTGTACGAAGCGGGTTACATCACCTACATGCGTACCGACTCTACCAACCTGAGTCAGGACGCAGTCAGCATGGTGCGCGAGTACATCGGCGACAAATTCGGTAAAAAATATCTGCCGGAGAAGGCCAACCAGTACGCCAGCAAAGAGAACTCTCAGGAAGCGCACGAAGCGATTCGTCCTTCCGACGTGGCTGTTGAAGCTGACACGCTGAAAGATATGGAAACGGATGCGCAGAAACTGTACCAGCTTATCTGGCGTCAGTTTGTTGCCTGCCAGATGACCCCGGCACAGTATGACTCCACGACGATTACGGTGGGTGCTGGCGACTATCGTCTGAAAGCGCGTGGCCGTATTTTGCGCTTCGACGGCTGGACCAAAGTCATGCCAGCGCTGCGTAAAGGCGATGAAGATCGTACGTTACCGGCGGTCAATACCGGAGAC
Source organism: Enterobacteriaceae bacterium UBA3516 (assembly GCA_002377245.1). Taxonomy (GTDB): domain Bacteria; phylum Pseudomonadota; class Gammaproteobacteria; order Enterobacterales; family Enterobacteriaceae; genus CBFFRJ01. The sequence continues at coordinate 728 of DFPL01000249.1, forward strand.
GTGCTTTCGCTCATCGAGCTCACCCCGGCTCAGCACTTTACCAAACCGCCTGCGCGTTTTAGCGAAGCGTCACTGGTTAAAGAGCTGGAAAAACGTGGAATCGGGCGGCCGTCTACCTACGCGTCTATTATCTCGACCATTCAGGACCGCGGTTATGTGCGCGTTGAAAACCGTCGTTTCTATGCGGAAAAAATGGGTGAAATCGTCACCGACCGTTTGGAAGACAATTTCCGCGAGTTGATGAACTACGACTTTACCGCCCAGATGGAAGATCGCCTCGACCAGGTGGCCAACCATGAAGCGGAATGGAAAAAGGTGCTCGATAGCTTCTTTGGTGATTTTTCCCGCCAGCTCGACCAGGCGGAAAAAGATCCGGAAGAAGGCGGTATGCGTCCGAATCAGATGGTGCTGACCAGCATCGATTGCCCGACCTGTGGTCGCAAGATGGGTATTCGAACTGCCAGCACTGGCGTATTCCTGGGTTGCTCGGGTTATGCACTGTCGCCGAAAGAGCGCTGCAAAACCACCATCAATCTGGTGCCGGAAAATGAAGTGCTGAACGTCCTTGAAGGTGACGATGCCGAAACCAACGCCCTGCGTGCAAAACGCCGTTGTGGCAAATGTGGCACGGCGATGGACAGCTATCTCATCGATCCTAAGCGTAAACTGCACGTCTGCGGTAATAACCCGACCTGTGATGGCTATGAAATCGAAGAGGGTGAGTTCCGCATCAAAGGGTACGATGGCCCTATCGTTGAATGTGAGAAATGTGGCTCTGAGATGCACCTGAGAATGGGGCGTTTTGGTAAGTACATGGCTTGTACCAACGACGACTGCAAGAACACACGCAAGATTCTGCGTAATGGGGAAGTGGCTCCGCCGAAAGAAGACCCGGTACCGTTGCCGGAACTGCCATGCGAGAAATCGGATGCGTATTTCGTCTTGCGTGACGGTGCTGCAGGGGTTTTCCTGGCGGCGAATACCTTCCCGAAATCGCGTGAAACGCGTGCGCCACTGGTGGAAGAGTTATATCGCTTCCGCGATCGTTTGCCAGAAAAGCTGCGCTATCTGGCCGATGCGCCACAGCAGGATGCAGACGGCAATAAAACCACTGTCCGCTTTAGCCGTAAAACCAAGCAGCAATATGTTGCTTCGGAAAAAGAGGGCAAAGCGACGGGCTGGTCGGCCTTCTTTATTGATGGCAAATGGACTGAAGCAAAAAAATAACGCCTGAAATTAACAGGTTAAATAAAGGGTCGGCTTGCCGGCCCTTTTTTATTTCGGTGTTATTATTTTTTATTCAAATCTATACATAGAAGATATAAATGTTATAGTGGTTATAGTAAAACCACTTTTTATTATGAAATCGTCTTAAGCGATTGTCTGTTTGCGCGAATTCGGATGGTCTTTCATGAAACTACAGCAACTCCGTTATATTGTTGAGGTGGTCAATCACAACCTCAATGTTTCCTCCACCGCCGAGGGCCTCTACACCTCGCAGCCGGGCATCAGTAAACAAGTGCGCATGCTGGAGGACGAGCTGGGTATTCAGATCTTCGCTCGCAGCGGCAAGCATTTGACGCAAGTTACCCCTGCCGGGCAGGAAATTATTCGTATCGCCCGCGAAGTGTTGTCTAAAGTTGATGCCATTAAATCCGTTGCTGGTGAGCATACCTGGCCGGATAAAGGCTCCCTCTACGTTGCCACCACCCACACCCAGGCGCGTTATGCACTGCCTAATGTGATCAAAGGTTTTATTGAGCGTTACCCGCGCGTCTCTTTGCATATGCATCAGGGCTCGCCGACGCAAATTGCCGAGGCCGTTTCCAAGGGAAATGCCGATTTCGCGATTGCCACTGAAGCCCTGCATCTGTATGACGATCTGGTGATGCTGCCATGCTATCACTGGAACCGCTCGATAGTCGTCACCCCGGATCATCCGCTGGCATCAAAGCAGTCAGTATCGATTGAAGAGTTAGCCCAGTACCCGCTGGTGACCTACACCTTTGGCTTCACCGGCCGTTCAGAACTCGATACCGCCTTTAACCGCGCCGGCCTTTCGCCACGCATCGTCTTTACCGCGACCGATGCCGACGTCATCAAAACCTACGTACGTCTGGGTCTGGGCGTTGGGGTGATAGCGAGCATGGCGGTTGACCCTGTCTCAGATCCTGACCTGGTTAAACTCGACGCGCAGGGTGTTTTCAGCCACAGCACAACCAAGATCGGTTTTCGTCGCAGCACGTTCCTGCGCAGTTATATGTATGATTTCATTCAGCGCTTTGCGCCTCACTTAACCCGCGATGTGGTTGATGCTGCGGTGGCCCTGCGCTCGAATGAAGATATTGAAGCGATGTTCAAAGATATTAAGCTTCCCGAGAAATAATCGCTTTTGGGGTATCTGTCCTCTGGAACAGATACCCATTACCCTTCCTTAAGTACAATTATCATTATCATTCACTTATTCCCATTCATACTTTCCCGCGATTGACTCCTCTGCAAAATGCATAATCAACCTAAAATTTGCGACAAACATAGAAACTAAAATGTCGCTTCGCAAATTTCATACTTCAATAATTTATTTCAGGTCAAAAGATTAAATTTTTCGTTAAAAAGAGTACGTAAATTCACTGGCTTTTCGGCTAAAGTTTCTTTAGGATTTGTCTCATCTCATGATTAATTGTACCTATTGTTGGTGCCGAAATGATAAGTGATGTCGATTGTACGAGGTTAGCAATGCCATCAGGAAGTGAAGAACCGCAAAGGGATCCGGCATTAAAGCGTAAGGCCTGGCTGGCGGTGTTTCTGGGCTCAGCCCTTTTCTGGGTTGTGGTGGCTTTCGTAATCTGGAAATTCTGGGGTTAAAATGGCGGTAACAGCTCAGACAGGCTCCGTTAAGCCACTGTGTCAGCGACATGACAAACCGCAAAACGCAAAACCACAATCAGAAAGCCCGGTTCCGGCGTCCTGGAAACTTACGCCGCAGCAGAAAGCGTTTATTGATAGCTTCGCAGAAGACGACGCATCGAAACAATAAATCATTATGAGAATAACCAGGAGAAACGCTCGGGTTATTCAGCTCTGTACTTATGTACTGTTAAATAAATACACCACAGCAAATAATGAGCTGCGTTATTACGCGGCGATGATGAATACTTTTTTGGTGTGAAATGATGAATAATCGCTGCTCTGTCAAATACTGGTCGTGGATGAGTGTCTTTTCTGTCTCCGTGTTGCTCTGGGGGCAACTTATCTGGGTCCTGTTACGCTAAATTTGAAAACCTCGCTGCGGCGGGGTTTTTTGTTTCTGTCTTCCGCCTTCGTGCCACCCTCACGCGGTTTTGCCTCTTTTAGCGATTCGGGTTGTTATCAAAACGTTACGACATGTTTGTGTTATCTTTAATACAGACCCTGATAACAATCAGGGTTTCGCAATCCCTGAAATTAAGGAGGAGCTTATGTCGTTTACCCTACGCGAAGCCAGTAAGGACACGTTGCAGGCAGAGAATAAAACGTATCACTACTACAGCTTGCCACTGGCCGCAAAGGAACTTGGGGATATTGCGCGTCTACCCAAGTCACTTAAAGTTTTACTGGAAAACCTCCTGCGCTGGCAGGATGAAGAGTCAGTGACCGAAGAGGACATCCGGGCATTGGCCGGTTGGCTGAAATCCGCCCATGCGGACCGGGAAATTGCCTACCGTCCTGCGCGAGTGTTGATGCAAGACTTTACCGGTGTTCCGGCCGTAGTCGACCTTGCCGCCATGCGTGAGGCGGTAAAACGCCTCGGGGGTGACACCGCTAAAGTCAATCCTCTCTCTCCTGTCGACCTGGTCATTGACCACTCCGTTACCGTCGATCACTTTGGCGATGACGACGCGTTTGAAGAAAACGTGCGTCTGGAGATGGAACGTAATCATGAGCGCTACCTTTTCCTGAAATGGGGTCAGCAAGCGTTCAGTCGTTTTAGCGTGGTTCCACCTGGCACCGGCATTTGTCACCAGGTGAATCTGGAGTACCTGGGCAAAGCGGTGTGGAGCGAACTGCAGGATAAAGAGTGGGTAGCCTATCCGGACACGTTGGTCGGCACGGACTCGCACACCACCATGATTAACGGCCTGGGTGTACTGGGCTGGGGGGTAGGGGGGATCGAAGCGGAAGCCGCAATGTTGGGTCAACCGGTATCGATGCTCATCCCGGATGTCGTCGGTTTCAAGTTGAGCGGGAAATTACAGGAAGGGATCACTGCAACCGACCTGGTTTTAACCGTCACGCAGATGCTGCGTAAGCATGGGGTGGTGGGCAAATTTGTTGAGTTCTATGGCGACGGGCTGGATTCGCTGCCGCTTGCCGACAGGGCCACCATTGCCAACATGGCGCCGGAATACGGGGCAACCTGTGGATTTTTCCCCATCGACGGCGTCACGCTTGAGTATATGCGTCTTAGCGGGCGCAGCGAAGAGCAGGTCGCGTTAGTTGAAGCCTACGCGAAAGCGCAGGGCATGTGGCGTAATGCGGGCGATGAGCCGGTCTTCACCAGCACCCTTGAACTCAACATGAATGATGTAGAAGCGAGTCTTGCCGGGCCAAAACGTCCCCAGGACCGTGTCGCATTAGGTGACGTCCCCCGCGCATTCGCTGCCAGTTCAGAACTTGAACTTAACACTGCCCAAAAGGATCGCAAGCCCGTTGAGTACACCTATAAAGGCCAAAAACACCAGCTACCTGATGGCGCAGTCGTTATTTCTGCCATTACTTCCTGTACCAACACATCAAACCCCAGTGTGTTAATGGCTGCGGGCCTGCTGGCGAAAAATGCGGTAAAAGCCGGTCTTAAACGTCAGCCCTGGGTGAAAGCGTCCCTCGCGCCTGGCTCGAAAGTCGTATCGGATTATCTTGCGCAGGCACGTTTAACACCGTATCTCGATGAGCTGGGCTTCAACCTGGTGGGCTACGGTTGTACGACCTGTATCGGTAACTCCGGTCCGCTTCCTGAACCTATAGAGCAGGCTATCAAACAAGGCGATTTGACCGTCGGCGCAGTGCTTTCCGGCAACCGTAATTTTGAAGGCCGTATCCATCCTCTGGTGAAAACCAACTGGCTTGCTTCACCGCCGCTGGTGGTGGCGTATGCCCTGGCCGGGAATATGAACATCAATCTGGCGACGGATCCACTGGGTCATGATCGTAAAGGCGATCCTGTGTATCTGAAAGATATCTGGCCTTCAAGCCGGGATATCGCCCGTGCGGTTGAGCAGGTTTCGACCGAGATGTTCCGCAAAGAATACGCGGAAGTATTCGAAGGAACGGAGGAGTGGAAATCTATTCAGGTTGACCGTTCGGACACTTACGGTTGGCAGGATGACTCTACCTACATTCGTCTCTCGCCGTTCTTTGACGACATGATGGCGACGCCGAAGCCAGTGGAGGATATTCATGGTGCACGTATTCTCGCCATGCTCGGGGATTCTGTCACCACTGACCATATCTCGCCTGCGGGGAGTATTAAAGCCGACAGTCCGGCCGGTCGCTATCTGCAAAGCCATGGCGTGGAACGCGGTGATTTCAACTCCTACGGTTCACGTCGCGGTAATCATGAAGTGATGATGCGCGGAACCTTCGCCAACATCCGTATCCGCAATGAGATGGTGCCAGGTGTAGAAGGGGGCATGACGCGTCAGCTGCCGGGAGACGATGTGGTGTCGATTTATGATGCCGCCATGCGCTACCAGCAGCAGGGTACGCCACTCGCGGTCATTGCTGGCAAAGAGTACGGGTCGGGCTCCAGTCGTGACTGGGCGGCGAAAGGGCCGCGCCTGTTGGGTGTTCGGGTGGTTATCGCCGAGTCGTTTGAACGTATCCACCGCTCGAATCTGATTGGGATGGGGATCCTCCCCCTGGAATTCCCACAGGGTGTGACGCGGAAAACCTTAGGTTTAAGCGGAGAGGAGAAGCTGGACATTGCCAACCTCAATCAGCTTAAACCCGGCGCGACCATTCCGGTGACGCTGACGCGCGCAGACGGCACGCAGGAGGTCGTCGATTGCCGTTGCCGTATTGATACCTCAACGGAACTGACCTACTTCCAGAACGACGGTATCCTGCATTATGTAATTCGTAATATGTTGCATTAAGACCGTACTGGCCGTGGGAAATTTCTCACGGCCAGCTTCGTCTTATTCGCTCAGTAAATGGCCCATCTTCGCC
>DFPL01000130.1 GCA_002377245.1 Enterobacteriaceae bacterium UBA3516
GCCTGGGGAGTGGATTTGTACCATGAAGCTCGCCCGCCGATTGTGGCCCGGCATCAAGTACAGCAATATGGCGCTCTATAAGTCCCGCAAACTGAATGTGCAGACACCAGCAGGTCTACATCATCACCGGGCGCTGTATGACTGTTACATCACCGCCGCGTTGCTGATTGATATTATGAATACCTCAGGGTGGACGCCGGATCAGATGGCTACGGTAACCGGTCGCCCTGCACTGGTCACTACCTTTTCCTTTGGAAAATACCGCGGTAAAGCCGTATCCGAAGTCGCTGAGCGCGACCCCGGATACTTGCGCTGGTTGTTTAATAATCTCGACAGAATGAGTCCGGAACTGAGGCTGACGCTTAAACATTACCTGGGCGAACACTAGCTTACGGGGAACCCTTCAGGGTTCCCTGCGCCAGCGCGATCAGAAACGCATACTCCATCGCTACCCCTTCATACGACTTGAATCTCCCCGACTTCCCGCCGTGGCCGGAATCCATATCGGTACAGAGCAGCAGCAAATTGTTGTCCGTTTTGAGTTCACGTAACTTCGCTACCCATTTTGCAGGCTCCCAGTACTGGACCTGGGAATCATGTAACCCGGTCGTCACCAGCAGGTGCGGATAGGGGTGCGCGCCAACGTTATCGTAAGGGCTGTAACCCTTCATATAATGGTAGTAAGTCTCGTCCTGCGGATTCCCCCACTCCTCAAACTCCCCGGTTGTCAGGGGAATAGATTCATCAAGCATGGTGGTTAAGGTGTCGACGAAAGGCACCTGCGCCACCACACCATGAAACAAGGAAGGGCGCTCGTTAATGACAGCTCCAAGCAGCAGCCCTCCGGCACTTCCGCCCATGCCGTAGCAAAACAGCGGCGAGCCGTAGCCCTGAGCTAAAAGGGAATCAGTAACATCGATGTAATCATGGAAGGTATTTTTTTTGTTGAGGAATTTGCCATCTTCATACCACTGCTGGCCCAGTTCACCGCCGCCGCGGATATGGGCAATCGCATAGACAAAACCGCGATCTAACAGGCTCAATCGACTACTGCTAAAATCCGCATCCATACTGGCCCCGTATGAACCATACCCATAGACCAGAATCGGGTTCTCACCTTTACGGAAATATTTTTGGTTGTAGACGAGGGATACCGGGACTTCAACACCATCACGGGCACGCACCCACAAATGCTCACTTCGGTACTGACTGGCATCGAAACCGGGCACGTCAGATTGCTTAAGGACCCGGCGTTCACCGGTATCCATATCCAGTTCAAACAAGGTATCGGGGGTGGTCATCGACGAATAACCATAGCGCAAACGTGAGGTTTCCGGTTCAGGATTATAAGCGACCCAGGTGACATAAGCCGGATCGTCAAAGGCGATACCAGTGACTTCGCGCGTTTTACGATTGATCTGTCGCAGGCTGGTCAAGCCTCTCTGACGCTCTTCCACCACTAACCAGTCCGTAAAGAGGGTAAACCCTTCCAGCATGATGTTTTCGCGCGCCGGTATCAGCACTTCCCAACGACGCTCATCGCGAACTTTCGTCCGGTAAAGGCCAAAATTCTTCCCGTCCCGGTTTGAGCGCAAATAGAACGTATGCTGAAAATGGTCGAGGCTGTATTCATGATCCTTACGCCGCGGCAGGAAACAGAGCGGTTGCGCATCGGGCAACTCAGCGTCCAGCAATAACACCTCACTGGTCGTCGCGCTCGAAAGATGAATGACAATGTAGTGTTGGGAGGTGGTTTTACTCAGCCCGACATAGAATGTGTCATCCTTCTCTTCATAAATGAGCTCATCATCGGTTGAGGGAGTTCCCACGGTATGGCGCCAGACCTGATAAGGCAGCAGGGTCGTGGCGTGCTTGCGCACGTAATAAAGCGTTTCTGAATCGTTGACCCAAACAAACTCCGGGGCGACGTTGTCGAGCATCTCCGGATACCAGTTCCCGGTCTCCAGATTACGAAACCGCAGACCATATTGTCGCCGTGACAGATAGTCTTCTGCGAGCGCCATGATTTTATTGTCAGGTGTAACCGAGAATCCACCGAGCGTATAAAACTCACTATGGGCGGCGCGCTTGTTGCCATCAAGCATGACCTGCCATTCATCCCACTCCGCCGATAAAACCGACTGGCGTTGATAGATAGCGTATTCACACCCTGGCTCATACACATGCCGATAGCGATATCCGTTTTTAACGTAAGGCGCAGAGACCTCACGGGGAGGAATACGGGAGATGATTTCAGCAAGCAGCGTGTCCTGCAACGCCTGCTGAGAGGCCATGATCTGGCGTCCGTACTCATTTTCCTGTTGGAGATAGTCCAGCACTTCTGGCTGAGAGCGCGTATCGTCCCGCAGCCAGTAGTAATTATCCAGACGGGTATCACCATGTAAGGTCATGGTATGGGGAACTTGCTTAGCTTTCGGCAGCATAACTCTTATCTTATTTATTCTACACACTATAAGGTTGGCAAAACCTGCCGCCGATGCAAGCGAAACGTAATATCAGGGCTACTGAGGGAGCGCTCTTTTTTGCTGCTGGAGATCGGCCTCGATACCTTCCCGGACATCCTGAGGGATCTTCAACGCATCACCCAGGGCGCTGAGATAGCTACGCTCCATAAAATGGTCGATATCAATCGCCGCGCAGCTCAGGAAGTAAACTTCCAGCGCCTCTTCTTCATTTTTAATGTCTCGTGCCAGACGCTGCGGATCAAGCGGCTGCTCAATCGCCTTCGCTACCAGTGCTCTGCCCTGCTCTTCGACACCCGCTTCTTTAAGCTGATGTTCAATGGCGGCACGTTCTTTATCATCTATGTGTCCATCACTTTTGGCGGCAAACACCAGAGCCAGAATCAGTCGTTCAGTACGAACATCCAGCGGTGAGCTCGTTTGACCGAACTGAGGTTCGCCTTGATGCGCCGTACGCACTTTGTCTTTATATTTGTTCCAAAGGACGGAGCCGGCCACTGCCCCACCGCCGACTAATAATGCACCGGTGCCATATTTGGTCAGTAGCTTACGCGATGATTTACTTGCGACCAGCAACCCTGCAAGGCCACCCAGCGCACCGGGCACAAGCAGCTTGCCCAGCCCCTGTTCGGAAGATGAGTGTTCAGACGAGCCTTTTTGGCCCAGAAGAGATTGGAGTTGATTCAACCAGTTTGACATGATGTCCCCCGCTTAAGCGATGCCAGAAAGGTTCAGCGTAAGCGAGGGGGTGTCAGGAAATGTCTAAAACAGCAAAAGATGAGAAAATTCTAACCGCTTATTGATGCTGATACTCAGCTTTGCCCGCTTTGCAATCAACCTGAACCAGATAATGGATATCGGTGCTTTTACCACGCACCGTCAGCGGTACGCGCCATTTATCGTCTTTGCCCTGAATGTCCTTCGGGCTAATCCAGGCAACGGGGTCAGCCTGACCCAGTTTTTTCTGATCATCAGCCCAGCGCACAATCCGGTTTTGCAGATAGTCACGTTTAACGCTGGCCGCGATACCGTCAGCATTCATTCCTTCACAAACAGGAAATTTCACCGTTTTTTCATTATCGATGGTGACGGTTTTGTCATCAGCAGCAGAACTCACGAAGCTCGCTGCCAGTAATGCCGTACTGAATAACACTCCTGCTATTTTCATGCTGTTCTCCTGTGCATTTAGCCCATTCAAAGCATGGTACAAATTACTGGCAGTGCAAGCCGAATCAGGCGGCTGAACGCTTCGATGCACGCTTGATGTCAACGGCTGCGGTGTCACCTGCGGTATCATCAGAAGCGGCGACAGGCGCGGACTCTTCAGCTTCCGCAGAAGGCAATTTACCTGACTTGAAAATATGGCTGAGAACCTCTTTTTGCTCTGCAAGCCACATCGCCATTTGATCACGCTGTTCGCCTTCCAGGGTCACCGGCGCATCGCCAAGCCAGGTCTCAAGTACCTCGGCCAGATCAAGCATTTTGTCGTAGGCGTCCGCTTCCTTTTTACTGGCAAAAGACATTTTTTCCTCACCGTTACGAATCACAACATATTTAACTTCAACCGCCATGATACAGCCCTCACCTGTTTATATATACAGTATATTACGCCACATGGGTCGGTGGCGCAAGTCGTAAAAGACAGACGCAAACGATTTCGTATATACTGCGGCCAGGTTTTTTTGAAGGTGAAAAGCGATGACTCTTTTAGGAACTGCGCTGCGTCCGGCAGCAACACGGGTGATGTTATTAGGCTCTGGTGAATTGGGTAAAGAAGTGGCTATCGAATGCCAGCGTCTGGGGATTGAGGTGATTGCTGTCGATCGCTACGCAGATGCGCCTGCGATGCATGTTGCCCATCGTTCGCATGTTATCAATATGCTGGATGGCGAGGCACTGAAAGCGTTGGTCGCACTCGAAAAACCGCATTTTATTGTGCCTGAAATTGAAGCCATTGCGACGGATATGCTCATTGAGCTGGAATCTCAGGGACAACATGTTGTGCCTTGCGCACGCGCCGCGAAACTGACCATGAACCGGGAAGGCATTCGTCGCCTGGCGGCTGAAGAGCTTGGGCTCCCGACTTCCAGCTATCGCTTTGCCGACAGCGAACCCGCATTCCACCAGGCGGTTGAAGAGATCGGTTTACCCTGCATTGTTAAGCCGGTCATGAGCTCTTCCGGTAAAGGTCAGAGTCTTATTCGTAGCCGCGATCGGTTAGCCAACGCCTGGCAATACGCCCAACAAGGCGGACGTGCCGGTGCGGGTCGCGTTATCGTCGAAGGCGTAGTGAATTTTGATTTCGAAATTACCCTGTTAACCGTGAGTGCCGTTGACGGCGTCCATTTCTGCGCGCCGGTTGGCCATCGCCAGGAAGAGGGCGATTACCGCGAGTCCTGGCAGCCTCAGTATATGTCCGACCTCGCGCTGGAGCGCGCGCAGGACGTCGCGCGTAAGGTAGTTCTGGCTCTGGGCGGGCATGGCTTGTTCGGCGTTGAACTGTTCGTGTGCGGCGATGAGGTGGTGTTTAGCGAGGTGTCTCCCCGCCCGCATGATACCGGCATGGTGACGCTGATTTCGCAGGACGTTTCTGAATTCGCCCTGCACGTGCGTGCCTTCCTCGGTCTGCCAGTAGGTCAGATTCGCCAGTACGGGCCGTCTGCCTCTGCGGTGATCCTGCCCGAGCTCCAAAGCCAGAACGTGACCTTTGATAATGTACAGGGTGCCGTTGGCGCAGGCATGCAGGTGCGTCTGTTTGGTAAACCCGAGATTGATGGCACCCGTCGCTTAGGCGTCGCGTTAGCCACGGCAGAAACTGTAGAAGAGGCGGTTGCGCGCGCAAAAGCCGCCGCGGCGACGGTGAAAGTCGAAGGATAATTCCGGCTAACATCCCCGGTAATGCTTCGCTTACCGGGGTTACCTCTCTTTATTTGTATTCCACCACATAGGTCAGTTTGCCGTTTGCTTTCCCGGCGGTCACCGTGCTGCCGGTCTTGATATAACGCGCATAGAGCGGAATGGTCATCATGGCATTCACACCAGACACCAGTGTTCCCGTTGTGGGTTGTGAAAATTTCATTGGCGTTAGCACGGTGTCCGAACTTGAAAGCTGAATGCCAATGCCCGTGGCACTGCCTGTCTCACTGCTGATAGCCATAATACCGTTGGTGTCATTAATGACGCTGGTGGCGGGCGTGAGGCTCAGGCTCCAGATCGCGTTAGTGGTGATGGGATTGGCAACGGTAGTGACGGTATTGTTGCTGCTATACCTAAGTATGTTGTAACTATAAAATTGCGGGCCAACGTAGTTGCAATTGATGAGGTCGATAGACGCTTTTACCCATGGGGTTACTGAATTTGCCGCAGCAAATACGGAGATATTATGTTTCCCGAGATCAACCGTTTTACTGGCTTCTGCGAGCGTACAGGTCGGTTGGGTAAAGGTAAGCTTGCCGGTAAGGCTGGGGCGAAAAACCGCAAAGTCGCTGCCGGGTGAGTTCTCCCCGCCTACCACGGTTTCCACTTTCGGTAACGTAGTCAGGTCAATTGAACTGGCGGTAATCTCACCCGTTTTGATGAGCACATACGTGATATCGCCGTTTGTTGCTGATGTATTGCAAGAATAGTTGTAAATTGAAAAGCATGAACGAAAACTGTAAGTTTTATCTCCCAAAACACGGTTGGTGGTACTGGTCAGAATGACCATACCTATCCCCTCAACGCCGGTCTGATAAACAGTACCCAGGCTGCTGCCCTGCCAGGACGACGGCACAGGCACCGCACCGCCGACAAATTGCCCTTTCACATAATAATTACTGGCGGTAAGGCTGTTGTTACAATTAACCCTGTAATACTGATATTTGTTATTTCGCGCCGTTATTCTGTAGAGTTCAGTGCCGGGGGTAAATCTTTCGGCATCTGTATTGCTGCGGGGTTCAAACTTAAACTGGCAGTAACAATTGTTCCATTAGTCTGATCACCGCTTGAATAGCTCACTAATTTGCACGCTGCCTGAGAAACCAATGAAAAACTTAGTGTGCTGAATATCACTACGACTAAAAGTAGGTGTCCTTTTCTCATCCCACACTCCTTTAATTATTTTGTAACCGCGTCATAAATTTGTGTCGCGCCGTTATCATCTATCCACCTCACCAGAAGCGGTGTCGCGGCTTTAAGCGGCAACGGAAAATTCCGCGTCTTGCCCGGCCCAATCATGTCAACAGGCCACTCCCCCTCTTTGCTCGTCACTGACACCAGTGACACATGCCAGCCCGTGGGATTTGTCACCGCGACGCCCTGCTCCGTGCTCTGCCAGATAAGCCCCCGCACCGCGGTCGCCGGACTCCCCTTTAGCCCCGTCGGGCGATAAAATACTTTCACTCTGGACTGCAGCGCGACCTGCAGGCGATTCTTTTCCTTTGCAGGAAGCTTTACCGGCACATCCAGTACGTTGAGCCAGAACACGGATTCGCGGTCTACAGGCAATGCTGAAGCATTGACCATGCGCAGTCGCAACGTTTTGGCGCTGTCGCCATCCACGCGGGCTATCGGCGGGAAAATCACAAATGGGGTGCGCAGCGTTGTCGGGTCAGCATTCACCTCGCCGTTATCCAGCCAGCTCTGTACCAGCACCGGCTTACTGCTGCGATTTTTGATGGGAACGGTGACCTCACGCGCTGTTGCGTTATAAATCACCCTTGTATTATTCATCACAATGCTGGCGGTGGCGTGGGCTGAAATAAGCCACAACACGCTGATACAAAAAATATTTCGCAACATTCCCTTGCTCCCGTAATATCCGGAACGTCCTTTTGACGCTGTAAGACGGACAGTGCGTAGAGAGGAATGATAAAAGCGCTGAAGTGGGGAAAAATAATCTTATTGAAGTGAAAGCTTTAACCAGGAAAAACACATAAAAAAACCGGCACGCATTTGCGCACCGGTTTGTCATTTCAGCCGGGATTATCTGCCCCGGACAAGCAACTTACTTCGCGCCTTCTACCGCTTCGCGAGCCAGTTTGGTGATGCGGTCATAATCGCCAGCTTCCAGCGCGTCGGCCGGAACCAGCCAGGAACCGCCGATACACAGCACGCTTTTCAGCGCCAGGTAATCACGGTAGTTCGCCGGAGAGATGCCGCCAGTCGGGCAGAAACGAACCTGAGAGAACGGACCTGCGATAGCCTGCAGTGCTTTGGTGCCCCCATTGGCTTCCGCCGGGAAGAATTTAAACTCTTTCAGACCATAGTCCATACCCAACATCAGTTCAGACACGGTGCTGATACCCGGAATCAACGGAATGGAACCCTCGGTTGCCGCTTTCAGCAGCGGCTCAGTCAGGCCCGGGCTGATAGCAAACTGTGCACCGGCTTCGGTCACTTCTTTCAGTTGCTGCGGATTCAGCACGGTACCTGCGCCGATGATCGCATCCGGCACTTCTTTCGCAATCGCACGAATAGCATCCATAGCGCATGGTGTACGCAGCGTCACTTCCAGTACGCGAACACCGCCCGCAACCAGCGCTTTCGCCATCGGGACGGCGTGCTCCAGTTTGTTAACAACAATAACCGGCACAACCGGGCCAGTGGTCAGGATTGCTTCTGCACTCGTTTTCCAATTTTTCATCAGAGTTTTTCTCTCGCCAGAACGAATAATCTTGTCGTTTTTAAAAATCGATACAGGTTGCGCCCTGTTCCGCGCCGGACAGTTTCTCACGTAACGCGCCGAACATTTCACGCCCCGTGCCCACGCGCATGGCGCTCAGGTCAGGAATATGTGGCTGGCGTGCGGCCAGTTCTGCTTCATCTACCAGCAGCGTGAGTTCACCCGTCTGCCCGTTCACGCGGATCATGTCGCCGTCGCGAACTTTAGCCAGCAAACCACCGTCGTAGGCCTCAGGCGTGACGTGGATGGCGGAAGGCACTTTACCTGAAGCACCAGAGAGACGTCCATCGGTAACTAACGCAATTTTGAAACAGCGGTCCAATAATACACCAAGCGGCGGCATAAGTTTATGTAATTCTGGCATACCATTCGCTTTTGGCCCTTGATGGCGCACCACCACCACGCAGTCTTTATCCAGCAGCCCTGCCTCAAAAGCAGGTAATACGTCATGCTGACTTTCAAAGACCACCGCTGGCGCTTCGATAACCTGATATTCAACCGGTACGGCAGACGTTTTCATTACCGCACGACCGATGTTGCCGCTGAGGACTTTTGTTCCACCATGGCGTGAGAACGGCGCATCAACCGTAGCAATAACATGGGTGTCAAGCGGGGCCGCCGCCCCTTCACGCCAGGCGAGCTCACCGTTATCCAGCCATGGCTCCAGGGTGTAGCGCGAGAGACCGAAACCGGCAACCGTGTTGACGTCTTCATGTAACAGGCCGCCTTTGAGCAGTTCACGCATCAGCACCGGCACGCCACCCGCTGCCTGGAAGTGGTTAATATCGGCGGGACCGTTCGGGTAGAGTTTCGCCATCAGCGGCACTACTTCGGAGATCTCTGAGAAATCATCCCAGTTAATGATGATGCCTGCCGCTCTGGCCATCGCCACAAGGTGCATGGTGTGGTTCGTTGAGCCGCCCGTTGCCAGCAAGGCAACGATACCGTTTACCACTGCTTTTTCGTCAATCATTTTGCCAAGGGGCATCCATTCGCTGCCGTTGCCGGTCAGGCGCGTCACCTGACGCGCGGCCGCCGAGGTTAATGCCTCACGCAGGGGAGCATCGGGATGGACAAAAGAGGAGCCCGGCAACTGCATCCCCATGAACTCAATTACCATCTGGTTGGTATTGGCAGTACCGTAGAAGGTGCAGGTGCCCGGTGCATGGTAAGAAGCCGCTTCCGATTCGAGCAGCGCCATACGATCAACCTTCCCTTCCGCATAAAGCTGGCGGATGCGCACTTTTTCTTTATTTGGCAGGCCGCTGGCCATCGGGCCTGATGGAACAAACACCGCCGGCAAATGACCAAAGGAAAGTGCTGCCATCGCAAGGCCCGGTACGATTTTATCGCATACGCCCAGGTACAGTGCGCCATCAAACATATTATGCGACAGACCCACCGCTGCCGACATGGCAATGACTTCACGACTGAGAAGCGAAAGTTCCATACCGTCCTGACCTTGCGTGACACCGTCACACATCGCAGGCACGCCCCCCGCGACCTGACCGATCGCATTCACTGAGTGCAACGCTTTGCGAATAATAGTGGGGTAGGTTTCGTAAGGCTGATGTGCGGAGAGCATATCGTTGTAGGAGGTAATAATGGCGATATTGTTACGCAGCATACTTTTCAGCCCGGCTTTATCTTCAGGCTGACAAGCTGCGAAGCCGTGTGCCAGGTTGCCGCAGGCTAACGACGAGCGGTGGACCGTTTCGCTCTTCGCTTGTTCTATGCGTTTAAGGTAGGCCGACCGGCTTTCGCGCGAGCGTTCCGCAATACGATTTGTTACGCGTAACAATACTGAGTTCATAAAGGCTCCTGAAATTCATCTGTTCAGAGCAGCGTAATGCTTCGTATGAATCTGGTGAATGATTCCACCTTCTTTCCCGTAGCTACGCGCCCTAAAGGCAAAATCGCTGTCGCCAGTGTAATAAAAAAAGCCCCGCTGGTGAATCCAGTCGGGGCTTGAAAGATGAAAAATTGTCCTGATTTCTGTGTTAGATCATGTTACCGGTAAAATGACGTAACACCCTCTGTTCATCCGTTATTCAAATTCGTTCCAGGAACGGCCATCACGCGTGATCATGGCAACAGAAGCGACCGGCCCCCAGGTACCCGCCTGATACGGCTTCGGCGAGTCGTTATCCATCGCCCAGGCTTCAGTGATGGAGTCGACCCATTTCCAGGCCTCCTCCACCTCATCACGACGGACAAACAGTGCCTGAATGCCGCGCATGGTTTCCAGCAGCAGACGCTCGTAAGCATCGGCAAGATGGGTCTCATTAAAGGTCTCGGAGTAGCTCAGGTCCAGCTTGGTGATCTGCAGATTATGCTTGTGATCCAGACCCGGCACCTTGTTGAGCACCTGAATATCGACACCTTCATCTGGCTGCAGACGAATGGTCAATTTGTTCTGCGGCAGATCCTGCCAGGACTCTTTAAACAGGTTCAGTTCAGGCGTTTTGAAGTACACAACAACTTCAGAACATTTGGTGGGCAGACGTTTACCGGTACGCAGGTAGAACGGCACCCCTGCCCAACGCCAGTTATCAATATCCACACGAATCGCTACGAAGGTCTCAGTGTTACTGGACTTGTTCGCGCCTTCCTCTTCAAGGTAGCCCGGCACCTTCTTGCCCTGGGCAAAACCGGCGGAGTACTGACCACGCACTGTTTTTTCACGCACATTAGTGCGATCGATGCGACGCAGGGATTTGAGCACTTTCACTTTTTCATCGCGAATAGCGTCAGCGGTAAGGTCGGACGGCGGTGACATGGCAATCATGCACAGAATTTGCAGCAGGTGGTTCTGGATCATGTCGCGCATCTGACCGGCCTGATCAAAGTAGCCCCAGCGTCCTTCGATGCCCACTTCTTCCGCAACGGTGATTTCCACATGATCAATGGTGCGGTTATCCCAGTTATTTACAAACAAGGAGTTCGCAAAACGCAGCGCCAGCAGGTTCAGTACCGTCTCTTTGCCGAGATAATGGTCGATACGGTAAACCTGGCACTCTTCAAAGTACTCGCCCACCTGATCGTTAATTTCACGTGAGGTAGCCAGCGAGGTGCCCAGCGGTTTTTCCATCACCACGCGCGCGGGCTTGGCGTTCAGTTTTGCTTCGCCCAGCCCTTTGCAGATAGCGCCGAAGGTGCTTGGCGGCATCGCGAAATAGTTGATGGTCGTGCGTTCTTTCTGGTCGAGCATTTTGCCCAGACGGTTAAACGCTTTGACATCGTTAACATCAAGGTTACAAAAATCGAGACGCGCGCTCAGGGTATCCCACAGCGCCTCGTCGATTTTTTCTTTCATGAAGGTCTCAAGCGCTTCACGCACCACCTTGGTGTAGGCTTCTTTATCCCAATCCGCGCGCCCAACACCCAGGATGCGCGTATCAGGATGAATCTGCCCTGCTTTTTCTAGCTGATACAGGGAAGGCAGCAATTTTCGGCGTGCAAGATCGCCTTTCGCGCCGAAAATGACCAGGTCACATGCCTGGGCTGTTTGCGTTACCGCCATGTCATTCTCCTCAGTTGGCTTTTCCTGGTGCTTATGCCAGGCCTTAGTTGTAATTTTATTACACTGCACTGTACTGCTTTTACGTAATTCCCGAAACCGCTAACACTTATCATGCCGTGCGTTCTTGTGCCTCAGGCACAAAATGTGGACTTTCGCCCTGAAAACGCTGGATATTTGCCAGATGCTTTAAGCATAAAATCCGACTGCGATCATGTTATGAAAAAAAACAACATCGATTCAGGTTGCGACTTACCTTTCCGCTTCACAGGGAGGTATATTCTTGCTAAACCGCTTCACGGTTTTACACTTTTGTGGAACCGTTTACCCAAGAGCACGCTGCTGATAATGAATATGCTGGAAAAAATCCAGTCTCAACTGGAACACCTTAGCAAATCCGAACGTAAAGTGGCGGAAGTGATCCTCGCCACGCCGGATAAAGCCATACACTCCAGTATCGCCGCACTCGCACAAGAAGCAGGCGTCAGCGAACCGACTGTAAACCGCTTCTGTCGCAGCCTCGATACGCGGGGATTCCCCGACTTCAAACTGCATCTGGCGCAAAGCCTCGCCAATGGCACGCCCTATGTCAACCGTAATGTTGATGAGGATGATAGCGTCGAAGCCTACACGGGTAAAATTTTTGAATCCGCGATGGCGAGCCTCGACCATGTACGCCAGTCTCTTGATATGACATCGGTTAACCGTGCCGTTGATTTACTGACTCAGGCCAAAAAAATCGCCTTTTTTGGGCTGGGCTCATCCGCTGCGGTCGCCCATGATGCGATGAACAAATTTTTTCGCTTCAACGTACCGGTAGTCTATTCCGACGACATTGTGCTGCAACGCATGAGCTGTATGAATTGTAGCGATGACGATGTCGTGGTGCTGATCTCTCATACCGGGCGCACCAAAAGTCTCGTCGAACTGGCTCAACTGGCCCGTGAAAACGATGCCATGGTAATTGCCCTTACCTCAGCCGACACGCCACTGGCGCGTGAGGCAACGCTTGCCATCACTCTGGATGTACCGGAAGACACCGACATTTATATGCCGATGGTGTCGCGGCTGGCGCAGCTTACTGTTATCGATGTGCTCGCCACGGGCTTCACGCTGCGGCGGGGGGCAAAATTCAGGGATAACTTGAAGCGTGTCAAAGAAGCGCTAAAAGAATCGCGCTTTGATAAGGAGCTCCTTATCCGGAGCGACAAACACTAATAGTAATAACAAAGCTGTAACATCTTACGCCATTCGGGTAGATTTACTGTTTGCTGCAAGAGCGCAGTCCTTATCCGAATTCTTGTTCACGCAACACCTGGTTGTTTTAGACAACGGAGTATTACATGTCCAGAAGGCTTCGCAGAACCAAAATCGTTACCACCTTAGGCCCGGCTACCGATCGTGATAATAACCTTGAAAAGGTTATCGCTGCGGGCGCCAACGTGGTGCGGATGAACTTCTCACACGGCACCGCGGAAGATCATAAATTGCGTGCAGATAAAGTGCGCGAGATTGCGGCAAAACTGGGACGTCATGTGGCTATCCTTGGCGACCTGCAAGGGCCAAAAATCCGTGTGTCGACCTTTAATGAAGGCAAAGTCTTCCTGAACATCGGCGATAAATTCCTGCTTGATGCCAATCTCGGCAAAGGCGAAGGCGATAAAGAGAAAGTCGGCATCGATTACAAAGGCCTGCCTGCTGACGTGGTACCTGGCGACATTCTGCTGCTTGACGATGGCCGCGTTCAGTTGAAAGTGCTTGAAGTCCAGGGCATGAAAGTCTTTACCGAAGTGACCGTTGGCGGCCCTCTGTCCAACAACAAAGGTATTAACAAACTCGGCGGCGGCCTCTCTGCTGAAGCGCTGACCGAAAAAGACAAAGCGGACATCCTGACCGCGGCGTTAATCGGTGTGGATTACCTTGCCGTTTCCTTCCCGCGCTGCGGCGAAGATTTAAATTACGCTCGTCGTCTTGCGCGCGATGCCGGCTGTGACGCCAAAATTGTCGCCAAGGTTGAACGTGCAGAAGCCGTTTGCAGCCAGGACGCCATGGACGATGTCATTCTCGCCTCTGATGTCGTCATGGTGGCCCGTGGCGATCTCGGTGTAGAAATTGGTGACCCGGAACTGGTTGGTATTCAGAAAGCGTTGATTCGTCGCGCTCGCCAGCTCAATCGCTCCGTCATCACGGCGACGCAGATGATGGAATCGATGATCACCAATCCGATGCCGACCCGTGCGGAAGTGATGGATGTGGCCAACGCCGTGCTTGATGGGACCGATGCGGTCATGCTCTCTGCAGAAACGGCAGCGGGTCAGTACCCGGCAGAAACCGTGGCCGCGATGGCGCGTGTTTGCCTGGGTGCTGAGAAGATCCCAAGCATCAATGTCTCTAAACACCGTCTGGATATCCAGTTCGATAACGTTGAAGAAGCCATTGCGATGTCGGCGATGTACGCCGCTAACCACCTGAAAGGGGTAACGGCAATCATCTCCATGACGGAGTCCGGGCGTACTGCTCTGATGACCTCACGTATCAGTTCCGGGCTGCCGATTTTTGCGCTCTCCCGCCATGAACGTACGCTGAACCTGACCGCGCTTTATCGTGGCGTTACGCCGGTCTATTTCGACAGCGTTAATGACGGAGTGGCGGCCGCGAATGATGCGGTTAACCTGCTGCGTGACAAAGGCTACCTGCTCTCCGGCGATCTGGTGATCGTGACGCAGGGTGACGTGATGAGTACCGTGGGCACGACCAATACCACGCGTATTCTGACTGTAGAGTAAGCGAGAGTTGATAAGACAAGCCCCGCACGCTGCGGGGTTTTTTTATGTTTGTTATTTCTTCGGGAAGAGCTCTTTACGTTTATAAGGCTCTTTATCACCAGGTTTACGCGTTTTTAGCAACTTCAAAATCCAGGTGTACTGTTCCGGGTTAGGCCTGACCAGTAACTCCACCTCCTCGTTCATACGACGAGCAATAGTGACGTCATCCGCGGTATTCAGGTCATCCATCGGCGGGCGAATTTGGATAGTCAGGCGGTGTGACTGCGCGTCATAGACGGGGAACAGCGGTACAATACGCGCACGACACACTTTCATCAGGCGGCCAATTGCCGGGAGGGTGGCTTTGTAAGTGGCAAAGAAATCGACGAACTCACTGTGTTCAGGGCCATGATCCTGATCGGGTAAGTAGTATCCCCAGTAGCCCTGACGAACAGACTGAATAAACGGTTTAATACCATTACTTCTGGCATGCAGACGGCCACCAAAACGGCGTCGCACGGTATTCCAGACATAGTCAAATACCGGGTTGCCCTGGTTATGAAACATCGCCGCGATATTGCGCCCCTGCGACGCCATCAGCATCGCCGGAATATCGACGCCCCAGCCGTGCGGCACCAGGAAAATAACGTTCTCGTTGTTCGCTCGCAGTTCATCAATAATGCCCTGCCCCTGCCACTCCACACGCGGCAGGACTTTTTCCGGACCGCGAATGGCCAGCTCCGCCATCAACACCATCGCCTGAGGCGCGGTAGCAAACATCTCGTCGATCAACGCTTCGCGCTGTGCATCACTCTGCTCAGGAAAACAGTACAGCAGGTTAATTTGTGCCCGACGGCGCGCACTTTTGCCAAGCTTACCCGCAAGGCGTCCAAGTTTCCCTAAGAGCGGATCACGCAGCGAGGGAGGCACCATGGCCACACCGGCAAACGCCAGAACGCCAAGCCATGCGCCCCAGTAACGCGGATGGCGAAACCCCTTCTCAAATTCGGGAATGTATTCAGAATTATTTTTCTTCGTTTCCATGCATATTCCGCAGGCAGACAGGTATCAAAATGAAAAGTAAAGACAGTGTAGCGAGGCGCACCGTTTCCTACAAAAGAAAAAGCCGGCGCACATGGGCACCGGCTTTCAGAGGTGCAACGATTAATCAAAGCGGAGCTGAGGGATAACTTCTTTCACTTGCGCCAGATAATCGCGGCGATCCGATCCCGTCAACCCTTCGGTTCTTGGCAATTTCGCGGTGAGCGGGTTCACGGCCTGTTGGTTGATCCACACTTCATAATGCAGATGCGGACCCGTTGAGCGACCGGTGTTGCCAGAAAGCGCGATGCGATCGCCACGCTTCACCTTCTGCCCCTCTTTCACCAGCAGTTTACGCAGGTGCATATAACGTGTGGTGTAGGTGCGTCCATGACGTACGGCGACATAATAGCCCGCCGCGCCACTGCGTTTCGCAACCACAACTTCGCCATCGCCCACGGAGAGCACCGGCGTACCCTGCGGCATGGCAAAATCCACGCCTTTATGTGGCGCAACGCGCCCGGTAACCGGGTTCAGACGACGCGGGTTAAAGTTGGAAGAGACGCGGAACTGCCTGGAAGTCGGGAAGCGCAGGAAGCCCTTCGCCAGGCCAGTACCATTACGATCGTAGAATTTGCCATCCTCGGCACGAATGGCGAAATAGTCTTTGCCATCGGAACGCAGACGAACGCCGACCAGTTGGCTCTGTTCCTGCTTGCCCTGAAGCATTTCACGGGACATCAGAACGGAAAACTCATCGCCTTTTTTCAGCTTACGGAAGTCCATTTGCCACTGCATAGCTTTGATAACAGAACTTATTTCACCGCTGGTTAAGCCGGCATCCCGCGCGCTACTGACAAAGCTCCCACCGACGGTCCCTTTCATGACCGAGTTAACCCAGTCCCCTTCCTGCATCGCGCTGCTCATCTTGAAGCCGCCATCAACGCGGTCATAAGTACGGGTTTCGCGGCGGGACATCTCCCAGGTCAGACGCTGAAGGTCGCCATCAGCGGTCAGCGTCCAGGAGAGCTGTTGACCGATTTTCATGTTGCGCAAGTCTTTGTCAGCCGCAGCCAGCTGGCTGATATCGCCCATCTCAATGCCATACTGATTCAGAATGCTGCTGAGGGTATCACCGGTTGAAACCACATATTCATGCACACCGGCCTCATTCGCTGTCTTATCATCCAGTTCATCCTGAGGAATATCTTCGACTTCATCCGGCATTGTCTGGTCGATAGGTTCACTGGCTTCTGGCAGCAACGAGCGAATTTCGCTCTTTTCGAGGGTAATAGCTTTGACGATAGGTGTAGGTTCGGACTGTTCCGGGTGGTAAACATACGGACGCCAGACGGCGACCGTAAGCGTGAGAACTGTAAGTGACCCCAGCATGACGCGGTGGGGTCGGGGCAGATTGTTAAATGCCAGGGCGACAGAGCGGGCTATCTGTTGCACGTATCCACTTCCTCGTTAATCTCCTTTCAGGCAGCTCGCATACTGGCTCGACAGCAAGGTCAGGAACTTTGAATAGCTCTCTTTACCCAGCTGGACAGGGGTTCCCAGCGGATCTAACGTCCCCATTCGGACAGACGTGCCTCTGGCAACCGCTTCAACGACGGCTGGCCTGAACTGTGGCTCAGCAAAAACGCAGGTTGCTTTTTGCTCAACCAACTGTGTTCTGATTTGATGTAAACGCTGCGCACCGGGTTGAATTTCGGGGTTGACGGTAAAGTGACCCAAGGGAGTCAGTCCGTAGTGTTTTTCAAAGTATCCATAGGCATCGTGAAAAACGAAATAACCCTTACCCTTCAGCGGTGCCAGCTCGTTACCCACCTGCTTGTCGGTCTGGGCTAAGTTTGCCTCAAACGATTTCAGGTTGGCATCCAGCCGGGCTCGGCTTTGCGGCATAAGTTCCACTAATTT
>DFPL01000129.1 GCA_002377245.1 Enterobacteriaceae bacterium UBA3516
TATGCCGCGCTGGTGCTGGCGCGTCAGCAAAAGGCACCGCTGGGCGCGCTGCGTGAACTCTGGCAGCGCAACAGCCAGGCGAAAGCCGGGCTGCCGCTGATGCAACTGGGTGTGGCGCTGAAGCTGATGGGTGATGTCCCACGCAGTGAGCAGGCCATCGCGCAGGCGCTGGTGACGAAACGTCTCTCCTCTCAGCGCTGGATGGCGGATTACGGTAGCGAACTGCGAGACAATGCCCTGATGCTGGCGCTGCTCGAAGAGAATAAACTGCTGCCGGATGAGCAAAACAAATTGCTGACGACGCTCTCTGAACAGGCCTTTGGCCAACGCTGGCTTTCCACCCAGGAGAGCAATGCGCTGTTCCTCGCCGGACGTCCGCTGCAAAACTTGCCGGGTAACTGGCAGGCACAGACCAGTCTGACGACAGAAGAGCTTAAAGGGGATAAACAGCAAACCCGCGAACTGAACGCTGACCAAATGGCGGCGTTGCAGGTGACCAACACCGGAGAAAGCCCGATGTGGTTGCGCCTCGACAGCACCGGTTACCCGGAATACACCCCGGCACCGGCCAGTAACGTGTTGAACATTGAGCGTCATATCATGGGCACCGATGGTCGCACCAAAGCGCTGGACTCACTGAAGAGTGGCGAGCTGGTGCTGGTCTGGCTGGAGGTCACCGCAAGCAATAATGTGCCGGATGCGCTGGTGGTGGACCTGTTGCCTGCCGGTCTGGAGCTGGAAAACCAGAACCTTGCCAGCAGCAGCGCCAGTCTTTCCGATAGCGCCAGTGAGGTACAGGAACTGCTCAATCGCATGCAGCAGGCGGATATCCAGCATATGGAGTTCCGTGATGACCGCTTTGTGGCCGCGGTAGCGGTAAGCCAGGGGCAGCCTGTTACCCTGATTTACCTCGCTCGCGCCGTGACGCCGGGAAGCTATCAACTGCCCATGCCGCAGGTGGAATCGATGTATGTTCCACAGTGGCGGGCAACGGGAGCCGCGAGTGGTCCGTTGATCGTTCGCCCGTAAGATGAAAAACAGGCGTCTCCTGCGCTCCCGCTGGCTTTGGCTGGCGGGAGCGCCTCTTTTGGTACTGGTGTGCCTGGTCTTCGCTGACAGGATCTGGCCGTTACCCCTCAACGAGGTAAATCCTGCGCGGGTGGTGGTGTCTGAAGACGGCACACCGCTCTGGCGTTTTGCCGATGCGGAAGGGATCTGGCGGTATCCGGTGACCATCGAAGAGGTCTCACCGCGCTATCTTGAAGCACTTATTCAGTATGAAGACCGCTGGTTCTGGACCCATCCTGGCGTGAACCCCTTTTCGGTTGCCCGTGCGGCCTGGCAGGATTTACGCGCCGGGCGCGTCATTTCAGGGGGTAGCACTTTAACCATGCAGGTGGCACGACTCCTCGATCCGCATCCGCGTACTTTCGGCGGTAAAGCCCGTCAGCTCTGGCGCGCCTTACAGCTGGAATGGCATCTGTCTAAACGCGATATCCTGACGCTTTATCTGAACCGTGCCCCGTTCGGTGGCACGCTCCAGGGGATTGGCGCGGCGAGTTGGGCCTATCTCGGCAAATCGCCTGCACAGATGAGCTATGCCGAAGCGGCACTACTGGCGGTATTGCCCCAGGCGCCGAGCCGTCTGCGCCCGGACCGGTGGTCGGGTCGCGCTCAGGCTGCGCGCGACAAAGTGCTGGATCGGATGGTGAGCCAGGGGGTGTGGAGTGCGGCTCAGGTGAAGGAGTCACGGGAAGAGCCGGTCTGGCTCGCGCCTCGGCAGATGCCGCAACTTGCACCGCTCTTTTCCCGCATGATGATCGGGCAGAATGCTGCGCTGAAGGTCACCACCACGCTGGATGCCAGCCTGCAACGGCAACTGGAAGAGCTGGCGCTGAACGTCAAGTCGCGGCTACCGGAGCGGAGCTCACTGGCTATTATTGTTGTCGATCATACGGATATGAAAGTGCGTGGCTGGGTCGGATCGGCGGACATTTCAGATGCCACCCGGTTTGGTCATGTGGACATGGTGACAGCCATTCGCTCGCCGGGTTCGGTTCTTAAGCCGTTTGTGTATGGTCTGGCAATGGACGAGGGGCTTATTCATCCCGCGTCTTTATTGCAGGATGTCCCCCGTCGTACCGGAGATTATCGTCCGGGGAACTTTGACAGCGGCTTTCATGGGCCGGTGAGTATGAGTGAGGCGCTGGTGCGCTCGCTTAATCTTCCTGCCGTACAGGTTCTGGAGGCCTATGGGCCGAAAAAATTTGCCGGTGTGCTGCGTAACGCAGGGCTACCGCTGACGTTGCCGCAGGGAGCCGAACCCAACCTGTCACTTATTCTCGGTGGGGCAGGGGCACGGCTGGCAGAGATTACCGCCGCTTATAGCGCGTTTGCCCGGCAGGGCAAAGCCGGACAGCTTCGCTTACAGCCCGAAGATCCGTTGATTGAGCGCCCGTTAATGTCGCCGGGCGCAGCGTGGATTATCCGCCGGATTCTGGCCAACGAAGCACAGCCCTTACCGGACAGCGCACTCCCCCGCGTGGTGCCGCTGGCATGGAAAACCGGCACCAGTTACGGCTACCGGGATGCCTGGTCCATCGGCATTAATGGGCGCTATCTCATTGGCGTCTGGACTGGCAGACCAGACGGCACGCCAGTTGCCGGGCAGTTTGGTTTTGCCAGTGCGGTGCCGGTGCTGAATCAGGTCAATAATATGCTTCAACCGCGTTCGGCGCTGGAGCAGGCGAAAATGCCCGAAGATCCGCGTCCTGAATCGGTCAGCAGTGGGGTGATTTGCTGGCCCGGTGGGCAAAGCCTCCCTGCCGGAGACAGCAACTGCCGCCGCCGGTTATCAACCTGGTTGCTTGATAACAGCCAACCCCCCACGCTTCTGATGCCGGAGCAGGAAGGGGTGAAAGGTATCCGTTTCCCGGTCTGGCTAAACGCACAGGGTCAGCGCGTGGCGGCGGACTGCCCGGATGCCGAACAAAAAACGATGATCGTCTGGCCGCTGCCTCTCGAACCCTGGCTGCCGGTTGCGGAAAAACGTGCCGCTCGCTTGCCGGCGCGCTCGACAACATGCCCGCCGCAGGATGAGAATGCGCCGCCTCCGCTGGTGCTGTCAGGGATTCGTGAGGGCGGGATGATTAAACGCGTACCCAGCCAGACCGTGGTAACGCTGCCGGTGCTGGCCTCCGGTGGGCAGGGCAGCCGCTGGTGGTTCTTAAATGGTGAGCCCTTAACCTCGCATGCGGGGCTGCTCAGCCTTAAGATCGACAAAGCCGGTGAATATCAGTTACTGGTTATGGACGATGTGGGGCAGGTACAGGCCGTGCAGTTTGCCGTGCAATAATCTGCGAAATAAGCGGCTTAGTGAAGAGTGTTGCTAAAACTCGTCTTATTTTAAAAAAATGTTACCTATATCCATAGGCAATACTTGCGTTGCTCATTATAATCCGCGCCAGGTCATACGCATGTATGTACGACAACAGAACAACTTACAGGGGTTAACATGGCTATTGAACGTACTTTCTCTATTATCAAGCCGAATGCCGTCGCTAAAAACGTTATCGGTAGCATCTTTGCGCGTTTTGAATCTGCGGGTTTTAAAATTGTTGGCACCAAAATGCTGCACCTGAGCACTGAACAGGCGCGCGGTTTCTATGCTGAGCACGAAGGCCGCCCCTTCTTTGACGGCCTGGTCGAGTTCATGACCTCTGGCCCGATCGTGGTTTCCGTACTGGAAGGCGAAAACGCAGTACAGCGTCACCGTGACCTGCTGGGCGCAACCAACCCGGATAACGCCCTGGCTGGCACCCTGCGCGCTGACTATGCCGACAGCTTCACCGAGAACGGCACGCACGGTTCTGACTCCGTTGAATCTGCTGCGCGTGAAATCGCTTATTTCTTCGCTGAAGGTGAAGTTTGCCCGCGTACGCGTTAATCGACTGAGTAAAGTGTAAGGACATTTACACTTTATTTTGTCAATGCCGCGTGCAACCGTGGCATCTGTACACCAGAATTTGTACAATGCAGCGCCCCGAGAGAAGCAGATGCTTTCCCGGGGCGCTTCTTTTTTCAACCACCCTCCAGGGGCCATAACGTGTAACAACGAGGCCGGAATACGATTATGTCTGAACAGATTGTCACGCCTGAGAACGTCGCACTGACGATTCCCAACAAAGATGCAAAAATCAACTTGCTGGATTTAAACCGTCAGCAGCTGCGCGAATTTTTCAAACACTTAGGTGAAAAGCCCTTCCGCGCCGATCAGGTGATGAAGTGGATGTACCACTATTGCAGCGATAATTTTGATGACATGACTGACATCAACAAAGTCCTGCGCAATAAGCTCAAAGAGGTCGCCGAGATCCGTGCGCCGGAAGTTGTTGAAGAACAACGTTCTTCCGATGGCACCATCAAATGGGCGATTGCGGTAGGCGATCAGCGCGTTGAAACGGTGTACATCCCGGAAGATGACCGTGCCACTTTGTGTGTTTCTTCCCAGGTAGGGTGTGCGCTGGAGTGTAAATTCTGCTCAACGGCGCAGCAGGGCTTCAACCGTAACCTGAAAGTGTCGGAAATCATCGGCCAGGTGTGGCGTGCGGCAAAAATTATTGGCGCAGCGAAAGTGACCGGCCAGCGTCCTATCACTAACGTGGTAATGATGGGCATGGGTGAACCCCTGCTGAACCTGACCAACGTCGTGCCTGCGATGGAAATCATGCTCGACGACTTTGGTTTTGGTCTGTCAAAACGTCGCGTAACCCTCTCTACCTCAGGGGTTGTGCCTGCGCTGGATAAACTGGGCGACATGATTGACGTGGCGCTGGCTATCTCCCTGCACGCGCCGAACGATGAGATTCGTGATGAAATCGTTCCGGTGAACAAAAAGTACAATATCGCGATGTTCCTGGATTCTGTGCGCCGCTATCTGGAGAAATCCAATGCGAACCAGGGCCGTGTGACCATTGAGTACGTCATGCTTGATCATATCAACGACGGTACGGAGCATGCGCATCAGCTCGCCGAACTGTTGAAAGACACGCCGTGTAAGATCAACCTGATTCCATGGAACCCCTTCCCGGGCGCGCCATATGGACGCAGTTCCAACAGCCGCATCGACCGTTTCTCCAAGGTTCTGATGGAGTATGGTTTTACCACCATTGTGCGTAAAACCCGCGGTGACGATATCGATGCAGCCTGCGGTCAGTTAGCGGGTGAGGTTATAGACAGAACCAAGCGTACTATCCGTAAACGTATGCAGGGCGAGTCGATTGCGGTTAAAGCAATCTAATGGCGCCAGCGTCGCGGCAGATGAGTTTGCCGCGACGCATAACTATGCTGGATAAATCGCCTGCAACGACTCGTGTAGTCAATAATTACGGTGCGTTTCTTCCGACTTTAAGGCAGTATGTAATGATGGAACAACGGCTTAGCAATTGGGCTGAAAGCTGTTCTGTCATGACTGGCCTGACAGTCTTATACTGTCGGTCTAAGTTTATTTGACCCAGATATTTCGCGGTGCGCCAGGCATTGGCCGAACACGCGCATGAATCTTAAAACACGTACCAGCAGTTGTAGCGAATGAATACTGAAGCCACTAACGAACAACATGAAGCACAAACCACAGGCGTTCGTCTGCGCAACGCCCGTGAACAACTTGGACTCAGCCAGCAGGTGGTCGCCGAACGCCTGTGTCTGAAGGTCTCTACGGTTCGCGATATTGAAGACGATAATGCTCCGGCTGATTTGGCTTCAACATTCCTGCGCGGTTACATCCGATCCTATGCCCGTCTGGTGCATATTCCGGAAGAAGAACTGCTGCCCATGATTGAGAAGCAGGCCCCTGTCCGTACGGCGAAAGTGGCCCCGATGCAAACTTATGCCTTGGGTAAACGCCGCAAAAAACGTGATGGCTGGCTGATGAGCTTTACCTGGCTGGTATTGTTTGTGGTTGTCGGCCTGACGGGCGCATGGTGGTGGCAGAATCACAAAGCGCAGCAGGAAGAGATAACTACCATGGCCGATCAGTCTTCTGCGGAGCTGAATGCCAGCGGTGAAGGGCAGAATGTCCCTCTGAACAACGAAACCGCGACGGCGCCTGCAGAAGTGCAGGACAGCGCCTCAACGCCTGTTGAAACCCCTGCACCTTCCACCACTTCTTCACCTGCGGCAACGGCTACGGCCAACCCGGTTGTGCCGCCTTCTCAGGCGCAGGTTGACCCGGCGCCTGCAACCAATACTAACGGTGCGACACTGCCGACCACCCAGGCAGGTGTCTCCGCTGCGCCGGCTGATGCCAATGCGCTGGTGATGAATTTTACCGCGGACTGCTGGCTGGAAGTCACCGACGCCAGCGGTAAGAAATTGTTCAGCGGTGTTCAGCGTAAAGATGGCACCCTGAATTTAACGGGCCAGGCACCCTACAAACTGAAAATTGGCGCACCGGCTGCCGTTCAGATTCAATATCAGGGAAAACCTGTCGATCTGAGCCGCTTTATCAGAACTAACCAGGTTGCACGCCTGACCCTCAATGCCGAACAATCAGCAGCACAGTAACAGACGGGCAACGCGGGAGATTTTTCATGCATAACCAGGCTCCGATTCAACGTCGGAAATCGAAACGGATTTACGTTGGTAACGTGCCGGTTGGCGATGGGGCACCTATCGCCGTTCAATCGATGACAAACACCCGTACCACGGATGTAGAAGCAACGGTTAACCAAATTAAAGCCCTTGAGCGTGTTGGTGCCGATATCGTTCGTGTCTCCGTACCGACCATGGATGCGGCTGAGGCGTTCAAATTTATCAAACAACAGGTGAGTGTCCCGTTAGTGGCGGACATTCACTTTGATTATCGCATTGCCCTTAAAGTCGCCGAATACGGCGTAGATTGCTTGCGTATCAACCCAGGCAACATTGGCAATGAAGAGCGTATTCGTTCAGTGGTGGATTGCGCGCGCGATAAAAACATTCCCATCCGCATCGGTGTTAACGCCGGGTCCCTGGAAAAAGATCTGCAGGAAAAATACGGTGAACCGACCCCGCAGGCCCTGTTGGAATCGGCGATGCGCCATGTGGATCACCTGGATCGTCTTAACTTCGATCAATTCAAGGTCAGCGTAAAAGCGTCTGATGTCTTCCTTGCCGTTGAATCCTATCGTCTGCTGGCTAAACAGATCGATCAGCCGCTGCATCTGGGGATCACCGAAGCCGGTGGCGCGCGTGCAGGTTCGGTAAAATCGGCGATTGGCCTTGGGCTGCTGCTGTCGGAAGGGATCGGCGATACGCTGCGTATCTCGCTGGCTGCGGATCCGGTTGAAGAGATTAAAGTCGGTTTCGATATTCTGAAGTCGCTGCGTATTCGCTCCCGCGGTATCAACTTCATCGCCTGTCCTACCTGTTCACGTCAGGAATTTGATGTGATTGGCACGGTCAATGCGCTTGAGCAGCGGCTGGAAGATATTATCACGCCGATGGACGTCTCCATTATCGGCTGTGTGGTCAATGGGCCGGGCGAAGCGCTGGTATCTACCCTCGGCGTCACTGGCGGTAATAAGAAAAGCGGTCTTTACGAGGACGGGGTGCGCAAAGATCGTCTGGATAACAATGATATGATCGCGCAGCTTGAAGCGCGCATTCGTGCGAAAGCGTCAATATTGAATGAAGCGAATCGTATTGATATCCATCAAGTAGAAAAATAACGTGATGGGAAGCGGCTGGCTTCCCGTGTATCATGAGCCCGCAAGGCCTTGCGCCTTGAGGGTTCATTTTTTGCATTTATAAAGAGAATAAACGTGGCAAAAAACATTCAAGCCATTCGCGGCATGAACGATTATCTGCCTGCCGATACCGTTATCTGGCAGCGCATTGAAAGCAGCTTAAAAAGTGTGCTCGGCAGCTACGGTTACAGCGAAATCCGTTTGCCGATTGTAGAGCAGACCCCGTTATTCAAACGCGCCATCGGTGAAGTCACCGACGTGGTTGAAAAAGAGATGTATACCTTTGAGGACCGCAACGGCGACAGCCTGACCCTGCGCCCTGAGGGGACGGCGGGCTGCGTACGCGCCGGCATCGAGCATGGTCTCCTGTACAATCAGGAACAACGTCTGTGGTACATCGGGCCGATGTTCCGTCACGAGCGTCCGCAGAAAGGACGTTATCGCCAGTTTAACCAGCTGGGCGTGGAGGTCTTTGGTTTACAGGGGCCGGACATTGACGCCGAGCTGATTATGCTGACGGCGCGCTGGTGGCGTGAGCTGGGCATTTTTGACCACGTCACTCTGGAGCTCAACTCCATCGGTTCCCTGGACGCGCGCGCGAAATACCGCGAAGCGCTGGTTGCCTATCTTGAACAGTTCAAAGACAAACTGGACGAAGATTGCAAACGCCGCATGTACAGCAACCCGCTGCGCGTACTGGATTCAAAAAATCCTGACGTGCAGGCATTGCTGAACGATGCGCCTGCGTTAGGGGATTATCTGGATGAGGATTCCAAAACTCACTTTGCAGGTCTGTGCGCCTTCCTGGATGCTGCGGGGATTCGCTACACCGTGAATCAGCGCCTCGTGCGTGGTCTCGATTACTACAACCGTACCGTTTTCGAATGGGTGACCAGCAGTCTGGGCTCGCAAGGAACCGTGTGTGCGGGTGGGCGTTACGATGGCCTGGTGGAGCAGCTTGGTGGTCGCGCGACCCCGGCGGTAGGCTTCGCAATGGGTCTCGAACGACTTGTTTTATTAGTTCAGGCAGTTAATCCGGAATTTAAAGCAGAATCTGTTGTCGATATATACCTGGTAGCGTCAGGTGAAAATACGCAGTCTGCTGCAATGCAGTTGGCTGAACAGGTACGCGATGCGTTTCCTGGCGTTAAGCTCATGACGAACCACGGCGGCGGTAATTTTAAAAAGCAATTTGCTCGTGCCGATAAGTGGGGCGCTAAGCTCGCACTGGTGCTGGGTGAGTCTGAAATCGCCGACGGCAACGTTGTTGTGAAGGATTTGCGTTCTGGTGAACAAACTACGGTAGCGCAGGACAGCGTTGCGGCGCATTTGCGCACACTACTGGGCTAATCTCCCCGGTGAATTATCGTTAAGGAGAAGGACTGCGTGGAAATTTACGAAAACGATCACGACCAGGTTGACGCGCTAAAGCGCTTCTTTACCGAGAATGGTAAAGCTCTGGCCGTAGGAGTTGTTTTAGGCATTGGGGCACTGGTTGGCTGGCGTTACTGGACGAGCCATCAAACCGAATCAGCACAATCCGCTTCTGCGGCGTATGAGCATGCTATCTCTTCGTTGAAAGCGGACAAACCTGAAACCCTGGCGTCTGCAGAGAAATTTGCAGCGGAAAACAAAAACACCTACGGTGCGCTGGCGTCGCTTGAATTAGCGCAACAGTACGTAGACCGTAATGAACTGGAAAAAGCCTCTGCTCAGTTGCAGCAAGGGCTTGCCGCGACCAGCGATGACAACCTCAAAGGTATGATCAATATCCGTCTCGCCCGCATTCAGGTTCAGCTCAAGCAACAAGATGCTGCACTGAAAACGCTGGAAAGCGTGAAAGGTGAAGGCTGGGCGGCAATCGTTGCCGACCTGCGTGGTGAAGCGTTGCTGAGCAAAGGCGACAAACAAGGTGCGCGCACCGCATGGGAAAGTGGCGTTAAAAATAACGCTTCCCCTGCGCTGAGTGAAATGATGCAGATGAAAATCAATAATTTGTCCATCTAAGAGGGACCCGATGCAATTGCGTAAATTACTTCTGCCTGGGCTGCTGTCCGTCACCTTACTGAGCGGTTGTTCCCTGTTTAATGGCGAAGAAGATGTTGTCAAAATGTCTCCTTTGCCGACGGTTGAAAACCAGTTTACCCCGACTACCGCATGGAGCACGTCGGTAGGAAATGGGATTGGTGATTTCTACTCGAACTTGCATCCTGCGCTGGCGAGCGGCGTGGTTTATGCCGCCGATCGTCATGGCACGGTGAAAGCCGTTAGCGAAAGCGATGGCAAAGAAGTCTGGTCCGTGAGCCTGGCAGAAAAATCAGGTTGGTTCTCAACCAACCCGGCGCTGCTTTCAGGTGGTGTCACGGTGGCTGGCGCGCACGTCTACGTCGGCAGTGAAAAGGCGAAAGTGTATGCGCTGAACACCAGCGATGGTTCCGAAGCCTGGACAACCCAGGTGGCGGGTGAAGCCCTGTCTCGTCCGGTAGTGAGCGACGGTCTGGTACTTATCCATACCAGCAATGGTCAGTTGCAGGCGCTGGACGAAGGCACCGGTACCATCAAATGGACCGTTAACCTGGACATGCCGTCCCTTTCTCTGCGCGGTGAATCCGCACCGGCGACCGCCTTTGGCGCAGCTATCGTTGGCGGTGACAACGGCCGCGTGAGCGCGGTGTTGATGCAGCAGGGTCAGTTGATTTGGCAGCAGCGCATTTCCCAGGCCACCGGGCCGACGGAAATTGACCGCCTGAGCGACGTCGATACTACCCCGGTTATCGTTAACGGCGTTGTCTATGCGCTGGCTTACAACGGCAACCTGACGGCAATGGATCTGCGCAGTGGTCAGATCATGTGGAAACGTGAGCTGGGCTCTGTGAGCGATTTCATCGTGGACGGTAATCGTATCTATATGATTGACCAGAACGACCGTGTGCTGGCATTGACTACCGATGGTGGCGTGACCCTGTGGACACAAAGCGATCTGCTGCACCGCAATCTGACGTCTCCGGTGTTGTACAATGGTTATATTGTGACCGGCGATAGCGAAGGCTACATGCACTGGATCAACGTTGAAGATGGTCACTTTGTAGCACAGCAAAAAGTGGACAGTTCCGGTTTCCTGACCGATCCTGTCGTTGCTGATGGCAAACTGCTTATCCAGGCGAAAGACGGTACACTGTACTCCATTACGCGCTAATTCAGGCGTAGTCAGTCACGCGTCCGAAGACGGCTCCTGTTGCAGGGGCCGTTTTACTGTTTTTAAAGCGTCGCACGTTTTGCGGCGTTCATGGTTTTCGAATTCTAAGTAATGAGGCTTTAACATGATACCTGTGGTCGCGCTGGTCGGGCGCCCTAACGTTGGAAAATCCACGCTTTTTAACCGTTTAACACGCACCCGTGATGCGCTGGTGGCGGATTTTCCGGGGCTGACCCGTGACCGTAAGTACGGTCGTGCAGAAGTCGAAGGTCGTGAATTTATCTGTATCGACACGGGCGGTATTGATGGCACCGAAGACGGTGTTGAAACGCGTATGGCGGAACAATCGCTGCTGGCGATTGAAGAAGCGGACGTTGTGCTGTTTATGGTGGATGCGCGCGCGGGCCTGATGCCTGCCGATGAAGCCATCGCTAAGCACCTGCGTTCTCGCGAAAAACCCACCTTCCTGGTGGCGAACAAAACCGATGGCCTCGATCCCGATCAGGCCATCATCGATTTTTACTCTTTAGGGTTAGGTGAAATTCACCCGATCGCAGCCTCTCATGGCCGTGGCGTTCTGAGTCTGCTGGAGCACGTGTTGCTGCCGTGGATGGATGAAGTCGACCCGAAAGAAGAAGTGGACGAAGAAGCCGAGTACTGGGCGAAATTCGAGGCTGAGCAGAACGGTGAAATCCCTGAGGAAGAGGAAGAAGAACCTTTCAACCCGCAGGATCTGCCGATTAAGCTGGCTATCGTTGGCCGCCCGAACGTGGGTAAGTCTACACTTACTAACCGTATTCTCGGTGAAGACCGTGTCGTTGTGTACGACATGCCGGGTACCACCCGCGACAGCATTTATATCCCGATGGAACGTGATGAGCGCGAATACGTGCTGATTGACACCGCGGGTGTGCGTAAGCGCGGGAAAATCACCGATACGGTAGAAAAATTCTCTGTTATCAAAACGCTGCAGGCGATTGAAGACGCCAACGTAGTCATGCTGGTGATTGATGCGCGCGAAGGTATTTCCGATCAGGACCTCTCTCTGCTCGGCTTTATTCTGAATAGTGGGCGCTCACTGGTTATCGTGGTGAACAAGTGGGATGGCCTGACCAGCGAAGTGCGTGAGCAGGTTAAAGAGACACTGGACTTCCGCCTGGGCTTCATCGACTTTGCACGCGTGCACTTTATCTCTGCCCTGCACGGTAGCGGCGTAGGTAATCTGTTTGAATCCGTTCGCGAAGCCTATGACAGCTCCACGCGTCGCGTAAGTACCGCAATGCTGACTCGCATCATGACGATGGCAGAAGAAGATCACCAGCCGCCGTTAGTACGTGGCCGTCGTGTGAAACTGAAATATGCCCATGCCGGCGGTTATAACCCGCCGATCGTGGTGATTCACGGTAATCAGGTTAAAGATCTGCCTGACTCGTATAAACGTTACCTGATGAACTACTTCCGTAAATCGCTGGATGTTATGGGTACGCCTATCCGCATTCAGTTCAAGGAAGGCGAGAACCCGTTTGCCAACAAACGTAATACCCTGACGCCGAACCAGATGCGTAAGCGTAAGCGTTTGATCAAGCACATTAAAAAGAGCAAGTAAGTTTTGATGCCCGGCAGGTTGAACTGCCGGGTTCGCGAAATGTTGGGAGGAGTTGTATGGAACTTAAATGCCCAGCCTGCCATAACCCGCTTGAGCTGGTCGGCACCCATGCGCACTGTTTCGGTTGCGATAAAGATTATCCGGTCAATGCGTTATGCCCTGATTGCCACCAGCCGCTTGAGATCCTGAAAGCCTGTGGCGCTGTCGATTATTTCTGCCAGCATGGTCATGGATTGATATCGAAAAAACGGGTGGAGTTTATCCCGCTCTGACACAAAAAAGCCGCACTCAGATGCGGCTTTTTTTCAGGCTTTTTTCGCCGGAATGATATTTTTTACTTCACTCTCCAGCCAGCCATCTTTAACACGCGTGGTCAGCATCTCACCCTGGCGCACCTGCGAAGTCTGCTTCAGCACCTTGCCGTCACTGACCGTTGTCACGCTGTAACCACGGGAAAGCGTTGCCAGCGGGCTGACGGCTTCAAGGTGCGTGATGGCAGAACCAAAACGCTCGCGCGTCTGGCTCATACGTGACTGAATGGCCTGCGCCAGGCGGAATTCAAGCTGCTGCACTCGCGTTTGCGCGCGGTGAATTTTTGGCTGCGGATTTTGGCTGTTCAGTCGCTGAGCTAAGCGCTGCTGGCGCACGGAGGCCTGGCGGAACTGGCTATCCAGTGCATTACGCATCCGTTGCTGTAAGCGTTCCAGAACGGTCTGCTGTCGCGCCAGGCGCAACTGTGGGTGCTGCTGCTGTAAACGATGGTTTAACTGGGTAAAACGGCGGGTGCGATTGGCAAGATAGAAATCCATCGCCATTTCCAGACGCTGCTGCGCTGACTGAATCTGGCGCACCAGTTCCGCCTGGTTGCGACTGACCACTTCCGCCGCCGCCGACGGCGTTGGCGCGCGCAAATCAGCCACAAAGTCTGCAATGGTGACGTCCGTTTCATGACCCACTGCGCTCACCACCGGAATGCGGCTTGCAAAGATTGCACGCGCGACGCGTTCGTCGTTAAAACTCCACAAATCTTCCAGTGAGCCACCGCCGCGACCGACAATCAGCACGTCACACTCCTGTCGCGCGTTCGCCAGCGCTATGGCGCGAACAATCTGTGCGGGTGCATCCTCACCCTGAACCGGCGTCGGGTAAATCACGACCGGCAGCGACGGGTCGCGGCGCTTAAGCACATGCAGAATGTCGTGCAGGGCCGCGCCGGTTTTTGACGTCACCACGCCAATGCAGGTCGCAGGAGAGGGGAGAGGTTGTTTGAACTGCTGATCAAACAGCCCTTCAGCGGAAAGCGCGGCCTTCAGTTGCTCATACTTTTGCTGCAATAAACCTTCGCCCGCTGGCTGCATGCTTTCAACGATGATTTGGTAATCGCCGCGCGGGTCGTACAGGGTGACCGAGGCGCGCACCAGCACCTGCTGGCCATGCTGAGGGCGGAAGGTGACCCGGCGATTGCTGTTGCGGAACATGGCCCCACGCACCTGGGCGGTGTCATCTTTCAGGGTAAAATACCAGTGGCCGGAGGAGGGCTGCGAGAAATTAGAAATTTCGCCGGTGATCCATACCTGGCCCATTTCGCGTTCCAGGAGGCTACGAACCGTCTGATTGAGGCGGCTTACGGTAAAAATTGCGGGGCTTTGCGAAGGTAACATGTGAGCTGGATCAAATTCTAAATCAGCAGGTTATTCAGTCGATAGTAACCCGCCCGACGATGAGCGCAAGTATTTTTCGCAAAAAAATGTGGAAGCAATCGGTTACGCTCTGTATAATGCCACGGCAATATTTAACCACCCCCAGGTCAGAGATATTGCCCATGCTACGTATCGCTAAAGAAGCCCTGACGTTTGACGACGTCCTCCTCGTTCCCGCTCATTCAACCGTTCTGCCGAATACTGCCGATCTGAGCACGCAGCTCACCAAATCCATTCGCCTGAACATTCCTATGCTCTCCGCAGCCATGGACACTGTAACGGAAGCGCGCCTGGCTATCGCCCTGGCACAGGAAGGCGGCATCGGCTTTATTCACAAAAATATGTCTATCGAACGCCAGGCTGAAGAAGTCATGCGCGTGAAGAAACATGAGTCCGGCATCGTCACCGACCCGCAGACCGTTCTACCGACCACCACCCTGCACGAAGTCAAAGCCCTGACCGAACGTAACGGTTTCGCCGGTTACCCGGTCGTGACCGACGATAACGAACTGGTGGGCATCATCACCGGTCGTGACGTGCGCTTTGTGACTGACCTGAACCAGCCGGTGAGCGTTTATATGACGCCGAAAGAGCGTCTGGTTACCGTGCGTGAAGGTGAAACCCGCGACGTTGTGTTCGCTAAAATGCACGAAAAACGTGTTGAAAAAGCGCTGGTGGTGGATGACAGCTTCCATCTGCGCGGCATGATCACCGTTAAAGACTTCCAGAAAGCAGAACGTAAACCGAACGCCTGTAAAGATGAGCATGGCCGTCTGCGCGTGGGTGCGGCAGTGGGCGCCGGCGCGGGCAACGAAGAGCGTGTTGATGCGCTGGTTGCCGCAGGCGTTGATGTCCTGCTGATTGACTCCTCTCATGGTCACTCCGAAGGCGTTCTGCAGCGTATTCGTGAAACTCGTGCGAAATACCCGGATCTGCAAATCATTGGCGGCAACGTAGCAACAGGCGCAGGTGCACGTGCACTGGCAGAAGCCGGTTGCAGCGCAGTGAAAGTCGGTATCGGCCCTGGCTCTATCTGTACTACCCGTATTGTTACCGGCGTCGGTGTTCCGCAAATCACCGCAGTTTCTGACGCGGTTGAAGCGCTGGAAGGCACAGGCATTCCGGTTATTGCTGATGGCGGCATCCGCTTCTCCGGTGACATCGCGAAAGCCATTGCAGCGGGTGCTGCTGCCGTGATGGTAGGTTCTATGCTCGCCGGTACCGAAGAATCTCCGGGCGAGATCGAGCTTTTCCAGGGCCGTTCTTATAAATCCTATCGTGGTATGGGTTCACTGGGTGCGATGTCCAAAGGCTCTTCCGACCGCTACTTCCAGACCGACAACGCCGCAGACAAACTGGTGCCGGAAGGTATCGAAGGGCGTGTGGCTTATAAAGGCTACCTGAAAGAGATTATCCACCAGCAGATGGGCGGCCTGCGTTCATGTATGGGGCTGACCGGCTGTGGTACCATCGACCTGCTGCGCACCAAGGCGGAATTCGTGCGTATCAGCGGTGCGGGCATCCAGGAAAGCCACGTCCACGATGTGACCATCACCAAGGAATCCCCGAACTACCGTATGGGTTCCTGATTATTTCCACGCCCGGCTAAATGCCGGGCGATTTTGTTTCACTTGCCTCGGAATTAAGCGTCAATGACGGAAAACATTCATAAACATCGCATTCTTATCCTGGATTTCGGTTCTCAATATACGCAGCTTGTTGCTCGCCGCGTGCGTGAGCTCGGCGTGTACTGCGAACTGTGGGCATGGGATGTCACCGAAGCGCAGATCCGCGAATTTAATCCAAGCGGCATCATTCTTTCCGGCGGCCCGGAAAGTACCACTGAA
The DNA here is from genome assembly GCA_002377245.1 of Enterobacteriaceae bacterium UBA3516. Lineage (GTDB taxonomy): Bacteria > Pseudomonadota > Gammaproteobacteria > Enterobacterales > Enterobacteriaceae > CBFFRJ01. The sequence goes on from DFPL01000129.1 coordinate 16,077, forward strand.
AATAACAGCCCCCGCGCACCGCAGTACGTCTTTGAAGCCGGCGTGCCGGTATTTGGCGTCTGCTATGGCATGCAGACCATGGCGATGCAGTTAGGCGGCCACGTTGAAGGTTCCAACGAACGTGAGTTCGGCTATGCACAGGTTGAAGTTGTGACCGATAGCGCGCTGATTCGCGGTATCGAAGACTCCCTGACTTCCGACGGCAAACCGCTGCTGGACGT
>DFPL01000243.1 GCA_002377245.1 Enterobacteriaceae bacterium UBA3516
GGCCCGATTCTCGATTACCTGCCCACCGGCGTGGCAAAAGCAGAAAACAGCGGCTTCCTGTTCCTGGTGGTGATCAACGCGGTGGTCGCCGTCTGGGCCGCCCCGGCGGTGAGTGCATCTGACTTTACCCAAAACGCCCATTCGTTTCGCGAACAGGCGCTGGGGCAAACGCTCGGGTTAGTGGTGGCTTACGTACTCTTTGCCGTTGCCGGGGTGTGCATCATTGCCGGTGCGAGTATTCACTACGGTGCAGACACCTGGAACGTGCTGGATATCGTGCAGCGCTGGGACAGCCTTTTTGCGTCGTTCTTTGCCGTGCTGGTCATTCTGATGACCACCATTTCGACCAATGCCACGGGGAATATCATTCCGGCAGGCTACCAGATTGCCGCGATTGCACCGACAAAACTGACTTACAAAAATGGGGTATTGATCGCCAGTATTATCAGTCTGCTGATTTGTCCCTGGAAGCTGATGGAAAATCAGGACAGCATTTATCTATTCCTCGATATTATCGGCGGCATGTTAGGGCCGGTGATTGGCGTCATGCTGGCGCACTATTTTGTGGTAATGCGCGGGCAAATTAATCTCGACGAGTTATATACCGCCAGCGGTGATTATCAATATTTCGATAACGGTTTTAATCTGACGGCGTTTTTAGTCACGCTGGTCGCGGTTGTTTTTTCTCTTGGCGGCAAGTTTGTCCCAGTGCTGGAACCGTTATCCCGCGTCTCCTGGTTTGTCGGCGTCATTATTGCTTTTGGTGCTTACGCGCTATTAAAAAAACGCAGCGTTATTGAAGTGGTAAAAGAGCAGAAAATTACAGGCTAAACCTGTATGCACCGGAGTTGTACCGTCAGGAATGACACATTGATCAAAATATCTGTATCCATACAAGGAGTTTATTATGTCTTTTGATTTAATTATTAAAAACGGCACCGTTATTTTAGAAAACGAAGCACGCATCGTGGATATTGCGGTACGTGACGGCAAAATTGCGGCCATTGGCGAAAATCTGGGTGACGCTAAAGAGGTGATGGACGCCAGCGGTCTGGTAGTTTCCCCTGGCATGGTCGATGCGCATACGCACATTTCAGAGCCGGGTCGCAGCCACTGGGAAGGGTACGAAACCGGTACCCGTGCGGCGGCGAAGGGCGGGATTACGACAATGATCGAAATGCCCCTCAACCAGCTCCCGGCGACCGTCGACCGCGAAACCATTGAGCTGAAGTTCGATGCGGCGAAAGGCAAACTGACCATTGATGCCGCCCAGCTCGGCGGGCTGGTTTCCTACAATCTGGATCGTTTGCATGAGCTGGATGAAGTGGGCGTGGTCGGTTTCAAATGCTTTGTGGCGACCTGCGGCGATCGCGGCATTGATAACGATTTCCGCGATGTGAACGACTGGCAGTTCTTCAAAGGCGTGCAGAAGCTGGCGGAGATGGACCAGATGGTGCTGGTGCACTGCGAAAATGCGCTGATCTGCGATGAAATGGGCGAAGAGGCCAAACGTGAAGGGCGCGTCACGGCGCATGATTATGTCGCCTCCCGTCCGGTCTTCACCGAAGTGGAAGCCATTCGTCGCATTCTCTACCTGGCGAAAGTGGCCGGTTGCCGCCTGCACATTTGCCACGTCAGCAGCCCGGAAGGTGTGGCGGAAGTGACCCGTGCGCGTCAGGAGGGTCAGGATGTGACCTGCGAATCCTGCCCGCACTACTTTGCGCTGGATACTGCCCAGTTTGAAGAAATTGGCACCCTGGCGAAATGTTCCCCGCCTATTCGCGACGCAGAAAACCAGAAAGGGATGTGGGAAAAACTGTTCAACGGCGAAATCGACTGCCTGGTCTCCGACCATTCACCGTGCCCGCCAGAAATGAAAGCCGGCAACATCATGCAGGCGTGGGGCGGCATTGCCGGGCTGCAAAGCTGTATGGACATCATGTTTGATGAAGCCGTGCAGAAACGTGGCATGTCCCTGACCCAGTTTGGCAAGCTGATGGCGACCAACGCCGCGGATATCTTCGGCCTGAAGCAGAAAGGGCGCATCGCGCCGGGTAAAGATGCAGACTTCGTCTTTATTCAGCCAAACAGCAGCTATGTGCTGAAAGCCTGCGATCTGGAGTATCGCCACAAGGTCAGCCCGTATGTGGGTCGCACCATTGGGGCGCGTATCACCAAAACGCTGCTGCGTGGCGATGTGATTTACGACATCGAGCAGGGCTTCCCGCGCGCACCGAAAGGCCAGTTCATTCTCAAACATAAACAGTAATTTTGCCTCTGATTGTGCCCGTCTCCGGACGGGCATTGCTGTTTCTAAGGCATAGCGTTTAAGGATTAATGATGAAAATAGTGATTGCGCCGGATTCGTTTAAAGAGAGCCTGAGTGCCGATAAATGCGCGCAGGCCATCAAAGCCGGGTTTGCCGATGTGTTTCCTGATGCGGAGTATGTGTGTTTGCCCATCGCCGATGGGGGTGAGGGTACGGTCAAGGCGATGGTGGCGGCCACCGGTGGTCGCATCGTTCACCTGGCGGTGACCGGGCCGATGGGTGAACCCGTGAAAGCCTTTTATGGCCTGACCGGAGAGGGCAAGGCGGCGGTTATCGAGATGGCGGCGGCCAGCGGTTTAATGCTGGTCTCCCCGCAGGCGCGCAACCCGATGGTGGCAAGCAGTTACGGTACCGGAGAGCTTATCCGCCACGCGCTGGATGCCGGTATTCGCCATATTATTCTGGGTATTGGCGGCAGTGCGACCGTTGACGGTGGCATGGGGATGGCGCAGGCGCTGGGCGTGCGTTTCATTGATGCGCAGGGCGAGGCGCTTGTGGCTGGTGGTGAGGCACTGGCACGGCTGGCGCAGATCGACATGGCGGGCCTGGACGCGCGCCTTCATGAATGTGTGATTGAAGTGGCATGCGATGTGGACAATCCGCTGACGGGCCCGCGTGGCGCAGCCGCGGTATTCGGTCCGCAGAAAGGGGCGACTCCGGCCATGGTAGAGGCCCTCGAACGCGGGCTGGTCAATTACGCCCGAGTGTTAGAAGCGCTGACCGGGGACGACTTTTCCACTCTTGCAGGAGGCGGCGCAGCTGGTGGAATGGGCCTCGCCGCAGGCGTTTTCCTCGGCGCAGAGCTTAAACCCGGCATCGATATTGTGCTGAGTGCGGTGAAGCTTGAGCAGGCGATGGAACACGCCACTTTTGTGATTACCGGGGAGGGGCGCATTGATTCACAAACCGCAGGCGGCAAAGCGCCCGTGGGCGTTGCCAGTATTGCCAGACAGCACAACGTACCGGTGATTGGCATTGCCGGCGTGTTGGGGGAGGGGGTGGAAGTGGTGCATCAGCATGGTATCGACGTAGTGTTCAGCATTTTGCCACGCCTCGCGCCCTTATCCGACGTGCTGGCCGAAGGCGAGGCCAACCTCTACTACTGCGCCCGCAATATCGCCAGCACGCTGAAGTTAGGGCAGAGGGTGCAGTAGGTTTTGGGTGCGCAGCTGTGTGGTTGTCTGCTGAAAAGAATTTGTTGAGTGAGCGTTTTTTCTGGTGGGGAGAGACGCCTGCTTAAGTGTGATTTTCGAGGGGCTATAAGGCCTTGAAATATACCACATGGTACTGCGTTATGCTGGTTTGCTCCTTAAGTTACGATCTCTTAACCTACCTTCATGCAATATTCTTAATGGTGTTCAATATGGAAAACTCAGAACAAAAATATAGCATGTCATGGCATTGCTTCATACTTGCTCATCTCATCAAATAATGCGGTGCTTGCATTGGCTATCAGAAAATCCAGAGGACTGTAATTACACTCCAGTTCTATAATGTGTATGATAGCGGGAAAGGCGACTGTTGCAGTGTAAGAGTCGATTAATTAGGAAGACAGCGTTTAGGGGGGAGGAATGAGCGATAATTTCGATATCATCCGTTTGTTCACTATGGAAGGCGCTACACATTTATATTCAAGTGAACCCTTTCTTTTAACGCCAGCCGATCTTTATCATATTAATCAAAATCTGGTTTATCAGAAAGCTCTTGAAAACTGTAATATTTATATGATTGTAAGTCGGGAGAGAATATATATTAACCCTGACAGATTTTCGCTGGATGGTAGGATTGTAAATGGTTTTTTTTTGGTTAACAGAGCTATGGGAATGGTTAACGTCCCGTTCGAATATACTATTCCAGAAAATGTCATAGCTGATGAAAAAGATATCTTAGATATTTACGTCGAGTTAAACGGCACTAAGCTCCTTATCATGACTCCGAACATCAAAGAAATCATTGCTGTTAGCACCATTGTGGCTCAGGCCCATTCACTTTTGACCCCTGCAGATACTGACCTAAACGTTTTGTATGTTGGGCAAGGAATTGGTAGGAAAAGAACTCGCACCGCTGTCGATAGGTTGCATGCACATTCAACGCTACAACGTATCCTTGCAGAAACACACACCCATTTCCCTTCAACGGAAGTGCTACTCATGCTGTACCGGTTTGAGCATTGTAGGACAATTGTAAGCAGTGGTGGAAACCTGAATGTTGAGCCTCTGTCTTCCTCAGAGGACGATTCAGTTCATCTGTCGCGATTAAGTAATGTGGAGCTCAACAGAAATGAGATCGTTTCCTTGGCAGAGGCTGGTTTGATCAATTATTTCAAACCCCAATATAATATGTTAATTAAACACTCCGACTTCACTTCAAAATCCCGGCTCATAATATTAAACCGGCTCATCAATAGAGGTATAACGGGATTAATCGTTGAAATTTGCACTGCAAATACGCGATCCAGAATTGGAACTAAACATGCTATACCCATTGAATTAGAAGAATTATATACTCCTGAACAATTAGCGGGTTCACTCATTGAAGACGAAGATATGTATGTGCAATGGCAACAAGATTTATATCTCCAAGCTCACACTCATCTCGCTCGCTTTCCTCTGACACGCCAGTCAGAGCGCAATACCTTTCTACATGGAACAGTTTTCATGAATGATCCCGAGATCTAATGGGAGTGATCCCGCATCCGCTCTCAAATCTTTTCTAATTTGGGAGGGAACATTTGAAATCTTGCCCCTCTGGACTGACCCTCACCCCGGTAGACGATCCTGCCCTATAGTTGGACTGAACCCAGAACCATCCTTCATCTTACATCTTTCCACCAACAAAAAAGCCACGGTTTTCACCGTGGCAAATCCAACATAGCTAAGCTTCAGTTTCTAATGTCATTCAGGGTTACCCCCCGGTACACCTGAACATTGTGACGGTTCGCGAAGGTATTAAATCTCTACGTCCCGGTTACAATCTTTTGAATAGATGTAGCTGAATGGCTCGCCGCGCCCGACGCCATAACCGGCCTGCAGGGAGTACGCGCCCATAAAGATGTAATCACCTTTTTTTACCGGCACCCAGTTGTTGTCGAGGTTATATACCCCCTGGCCGGAAAGAATATACGCGCCGTGCTCCTGCACGTGGGTTTCAATGTAACCGTGGCTGGCGCCCGGTTCGAACGACAGAATGTGCATATTCATATCGAAACCCAGCTCTTTGGGCAGGAAATCGATCAGCATGACATCGTCCATGCCTTCATAATGAATGCGCTCAAGCTGGCTGACGTTACCGGACACCAGGTAAGGCGCATGCCCTTCAACCGGCACATAGCGGCGTTTATACAGGAACAACTGGCTGTCGGCGGTCTGATCGTTACTGAACGTCATTACCACGCCCGGTGGGCAGTACAGATAACCCCCCTCGTTTAACGAGAACGTATGATCCTGCGCCTGTGCCGTTATTTTCCCGGAAATCACATACACAAAAGTCTCAATGCCTTCGCCGCCAAAACCCTGGCTGTTACCGCCGCCCTCGTGCAAAGTCACCAGATAATCGACAAAAGTTGCGCCCAGCTTCGGTGTGGACAGAATGGTTACATCGCAGTTGTCGAAACCCGGAATGATGTTTTTTACCAGGCCGTCCGGCGTCAGCAGCGCATAGTTACCGTGTTTCACAATGGCGCGATTCGCCAGTAAATCGTCACGGTAGCCCGTCACGTTATTCAGATATCCCATAAATTCCTCTTATTCCTGCCAGGCAAGTTTATGCAGCATTAACGCCAGTGTATTGACCCCTTCGGCCAGGTCATTGATGTGGGTGGCTTCAGCCGGGTTGTGGCTGATCCCCTTGATGCTCGGCATGAAGATCATGCAGGTCGCTACGCGCGGGGCGAAAATCTGCGCATCGTGACCTGCCCCGCTGTGCATCAGGCGGTAGTTAATTTTTTCTTTTTCGCAAAGGGCGGCGAGAGTAGCGACCAGCTCTTTGTTCATCGGCACCGGTGCTTCATCCATCCACAGGTTAATGTCGATGCCGATGTTCATCTCGGCGCAGATAGCGCGCATATCATGCTCTAACTGCTCGGTGAAGTTGCGCAGCGCCAGCGCGTCGGTATGGCGGCAGTCGAGGGTGAAGACGGTTTTGCCCGGCACCACGTTGACGGTGTTCGGCTGCGGTTCGACTTTCCCGAAGGTTAGCACCAGTGGGTCGCCGTGCGCGTTGGCTTTGGCAATCGACTCGCAGCAAATGCGGCTGAAAGCCTGCACCGTATCGCGGCGATAGCTCATCGGCGTAGTGCCCGCGTGGTTGGACTCCCCCTCCAGCGTGATGGTGTAGCGGCGCTGGCCGACAATCGCATTGACTACCCCGACCGACTGCTTGTTCGCTTCCAGCACGCTGCCCTGCTCGATGTGCAGTTCGACAAAGGCTTTAATGTCCTGGCGCGGGGCCAGCGGCGCAGCCGGCAGGGTGAACCCGCAGGCGTTCATCGCATCGACAAAGTTAACCCCTTTGGCATCCTGAATGTGTTTCATCTCTTCCGGTTTCGCGAGGCCGAAAATGTTCTTACTGCCCCAGAAGACATACGGGAAGCGGCTACCTTCTTCTTCTGCCATCGACAGCACTTCGACACTGCGCAGCGGCGCGCCGTAGGTCTCTTTCAGCCAGCGAGTGGCAAGCCAGGCGGCGAGCACGCCAAACTGGCCGTCGAGATTGCCGCCGTTGACCACGGTATCAATATGCGAACCGCTAATGACAACCTCATCGGGGTAGCGGCTTCCTTCGAGGCGGCCATATAAATTACCAACCTCATCGAAGCGAGTTTGATAACCGTCGTCGGTCATTCTCTGTTTTAATTTTTGCTGGGTTTCCAGCCACTCAGGAGAATAAAGTAAGCGGGTCATTCCCCCCGTTGGATCAGCGCCAATGGATGAGAGCCAGGGAAGTGTTTCTTCAATCGCACTGCGAAATGTATTTACCATGGTCATTTCCTGTAGGATAAAAGTTACTGAGCAAAGGGACTTTTGGTTTCATAAGATTGGTTATATATCGCATCGGAAACCAAATAATCGTAAATATCATCAACAATATCGATGCCATGTATTGCTGAGTTTTTTTCGTTGATATCTAAATTCTGCCCTGGGTAATAAACCTGGTTAAAGCCAGGTGCAGGAGGAACATCGTTTAACTCACGCAGGGTCTGACTCAAATGCTGGCGAAATAACGCGGCAGAAGTGAAATAATTCGGGTTAATCACAATATGCAATTGGCCGAGATTCCGCCCGGCGCCTAAATCTGCGTACATGGAACTGACCTGGCGACCAAACGGCAGGCCGAGCAGAATGCCGGAAAGCACGTCGATCATCATCATCAGCCCATAGCCTTTCGGGCCGGCTGCTGGCAGTAATGCATTCACGGCAAACGGATCGGTGGTCGGCGCGCCATGCTTATCAACCGCCCAACCTTCAGGAATGCTTTCATTACGTGAACGGGCGTCCAGCACTTTGCCCCATGCCTGCACGGTGGTGGCCATATCAAAGGTCACGATATCGTCGTTTTCGCCCGGTGCGGCAAAAGCTAACGGGTTCGTGCCGTAGTAAATCTCCGCCCCTCCGAAGGGGACGACCATCGGGTCGGACTGACAGACCGACAGGCCAATCAACCCGGCGCGCGCGGCCTGTTGCACAAAATATGAGATAGCACCGCTGTGGCCCATACGGCTGATGCCGACCACGGCAACACCCTGTTTTTGTGCTATATCGATGGCAAATTCCATCCCCGCTTTTGCCGCCACCTGGCCGGCCGCATTATCGGCATGCAGGATGGCGGTGCAGGGGCCGGTCTGTTCGAAACGAAATTCGGGGTGACGGTTGGTTCCCCCTTTTGCAATACGCTCGGCGTAATATTCAGCACGTACTGCCCCGTGAGAATGAATCCCTCTGGCATCGGCAAAAACTAATACTTCCGCAATGGTGGCGGCGTGCTCACGATTAAGCCCGGCTTTATGCAGCTTATTCTCAATAAGCTGATGGAGTGTTTCCCGACTGACTCTCATCTGTCTTCCTTTTGACGGCGGTGTGAAGCATGACTGCCGATAACATACCGGGAAAATAAACCTGAATTGTGATCTGCGTCGGTGAAAATATATAGTTAGAATTTATTTGATAATCGCCTTTTGTTTTTCTGATGGTTTTAAATAAACATGATTTAAAAATAATGGGCAATTGTGTCGGTACTGTTTAAATTCTTTTGCTAATAATTCAAGTGTGATGGTGGTCACTCAAATAAACCCCATTGCTGGATACCGTAAATATCAATCAGCAAGGCTCGTTAAATTGCAATGGGTGCAATTATTGAGGAGACGTTATGATCCACGCCTTTATAAAAAAGGGATGTTTTCAGGACTCAGTCAGTTTAATGCTTATTTCGCGCAAACTCAGTGCTGCGGAAAAAGTGGATGATGTATCAGTAATGATGGGCACGCCTGCCAATAAGTCGCTGCTGGAAACCACCGGTTTCTGGCATGACGATTTTCACTCCGCCACCCCGAATGACATTTGCGTGGCGATTCGCACCGATGCGGATGACGATGGGATCACCGCGCTCATTCTGCAGCAGCTGGACGATGCGCTGCAGGCGCTGGCACAAGGGGCAGGATCAAGCCAGGCGTTGCCGCAGGCTCGGCGTTGGGAAAGCGCCTGCCAGAAGCTGCCTGACGCCAATCTGACGTTGATTTCCGTCGCAGGCGAGTATGCGGCGGAGCTGGCGCATCAGGCGCTGGATCGCGATCAGAACGTGATGATGTTTTCCGACAACGTGACCCTGGCCGATGAAATTGCCCTGAAAAGCCGTGCGCGGGACAAAGGCCTGCTGGTGATGGGGCCGGACTGCGGCACCAGCATGATTGCAGGCACGCCGCTGGCCTTCGCCAACGTGATGCCAGAAGGGTGCATCGGCGTGGTGGGCGCATCCGGGACCGGTATTCAGGAGTTGTGTTCACAAATCGCGCTGGGCGGAGAAGGGGTAACTCATGCGTTGGGTCTGGGTGGGCGCGATTTGAGTGCCGAAGTGGGGGGCATCAGTGCCATCACGGCGCTGGAAATGCTGACAAACGATGCGCCGAGCCAGGTACTGGCGTTTGTTTCTAAGCCCCCTGCTGATGCCGTTCGTGCACAGATCGTTTCTGCGATGAAGGCCAGCGGCAAACCGGTGGTTGCACTGTTTTTGGGATACCAGGCTCCGCGCGCCCGTGAGGAAAACGTCTGGTTTGCGGCGACGATTGACGAGGCTGCGCGACTTGCCTGCTTACTGGCGCGGGTTATTTCCCGCCAGAACATGCTGCCTGCCAGCACCGGCGGGACGATCCGCGGCCTCTATACCGGCGGCACGCTGGCAGCTGAAGCGGCGGGATTACTCGCGGGCCATCTCGGCGTCGCGCCCGATGCCGCCCACCATCACGGCATG
>DFPL01000244.1 GCA_002377245.1 Enterobacteriaceae bacterium UBA3516
GAGTGCTGCATTTTGCTGACCGGGCCGTTGGATACCACGCAAATCGGCACGGTCACCGCGTCTAAAAGCGCTTTTGCGCCAGGAATGATTTCCAGCTCAGCATCAAAAAGACGGGCAACTTCACTGCGGAACACGGGCTCCAGCGCAGTCTTGTCCAGCGTCTTTCCGTGTTCTTCGCCAATCACTTCGATGATCTCGTAGAGCTTCATGCCTTTGAAGCGTTTGAACACCTCCTCCAGATCGAGGGTGATGCCAAACTCTTTAAACATATGCACATACGCGCGCGAACAAATGACTTCACTGTCGACCAGGGTGCCGTCACAGTCGAAAAATACTGCTTCTATTTCAGACATGCCTTTTCCTGTTACTTGCAAGTTTAACGTTTACTTAAGCCAGATTACCCCACGCAATCGTTGCCGTATAAGCAAATTCAATGAAAAAAAGTGTGTGATAACGGTCAACATTGTCTCATTTTGGTATAGGATAGCGACGAATTTTCCCTCCTTTGTCCGGAAATTGATAATGAGCCAACAACACACTACCCAGGCGTCGGGCCACGGGTTGCTCGAGCGCGTGTTTAAACTGCGCGAACATGGCACGTCGGCACGCACCGAGGTGATCGCCGGTTTCACCACCTTTTTAACAATGGTGTACATCGTTTTTGTTAACCCGCAGATTTTGGGTGTCGCTGGCATGGACACCAGCGCGGTCTTCGTGACGACCTGCCTGATTGCAGCGTTTGGTAGTATCCTGATGGGCCTGGTGGCCAACCTGCCGGTTGCGCTGGCACCCGCAATGGGGCTGAATGCCTTCTTCGCTTTTGTCGTGGTCGGGGCAATGGGGCTGTCCTGGCAGATCGGCATGGGCGCGATTTTCTGGGGCGCGGTTGGCCTGCTGCTGCTGACCATTTTCCGCGTGCGTTACTGGATGATTGCCAATATCCCGGTCAGCCTGCGCGTGGGGATCACCAGCGGGATCGGTCTGTTTATCGGCATGATGGGGCTGAAAAATGCTGGTGTTATCGTGGCGAACAAAGACACCCTCGTCTCCATTGGCAACCTGACCTCCCACAGCGTTCTGTTGGGCGTGCTGGGCTTCTTTATCATCGCGATTCTGGCTTCCCGTAACATTCATGCTGCGGTACTGGTTTCCATCGTTGTAACTACCCTGCTGGGCTGGTTGCTGGGCGATGTTCAGTATCACGGAATTGTGTCTGCCCCGCCGAGCATCACAAGCGTAGTGGGTAACGTAGACCTCGCCGGTTCGTTTAATATCGGTCTGGCAGGGGTCATTTTCTCCTTCATGCTGGTTAACCTGTTCGACTCCTCCGGCACGCTCATCGGGGTCACCGACAAAGCCGGGCTGGTGGACGAAAAAGGTAAATTCCCGCGTATGAAGCAGGCGCTGTATGTCGACAGCATCTCGTCCGTCGCGGGTTCCTTTATCGGTACCTCTTCCGTGACGGCTTACATCGAGTCATCTTCGGGTGTCTCAGTCGGCGGCCGTACGGGGCTGACGGCGGTTGTGGTCGGCCTTCTGTTCCTGTTGGTTATCTTCCTGTCGCCTCTGGCCGGGATGGTGCCGGGCTACGCTGCGGCGGGCGCGCTGATCTACGTTGGTGTACTGATGACCTCCAGCCTCTCCCGTGTGAAGTGGGATGACCTGACGGAAGCGGTCCCTGCGTTTATTACCGCGGTCATGATGCCGTTCAGCTTCTCAATCACTGAAGGTATTGCGCTGGGCTTCATCTCTTACTGCGTGATGAAAATTTTCACCGGACGTCTGCGCGATTTGAGCCTGTGCGTCATTGTGGTGGCCCTGCTGTTCCTGCTGAAAATCGTCTTTATCGACCATTAATTACTTCAGCTGTAACGATAAAAGCCCGGAGCGCGATATTGCCTCCGGGCTTTTTTATTGGATTAGCACACGCTGAGCAGACTCAGCCAGGCCCGTTCAGCGGCCCAACTTTACCTGTCTGCTGGCAAACTGGTGAATCGCATCAGACGGGAAGCGGGGTCGTTGGCACGGGTTTGCACGTCAGAGAGATAGCGCCAGCCGTTCTTGCCGTCATATTCCCATATTTTCAGGCTTTCAATCGCCGGTGTGGCGGCGACCGACCAGATCAGGACATCTTCAGCATCACTCAAGACTTCTACCTGCGCCCGTTGCTGTACACGCAGACGCCCTGCGCCGGGCAGCAGTTGCAGCATGTCGTTGCCATCCCGCATCTGGCTTATCATCTTCAGCACGCTTTGTCTGAGGGTGGAGAGCTGAGTCTGAGCCTCATTGGGGTCGTTTTGATTGTTAATCCACAACTGTTCATTGCTGGAAAAGTGTTTACCTTGCTGCGCGTGAGGGCTATGGAAGCTGCGTGTCGCGCGCTGGAGTTCCATATCCAGGCCACATTCACCTTCGGTGATGATCGCCACGCCCACCATATTTCCGGCATACGCCAGAGAAAAGTGCGGCAGGTCAGGATCGGCAAATTTAGGGCGGCCGCTGGCTTCAGTCATGATGTCCGGTAATTCACCGAGTCCGTACAACATAAACATCATTTCAGCGAGTAACGCTCGTGATGCCAGAAAACGTGATTGCTGGTGCTCAGGAAGTTGTCTCGCGCTGTCGCGGCAGGCCTGAGAGAGTCGGGGGGAGGCTGAACAGCCTTCAGAAAGGATCCCTCTTGCAAAATGCGTTGCCATTTTTCGCTCCGTGATAATGGTCTGGTACTGGAAACGATAATTCACATTATCGCGTATACCGTTTAGGTTTTAATGTGGAAATACAGATCTGAAAAGCCCCTGATGGCGACTTTTACAATTTATTTAGTCAATACTTCCCCCTCTCCACATTTCCTCCACAATTGAGTCAGCAGGGCAGTACGCGCGTCCAGTTGTAGTTCACCTGGGCAAGGGTCAACGTGCCCTCGACAGCGCCGTAACGCTGATGATGATGTTGTGCAAAAAAGTGCCGAATCGGCAGGGGGAGATATTGTGCACGATAACGTAATAATGTTGTGTGCCAGAAGAGCGGTGGCAGCGGGGCGTTCCGGTGTCGAGCCATCAGCTTATCGCGCCAGGGTGAGGCCAGCAGTGCCTCGCAGAGAGCCTGCCGTGCCTGTATGCTTTTTTCATCGGCAACGCCCGCGAGTAAAAGCTGGCTGGGAAGCGCCACCAGTCGGAGCGCTTCGATGTTTAGCGGTTGGCGGTGCCACTTTTGCCAAAGGGCCCGTAACGGCGCGAGATCGTCAGGCTGATGTTCGTCATCATACAGCGGCAAAGTGAAGGGCAGAAAGGTGAAGTGCAGCCCTGCGGGCGGCATGATATCAGCCCGTTCATCACCGTCGGTTAATAGCGCCAGCTCTGCGAGCAGTGCGGAAACTGCTGATGATAACGCCGGTTGGATCCCGCTCGCCAGCGCCAGTTTATGCGGATCATAATAAGCCTGACGCATGGGTTCGCCGCAATCAGGTGCGACCTGCCAGGCGGCCAGCGTTTTTTCACTGGTCGCCGTGTAAAGCCTGCTAAGTGCAGCGGCAGAGAGGGTCATTTCCCGATACAGAAGCTCGAGAAAATGCGGCCAAGCAGGTCGTCAGAGGTAAAGTCGCCGGTAATCTCGCTGAGCGACTGCTGCGCCAGGCGTAACTCTTCCGCCAGCAATTCACCTGCCCAGGCACCCAGCAACTGCGCTTTGCCCTGTTGCAGATGGTTTGCCGCCATCTCCAGCGCCTGGAGATGGCGACGGCGAGCAAGGAAGCCGCCTTCCATGTTGGTATCGAACCCCATACTCTGTTTGAGATGGTTTCTTAGCGCCTCCACACCCTCACCGGTTCGCGCGGAAAGGCGAATAAGTGAGTGACCATTCACATCGCTAATACCCAGCGCCTCGCCTGTGACATCGGCTTTGTTACGTACAACGGTGATCGGCAATTTTTGCGGCAGGCGGGCAATAAAGTCCGGCCAGATTTCGGCAGGATCCTGCGCGTCGGTGGTGGTGCCGTCCACCATAAACAGCACCCGGTCGGCTTGCTCGATTTCCAGCCAGGCGCGTTCGATACCGATACGTTCAACTTCGTCGTTGGCATCACGCAGGCCGGCAGTATCGATAATATGCAACGGCATACCGTCAATATGGATGTGTTCACGGAGTACATCGCGCGTGGTGCCAGCAATGTCCGTCACAATCGCCGCTTCACGGCCCGCCAGCGCGTTCAGCAGGCTTGATTTCCCGGCATTCGGGCGACCGGCAATCACCACCTTCATCCCTTCGCGCAGCAGACTGCCCTGGCGCGCTTCAGCACGCACGGCGTCCAGATCAACAATGACCTCGTTGAGCTGGGCTTCAATTTTACCGTCAGAGAGGAAGTCGATCTCTTCATCAGGAAAGTCGATAGCCGCCTCAACGTAGATTCGCAGGTGAGTAAGTGCTTCCACTAAGTGATTAACACGCGCGGAGAACGCACCCTGCAAGGAGTTCAGTGCGGAGCGTGCTGCCTGCTCTGAGCTGGCATCAATCAGGTCGGCGATGGCTTCTGCCTGGGCTAAATCCAGTTTGTCATTGAGGAAGGCACGCTCGGAAAACTCGCCCGGGTTGGCAATGCGCAGCCCTGGGATAGTCAGAATGCGTTTGAGCAGTAAATCCAGAATCACCGGACCGCCGTGGCCTTGTAATTCCAGGACGTCTTCACCAGTAAAGGAGTTGGGGCCAGGGAACCACAGGGCGATGCCCTGATCCAGTGCCTTACCGTCGACATCGTTGAACGGCAGATAATCGGCGTAGCGAGGCTTTGGCAGCTTGCCTAAAACCGTTTGCGCCACATCACGGGCTTTCAGGCCTGAAATACGCAGGATACCCACGCCACCGCGTCCTGGTGGGGTTGCCTGGGCGACAATGGTGTCGTTATGGCTCATGATAGTTCTCTTTTAAATGTAAAAAAGGCGGTCTAATGACCGCCTTCTCTGGCATTAACTTTACCGTGAATACTCGAAATAATTCAAGTTGCAGCCAACGCAGCTGCGGCTTGAAGAATGAAGAGTATCAGGAGCTTTTCTTCTCGCGGCTATGCAGACCACGTTTCTCCAGACCACGGTAAATCAGCTGCTGCTGCAGAATGGTCACCAGGTTACTGACGATATAGTACAGCACCAGGCCTGACGGGAACCACAGGAAGAACACGGTGAAGATGACCGGCATGAAGGTCATGATCTTCTGCTGCATCGGGTCGGTCACGGTGGTCGGCGACATCTTCTGGATGAAGAACATCGTTACGCCCATCAGGATCGGCAGGATGTAGTACGGGTCCTGTGCGGACAAGTCGTGGATCCACAGCGCGAACGGCGCGTGGCGCAGTTCAACCGAGCCCATCAGCATGTAATACAGTGCCAGGAAGATTGGCATCTGACTCAGCAGCGGGAAACACCCACCCAGCGGGTTCACTTTTTCCGCTTTGTAGAGCGCCATCATTTCCTGGCTTTGACGTTGCTTGTCATCGCCCAGACGCTCACGCATGGCCTGAATCTTCGGCTGCAGCATACGCATCTTCGCCATGGAGGTGTACTGCGCTTTGGTCAGCGGGTACATGATGCCACGAACGATAAAGGTAATCGCGATGATGGAGAAGCCCCAGTTGCCCAGGAAGCTATGGATCCATTTCAGCAGTTTGAACAACGGCTGAGAGATGAACCACAACCAACCGTAATCAACGGTCAAATCCAGATGCGGTGCTGCTGCGGCCATTTTGTCCTGAATTTCCGGACCAACCCACAGGGTGCTGTTCAGCGCTGCGGTCTGGCCAGGCTGTACCAGGACCGGCTGAGATTTGTAGCCGATGGCTGCAACACCGTTGCCCAGGTTGCTGGTATAGAAGTTATTCGCGCCCGCAACGTGTGGAATCCACGCAGTCGCAAAGTACTGCTGCAGCATCGCCACCCAGCCGTTGGTTGCACTGACGTTCAGGTTTTCGTTATCAGCAATGGTATCGAACTTATATTTTTCATACTTCGCGTCTGGCGTAGAGTACGCTGCGCCACGGAAAGTATGCAGTGCGAAGTTGCTGCTGCCTGTATCGCGGTGCGATGGCAGATTGATGGATTGCTTCAGCTGACCAAAGGCAGAGACTTCCAGCGGTTTTTCGCTGCTGTTCTGCACGTTGTAATCTACGTTTACCGCATATTCACCACGTTTCAGGGTGAAGGTTTTGGTAAAGGTGTTACCGGCCGCATCCGTAAAGGTTAATGGAATCGCCAGTTCGTTCTGACCGTCAGCCAGTGCGAACGCATCTTTTTCGATGTTATACAGCGGACGCGGACCATTAGCCGGATTATCCGGGCCGTCGCGACCTGTCAGACCGCTCTGAGCCTGATAGATAAACTGTGGGGTGGTTTCCAGTAACTGGAAAGGCTCGTTAGAACCCAGCTCTTTCGGGTAACCCAAAAGATGCGCCTGCTCAACATCACCACCACGGGTGTTGATGGTCAGTTCCAGCACGTCGGTTTTAACCGTAATCAGTTTTCCCTGGCCACTGGCTGGTACGCCCTGGTCGGCTGCGTTACCCGCTGCGGTGGTCGTAGTCTGCGTGATCTGCTGCTGAGGCTGAGGATTTTTATCCTGCTCCCAGGCTTGCCAGATCATGAAAGACACGAACAACAAAGCGATGACAAAAAGATTGCGTTGCGAATCCATCGTTAGTGTTCTCTGGTATTAAAGGGTCCTGGCGGGACGGGATCGTCTCCACCCGGATGTAAAGGGTGGCATTTTAATACGCGTTTCACTGTCAACCAACTGCCTTTTATCACTCCAAACCTGCGCAATGCCTCAATTCCATAGTGAGAGCACGTAGGTGTGAAACGGCAACGCGGCCCGAGTAGCGGACTAATCAGGATTTGATAGGCCCGTATAAGGCCTATCAGGAGCCGTGAGCCAGGCGACAATGGCGGCGCCATAATTTTTCCAACGCTTCCGAGAGAGCACGGTTATCGAGATCGGCAACCCCTTTTTTCGCCACCACCACGAAATCCATTGCAGGAAGCTCGTGCTGACGTAAACGAAAACTTTCACGCGTCAGACGTTTAATCCGATTGCGCTCATGAGCTCGTTTAACATTTTTTTTAGCGACGGTAAGACCGATACGGGGATGCCCCAGCGAATTCAGGCGGCCGAGGATGGTGATTTGCGGCGTGCCAGCCCGTTGTGGCTGCTGGAAGACGAAGGTGAAATGATTGGGAGTTAACAACCGTAACTCCCTGGGAAATGCTAGCTTAACCACTCGAAGGGTTAGCTTTATTACTTAGAAACGGTCAGACGAGAACGGCCTTTAGCACGACGACGTGCCAGAACCTGACGACCATTTTTAGTTGCCATACGAGCACGGAAGCCGTGTGAACGGTTGCGCTTCAGTACAGACGGTTGAAAAGTGCGTTTCATGGCGATTTCTACCTAAACTTGAATGAATTCACTGACTTTTGCGTATGTCCGTAAGGCTAAGCGAACGACTAACGCTTCAGTGTGGGTGATTTAAGAGGCCGGATTGTAATAATTGTACACTCCGGAGTCAATTCTCTTTCCTTATAACGCGTCTATTTTTGCACATTTCAGGGTGAAAAACAGCCAACGTTCGACGGTTGAAATGAGCTTAACGCGCCGGGGGGAGGATTATACGACCCAAACAGGAAATCGCAAGGATCGTCCAGGATCTTCGTTAGATCAATTAAGCAAGAATTCAGCTTTACTCATTAAATTTTCCAATATGCGGCGTAAATCGTCCCGCATGCTATCCGGGATCGTTTACACTTAGCCGATTCCAAATTGCCCTGTGGATAAATCGTGAAGAATCTGTGAGAAACACAAGATCTCTGAAGCAGATTAGGCTATGATCCGCGGTCCCGATCGCGATCCGAGGATCAGCACCGGGCAATTTACACCATCCTTTTTTACGTCGCGCAGCGCCAGCCAGCAATATGGTGGCCTGAAGGATGAAGTGTAAAACCGCAGATAGCGGTTCGCACGTCACCCCCGTTGGGTCTTATCGACGTGTGTCAACAATCATTAATGTTTCTGTCTTTTATTTATCGATTTTGTTCGAGTGGAGTCCGCCGTGTCACTTTCGCTTTGGCAGCAGTGTCTTGCCCGATTGCAGGATGAGTTACCAGCCACAGAATTCAGCATGTGGATCCGCCCATTGCAGGCGGAACTGAGCGATAACACGCTGGCCTTGTATGCGCCAAACCGTTTTGTACTCGATTGGGTAAGAGACAAATACCTGAATAACATCAACGGACTGCTGAATGATTTCTGCGGTACCGATGTGCCGCAACTGCGTTTTGAGGTGGGGACCAAGCCTGCCACGCCGTCGCACCGTGAGCCTGCCCATGTTGCAGCGCCCGTGCAAACGCATCACGTGCAGCAACCGCAGCGCGTTGCGCCTCCGGTACGTCCAGGCTGGGACAATGTCCCTGCACCAGCGGAACCTACTTACCGCTCTAACGTTAACCTCAAACATACCTTTGATAACTTCGTTGAAGGTAAGTCGAACCAGTTGGCCCGCGCGGCGGCCCGTCAGGTGGCGGATAATCCGGGCGGTGCGTACAACCCACTTTTCCTCTATGGCGGAACGGGCCTGGGTAAAACCCACCTGTTACACGCGGTAGGGAACGGCATTATTGCGCGTAAGCCGAATGCCAAAGTTGTCTATATGCACTCCGAGCGCTTTGTTCAGGACATGGTAAAAGCCCTGCAGAACAACGCCATTGAAGAGTTCAAGCGCTACTACCGCTCCGTCGACGCGCTGCTTATTGATGACATTCAATTCTTTGCCAATAAAGAACGATCTCAGGAAGAGTTCTTTCACACCTTTAACGCCCTGCTTGAAGGCAACCAGCAGATCATTTTGACATCGGATCGTTATCCTAAAGAGATCAACGGTGTTGAAGATCGTCTGAAATCCCGCTTTGGTTGGGGACTGACGGTGGCGATCGAGCCGCCTGAACTGGAAACCCGCGTGGCGATCCTGATGAAAAAAGCGGACGAGAACGATATCCGTCTGCCGGGTGAGGTGGCGTTCTTTATTGCCAAACGTCTGCGCTCTAACGTGCGTGAGCTGGAAGGCGCGCTGAACCGCGTGATTGCCAACGCCAACTTTACCGGGCGAGCGATCACCATTGATTTCGTGCGCGAAGCGCTGCGTGATTTACTGGCGCTGCAGGAAAAACTGGTCACCATCGACAATATTCAAAAGACGGTGGCGGAGTACTACAAGATTAAAGTGGCGGACCTGCTGTCTAAACGCCGCTCCCGTTCGGTGGCGCGTCCGCGTCAAATGGCGATGGCGCTGGCGAAGGAACTGACTAACCACAGCTTGCCGGAAATCGGTGATGCATTTGGTGGTCGCGACCATACTACCGTGCTGCACGCCTGCCGTAAGATCGAGCAGTTGCGTGAAGAGAGCCACGATATCAAAGAAGATTTTTCCAATTTAATCAGAACATTGTCTTCCTGATGCGATGAAAGTGACGCTATGAAATTTACCGTTGAACGTGAACATCTTTTAAAGCCGCTGCAACAAGTCAGTGGCCCGCTGGGCGGTCGTCCTACGCTGCCAATCCTCGGTAATCTGCTGTTGCAGGTGGCAGACGGTATCCTGTCGTTGACCGGTACCGATCTCGAAATGGAAATGGTTGCTCGCGTAACCTTACAGGCAGCGCATGAACCTGGTGCGACAACCGTACCGGCGCGTAAGTTTTTTGATATCTGCCGTGGTCTGCCGGAAGGGGCAGAAATCGCCGTGCAGCTGGAAGGTGAACGTATGCTGGTCCGTTCAGGACGCAGCCGTTTCTCACTCTCCACCTTGCCTGCCGCGGATTTCCCGAATCTGGATGACTGGCAGAGCGAAGTCGAATTTACGCTTCCTCAGACGACCATGAAACGCCTGATCGAAGCAACGCAGTTTTCGATGGCGCATCAGGATGTGCGTTACTACTTAAACGGCATGCTGTTTGAGACCGAAGGCGAAGAACTGCGTACCGTCGCGACGGACGGCCATCGCCTGGCCGTTTGCTCGATGCCTATCGGCGTGAGCCTGCCGAACCATTCGGTGATCGTGCCGCGTAAAGGTGTCATTGAGTTGATGCGTATGCTCGACGGCGGCGAAAACCCGCTGCGCGTGCAGATTGGCAGCAATAATATTCGTGCGCACGTCGGCGACTTCATCTTTACGTCGAAGCTGGTTGATGGACGTTTCCCGGATTATCGCCGCGTATTGCCGAAAAACCCGGACAAGCACCTCGATGCAGGTTGCGATATTCTCAAGCAGGCGTTTGCCCGCGCGGCCATTCTCTCAAATGAGAAATTCCGTGGCGTGCGTCTGTATGTCAGCGAAAACCAACTGAAAATCACGGCGAACAACCCTGAGCAGGAAGAAGCTGAAGAGATCCTGGATGTCACTTACGCTGGCAGCGAAATGGAGATTGGTTTTAACGTCAGCTATATCCTGGATGTGCTTAATGCGCTGAAATGCGAGAACGTGCGCATTTTGCTGACCGATTCAGTGTCGAGCGTGCAGATTGAGGATGCGGCGTCCCAATCCGCAGCCTACGTTGTCATGCCAATGAGACT
>DFPL01000292.1 GCA_002377245.1 Enterobacteriaceae bacterium UBA3516
GGTTCTTTCTGGTTGACGCTGGTTGCTATCCTGCTGCTGCCAAAAATGGGTCTGGCTGAGGCGGCGAACGGCCACTTCCTGGGTGTCTATCTGGGTATCTGGGGCGTGTTCACCCTGTTTATGTTCTTCGGTACGCTGAAAGGCGCACGTATGCTGCAGTTTGTGTTCCTGAGCCTGACCGTGCTGTTCGCACTGCTGGCCGTCGGTCACCTGGCAGACAACGAAAGCATCGTTCACATTGCTGGCTGGATTGGCCTGGTGTGCGGCGCAAGCGCGATTTACCTGGCGATGGGTGAAGTCCTGAACGAGCAATACGGTCGTACCGTCCTGCCGATTGGCGAACAGCACTAATCTCCCCCTTCGTGCCTGCATCGCGGGCACGAACTTCTTTCCCCCCGCTACGTTTCGATTGATTACCTGTTAACCCGCTTTATGGGATGATGACGCTCTTCCTCAAGATAAAGACGCGGATGATGACCTCATTTCAGGGCAGAACTTACGGACTTCAACGCTGGATGGCGCTGCTTCTCACCGGCATTCTGGCTGGCCTTGGCGGCATGCTGCTTGCCATGCTGCTACACGAGATCCAGCATCTTGCTTATGGCTACAGCCAGAACCTGTTAATCAGCCCACTAACGTTTTTAGAAGGCGTGAGCGATGCCACCGCGCAGCGGCGCGTTATTGTGCTGATGGCAGCCGGCGTCATTGCTGGCTGTGGATGGTGGCTACTGGCGCGTTATGGCAAAAAACGGGTCAGCATCAGCGCGGCTGTCGCTGACGCCACTAAACCGATGCCTCCCCTCACTACGCTTGCCCATATTCTTTTGCAAATCATCACGGTAGCCATGGGGTCACCGCTTGGGCGTGAGGTTGCGCCACGCGAAGCCGGCGCCCTGTTTGCGGGCGGCGTTGCCCGTCGCTTGCATCTGACTTCGGCGGATATTCAACTCATGACGGCCTGCGGTGCGGGCGCTGGCCTTGCCGCCGTTTACAATGTCCCTCTGGCTGGCACTATCTTTACTCTTGAAGTCCTGCTGGTGCGCTTTAACTGGGATACGGCCATTGCTGCCCTGGCGACATCCGCCCTTGCCGCCTGGATTGCCTCACTGGGGCTGGGGGACGAGCACCAGTACCGTTTTACAGCGGAGTTCGCCGCGACGTCGCTGGTTTTCTGGGGACTAGCGTGTGGCCCGTTGTTGGGGGCTGCCGCGTATCTTTTTCGTCGGCTTACCCAATATGCCAGCAGTAACGTGCGTGATAACTGGCAAATGCCGGTAATAAGCCTCCTCGCCTTTACGCTGCTGGGCATTGGCGCAATCTGGTTTCCACAATTGCCTGGCAACGGCAAAGGCGCGGCGCAACTGGCTCTCAGTGGTGAGATGACAGCAGCGCTTGCAGCCATATTGCTGGTGCTAAAGGTCACTCTGATATGCGCGGTGATACGCGGTGGCGCAGCCGGGGGCCTCCTGACGCCTGGTCTTGCGGTGGGCGGACTGTTAGGTTCATTGCTGTTTTTACTTGTCGGACATCTCTTCCCTGGCAGCGATATGGAAAGCTTTGCGCTACTGGGTGCCGCCGGATTTTTAGCAGCCTCGGCGCATATGCCGGTGACTACATTAGCGTTAATCATGGAATCGACCCGCATGGACCATAGTTTTCTGGCGCCGGTCGCCTTGTGTATTGCAGGCGCTTATGCCAGTTGCCGTGCGCTGGAAGCCCGTTTGTAAGTCTATTATTTAAGCAGAACAATAACGGTTCTTAAACGAAGCGTTGATAACCTCACCGCTTAATTGATAAGCATTATCATTTCTATTATGTTCGCCGGGAGCATCCCGGAGAACGGAATTCATGCAACGAACCTGACAGGTACGTCGGGTGGGATAAAACCATTCTGTTGTGTTGCATAAGGTCAGACAATGAGTTCCACCCTTACCGCCAGCGTGAAGTCTGACGAGTCAGCCGTGGCGTCGCATTACAAAAAAATCCTGCTGCGGCGTTTTATCTTAGCGGGTGTGATCCTGCTATTCATTCTGCTATCGCTGGTCCTTGATTTCACCCTCGGCCCTTCCGGCCTCTCCATTTCCACACTCTGGCGAACGCTGTTCGACGCGGCATCTGCGGATGCAGGCACCCGCGTCATCGTCTGGGAATTACGCCTGCCTTTCGCCCTGATGGCGGTGCTGGTCGGCATGGGGCTGGGGCTTGCTGGTGCCGAAATGCAAACCATCCTTAATAACCCGCTGGCCAGCCCCTTTACCCTCGGCGTATCCTCTGCCGCCTCATTTGGCGCAGCGCTGGCGATCATTCTGGGTATTGGTATTCCCGGTATTCCCGATCAATGGTTCATCTCGGTCAACGCCTTCGTCTTTGCGCTGATGGCCTGTTTTGTGCTCGACGGCATCAGTCGCTGGACACGCGTCGCCACCTCAGGCGTGGTGCTGTTTGGTATTGCATTGGTCTTTACCTTCAATGCGTTGATCTCCATCCTGCAATTTGTCGCCAGTGAGGACACGCTGCAAGGGCTGGTCTTCTGGACAATGGGCAGCCTGGCGCGCGCCTCCTGGGACAAACTCGCTATCCTGGCCGTGGCGCTGCTATTGGTAGTGCCGCTGTCGATGCGAAACGCCTGGAAACTGACCGCGCTGCGTCTGGGGGAAGATCGCGCCGTTAGCTTCGGTATCAACGTACGTAAGCTGCGTCTGGCTACCCTTCTGCGCATCAGCATTATCTCCGCCCTCACCGTCGCGTTCGTCGGCCCGATTGGTTTTATCGGCCTTGTGGCTCCGCACATTTCACGCATGATATTTGGTGAAGATCACCGCTTTTATCTGCCCGGCAGCATGTTGATTGGCGCACTGGTACTCTCACTCGCGTCAGTGTTGTCGAAAAATATTGTCGCCGGCGTCATCATTCCTGTGGGTATTGTCACTTCCCTGGTGGGCGTGCCCTTCTTCCTCAGCATCATCATTCGCCACCGGGGAACGTTATGACCGACGGCCTGAAAATCAGCGACCTGCACACCGGCTACCGCAAAAAGAAAATTATTGATGGGCTGAATACGCCCATTCTGCCGCGCGGCAAAATCACCGCCCTGCTCGGCCCGAACGGTTCCGGCAAATCCACGCTGTTGCGCGCGCTGGCCGACCTTAACCCGGCGCAGGGGCAGCTTGCACTGAATGGCGAAGACCTGATGAGGTTGCCGTCAGCGGCGCGGGCACAGAAAGTGGTTTACCTGCCGCAATCGCTGCCGCAGGGCGTGCATTTGCATGCGCTTGAATCAGTGATTGTGGCACGCCGGGCCAGCGGTTTTGACGCACGAGGCGATGTCGAAAAAGAGGCTTATGACATTCTGCATAAGCTGGGGATCTCGCATCTGGCGATGAGCTACCTCGACCAGCTCTCTGGCGGGCAGACACAGTTGATAGGCCTGGCACAGTCGCTGATCCGCAAGCCTGACCTGCTGTTACTGGATGAACCGCTCAGCGCCCTCGATCTTAACTATCAATTTCATGTGATGGACATCGTCGCTCGCGAAACGCGCCTGCGCCACATCGTCACCGTGGTGGTCATTCATGACATCAATATTGCCCTGCGTCATGCCGAATATGCAGTGATGCTAAAAAATGGCGCACTGGTCGCCAGCGGCGTACCGGTCGAAGTGGTTACGCCCGCCAATCTGGCCACCGTTTACGGCGTAAAAGGAAGAGTTGAATGTTGTTCACAAGGACTGCCACACGTGGTGGTCGACGGTTTAACCACATAAAAAAGAAGACGGGGAAATAATGAATTTGAAGAAGGCACTCATTGCCGCCGCTTGTGGGGCGATTCTGTTGCTCTCGCCATTACTGGCCCAGGCTGCTGACTGGCCGGTCACGGTGAAGGATATGGATAACCGCACGGTGACCATTCCACAGGCGCCGCAGCGCATCATTTTGCAGGACGGTCGTGATATTTTTGCGCTCGCGCTGCTGGAACGCGATAACCCGTTTGCCAAAGTTGTCGCCTGGAACAACCTGCCTAAAAAGCAAGATACCCAGACCTGGGACGTACTGAAACGTCAGTGGCCGGAAGCGGAAAAGATCCTCGACATGCAATTTTCCGATCAGGGAAATGTGGATCTGGAAACCATTATCTCCCGTCATCCTGACCTGATGATTGCCCAGCTGCGTGCGAAGCCGTCACTGGTGCAGAGCGATGTGTTGGCGAAACTGGAAGCGCTGCATGTGCCGGTCGTGTTTGTCGATTATGAACTGCACCCGGTCGAAAACACGCTGCCGAGCATTACCCTGCTTGGCAAAGTAATGGGGCAAAATGAACGCGCAAAAGCCTATACCGATTTCTATCAACAGCGCCTGGACACCCTGCATCAACGCCTGGCGACCGTGACCAAAAAACCGCTGGTCTTTATTGAGCCTATCGCGGGTGTCGCCGGTCTGGACAACGGCTGTTGCTTTACCCACGCGCACAACGGCTGGGGCGGGCTGGTAGAAGCGGCGGGCGGCGTGAATATCGGTTCACAGCTGCTGCCAGGGGCGACCGGCACCGTGTCGGTAGAGAAAATCATCTCCCTGAATCCTGACTACTACCTGATGAGCGGTTCAAAGCGTCCGGGCAAAGGCACGGCGGTCGTTCCATTTGGGTACAATGTCGACAGGAAGGAGGTTGAAACGGCCTTTAATGCGCTGATGGCTCGCCAGGGCGTGAGCAGTATTCCTGCGGTCGTTCAGGGACACACCGGGGCGCTGTATCATCACTTCTACAACAACCCGTACAATATTGTCGCCATTGAAACCTTGAGTAAAATCTTCTACCCGGACCACTTTAAAGATATTGATCCGCTGGCGGATTACCACACTATCATCAAGGACTTCACGCATATTCCGGATGACAGTATTATCCTGAGCTACACCCCTTCGCACTGATCGCTACACGCGCCGTCATTCGACGGCGCTGAATAACACTAAGACTGAATCTCTTCCGCCAGCGTCGGGCTCGGCGCGGCGACCCAATCCTGGCGTAACCAGATACCTAAGCCCAAACCCATCAGCGCCAGCGCGAGCACATACCAGGCGGGTGCCATCGGCGAGACGCCCATCAGCATGGTCACCGCGATCGGCGTCAGGCCACCGAAAATGGCATAAGAGACGTTGTAAGAGAACGAGATCCCGGTAAAACGTACTTCCGCCGGGAAGGCACGCACCATCACATAGGGCACCGCACCGACGACACCAACACAAAGACCGACCAGGCCGTATAAAACAAACAGCTGTTCCGGATGCGCGCCGACCTGATGGTAGAAGAGCCAGCTGGAGCAGGCGAGCAGGATACCGCCCACAATGAAGGTTTTACTCGGACCCACCCGGTCGACCACCAGACCGGCAATCAGGCAACCAAAGCAGAGCATGATAATAGCGATGCTATTTGCCTGCAGCGTCAGCGCCGGAGCAAAGCCATACTGTTTCTGTAGCCAGACGGGCGACATCAGAATCACCACCACGATCCCAGCCGAAAGCAACCAGGTCAGCAGCATGGAGACCACCACCGCTTTTTTATGGTTCTGCACCACCGATTTAACCGGTAACTCTTGCGCCAGCGCTTTACGTTGCTGCATTTCGAGGAAGACAGGGGTTTCCTGTAACCAACGACGCAGGTACATCGCCACCAGACCAAATGCGCCGCCAAGCAGGAACGGCACACGCCAGCCGCCATCATGAATCGCCTGCGGGGTCATGCTGGTGTTGATCAGCGTAGCCACCACCGAACCCAGCAAAATACCGACGGTCAACCCTGCCGTTAAGGTGCCGCAGGCGATGCCAATACGGCGCTCCGGCACATGCTCAGCCACAAACACCCATGCCCCCGGCACTTCACCGCCGATTGCCGCCCCCTGGAGGACACGCATCAACAGCAGCAGTAACGGCGCGACAATGCCAGCTGACGCGTAGGTCGGCAGCAAACCGATTGCCAGAGTCGGCACCGCCATCAGTAAGATACTGAGGGTAAACATCTTCTTACGCCCAACCAGATCGCCAAAATGCGCCATCACAATGCCACCTAACGGACGTGCCAGATAGCCTGCGGCAAAAATACCGAAGGTTTGCACCTGACGTAGCCACTCAGGAATATCCGCCGGGAAGAAAAGCTCTCCCACGACGGCGGCAAAGAACACGAAGATGATGAAATCATAAAACTCCAGCGCACCGCCTAATGCGGCGAGCGTAAGCGTTTTATAATCCTGTTTGTTCAGAGGGCGTGTGTGTTTTGACATAACGGACCATTTGTAAAGAGGAGATGTTGATTGAGTATTTACGCTAACTGTAAATTAAAAATTACTATACCGTAAATAAATCAACACGCCAGCATCCGTCTTATTTAAATCCAAAAACCACCACTTTTAGGAGATTATTTCGCGTCTCGCACTCTTAGGACGGAAAGACACTACCCTTGCCGGATCGGTTTCGACATAAGGACCGTCAAGTAACTGTACACAATACGGTACACTTGCAAAAATCCCCGTCACTTTTACGTTACCCTTATCATCTTTTAGCCCTTCCAGCGTCTCTTTGATGGATTTAGGCTGGCCTGGCAGATTGAGGATCAGCGCCTGCTT
>DFPL01000291.1 GCA_002377245.1 Enterobacteriaceae bacterium UBA3516
GGCACGTTCACGGGTTCTGTCGCTATAGAAAAGCAAGGAACATAAGGTGAACGGAATGGCCATCAGAGCCGCATGCACCCCCTCACCCTAACCCTCTCCCTCAAGGGAGAGGGGACCGCTCGTGCACGCATTTTTTCTGGGGATCCCTCAGCCCTTGAGGGAGAGGGTTAGGGGGGAACATGCGGCTCAGAGGGTCAGGCCCCCTCACCCACCAGAGCCGTTAAATCAGCTCCAGCGCCAGCAGCTCTTCAATTGTCTGGCGGCGACGAATCAACCGCGCCACACCGTTATCAAACAGGACTTCCGGCAGCAGCGGACGGCTGTTGTAGTTTGACGACATCGACGCCCCGTAAGCCCCCGTATCATGCAGCACCAGATAATCGCCCGGCCTTACCGCAGGCAGCGCACGGGTTTCCACCTTGCCTCCTTCCTGCTGGGTAAAGACATCACCTGATTCACATAGCGGCCCGGCCACCACGGTATCCACTCGCGGTTGCGCCGTTAAATCACGCCCATCCGCCGCCAGCGCGGTAATGTGGTGGTAGCTGCCGTACATTGACGGGCGCATCAGATCGTTAAAGCCCGCATCGATCAACACGAAGTGGCGGCTGCCCATGTTCTTCACGCTGCGTACCTGCGACACCAGCACGCCAGATTCTGCTACCAGGAAACGCCCCGGTTCGATCTCCAGTTTCACCGGATGACCAAGGTGTTTTGCGACCTGCTCACGCGCCGCATTCCACAGGCTGAAGTAGTGTTCGGTATCGACGCTCTCTTCCCCTTCGTGATACGGGATTGAGAGGCCACCGCCCGCCGAAATCGCCTGCAGATCCTGACCAAATTCCACCACCTGACGCACCATCGCGCCGCACACCTGTTCCAGGTGCCCGTAATCCACCCCCGAACCAATGTGCATATGAATACCCACCAGTTGCAGGTTGTAGCGCTGCATTACCGTCAGCGCCGCAGGCAGGTCGCTGTACCAAATCCCATGTTTGCTGTTTTCGCCACCGGTGTTGGTTTTCTGGCTATGGCCGTGACCAAAGCCCGGATTGACGCGTAGCCACACCGGATGACCGGGGGAGACTTCGCCCAGTTGTTCGAGCATATCCACCGAGCCGGCATTGACCGGAATGCGCAGTTCACTGACGCGAGCAAGCGTGGCGTCATCAATCACATCGGCGGTGAAGACGATATCTTCCGGATGGGTTTTCGGGCAGTAACCCGCGGCCAGCGCACGTTCGATTTCGCCCAGCGAGACGGAATCCACCTTCACGCCCTGTTCACGCATCAGTCGCAGAATGTGAATATTTGAACAGGCTTTTTGCGCAAAACGCACCACATCAAACCGGGAAAGACGGGCAATCTGATTGCGGATAATTTGTGCGTCATACACCCAGACCGGGCAACCAAATTCAGCAGGCAGACGCAGCAAATTCTCAGCGTTCAGGTCGGTATCAGTTTGTGTCAGTGGGCGTGGCATAGCGAACTCCATCATCAATTTTTTATGATTACGCCACAGCATGAGCAGAATAAAAAATATCGTTTTATCGATAGTCTATGCAAAAATGATATAGGTTAAATGACCAGGACATTGCCATGCCCGCTGTAAATCTGCGCCATATCGAAATCTTTCATGCTGTGATGACGACCGGCAACCTGACCGAAGCTGCTCTGCTGTTGCACACCTCGCAGCCGACGGTGAGCCGCGAACTGGCGCGCTTAGAAAAGGTGCTGGGGTTAACGCTGTTCGAGCGAACGCGCGGACGTCTGCACCCCACCGTGCAGGGATTAAAACTTTTTGAAGAGGTACAGCGTTCCTGGTATGGACTGGACAGGATTGTCAGCGCGGCAGAAAGCTTACGGGAGTTTCGTCAGGGAGAGCTTTCGATTGCCTGCCTGCCCGTCTTCTCGCAGTCATTTCTCCCGCTGCTGTTGCAGCCTTTTCTCGCCCGCTACCCGGAGGTGAGCCTCAATATTGTGCCGCAGGAGTCTCCGCTGCTGGAAGAGTGGCTCTCCGCCCAGCGCCATGATTTAGGCATTACGGAAACCATCAGTTCACCTGCGGGGACCGAGCGCACTCCATTGCTGACGTTCAACGAAGTCTGCGTCCTGCCGCAACATCACCGGCTGGCACACAAAGCAGTACTGACTCCCGAAGATTTTCACGGTGAGAACTACATCAGCCTGTCGCGAACAGACAGTTATCGGCAGCTTCTTGATGCCCTCTTTAACGAGCATCAGGTGAAGCGCCGGATGGTGCTTGAAACCCATAGTGCTGCATCCGTGTGCGCGATGGTGCGGGCCGGGGTGGGGATTTCGGTGGTCAATCCGCTGACCGCCCTGGATTATGCCGCCAGCGGCGTGGTGGTACGCCGCTTCAGTATCGATGTGCCGTTTACGGTAAGCTTGATCCGCCCGCTACATCGCCCCGCATCAGCACTGGTGCAAGAATTTAGCCGCCATTTACAGGCGGCGATCCCGCTGATTACTCAGCCTCTTAATGCGGTACTGAATGCCCTTTAAGAAAGCATGAAGTTGACGGCATCGGCGGCGTGGATTGCAGCCGTATCAAAAACGGGGATCGGAGACGCCGCTTGTGGCACCAGCAGACCAATTTCGGTACAGCCAAAAATGACGCCTTCCGCCCCCTGCTCCGCCAGTTGCGCAATCAGTTTCACATAATAATCGCGAGAAGCGTCACTGAAGGTGCCAAGGCAAAGTTCATCGAAGATAATCTGGTTGACGCGCTCACGGTCCGCTTCACCCGGAATCAGCGTTTCAATAGCAAATTCCTCGGTCAGGCGCCCGCGATAGAAATCCTGCTCCATGGTATAGCGAGTGCCCAGCAGCGCCACTTTGCGTTGCTTTTTAGCCACAATGGCACGCCCGGTCGCATCCGCAATATGTAAGAAAGGGACATCGCAGCGCGCTTCGATTTGCCCCGCGATTTTGTGCATGGTGTTGGTACAAAGCACAATGCCCTCTGCCCCTGCGTTTTGCAGACCAACGGCGGCATTCGCCAGGATCTCGCCCGCCTTTTCCCACTCCCCGCTGCGCTGGCAGACCTCGATTTCATGGAAGTCGACGCTATGCATCAGCAGACTCGCCGAGTGCAAACCGCCCAGCTTCGCCTTCACGCCTTCATTGATCAGGCGGTAATAAGGAATGGTCGATTCCCAGCTCATCCCGCCCAACAGTCCTATTGTTTTCATCGTCTCTCTCCATCGAAGTGAATCCACAGTCAAACAAAGTCGACGACGAGTTTCAAGGCGTCCTGCGGGCAAAAAAAAACCTGCCCGAAGGCAGGTTCTGGTCTGACCTGGCGAATTAACGCGCCAGCCAGCCGCCGTCGACGGCAACGGTATAACCGTTGATGTAGTCAGAGGCTTCGGATGCCAGGAATACAATCGGCCCCATCAGGTCGCTTGGCAGTCCCCAACGTCCCGCCGGGATGCGCTCAAGGATAGCCGCGCTACGTTCTTCATCAGCGCGCAGTTGCTGGGTGTTATTGGTCGCCATGTAACCCGGTGCGATGGCATTGACGTTGATTTTGTGCTGCGCCCACTCGTTCGCCAGCAGACGCGTCACACCCATCACGCCGCTTTTAGAGGCAGTGTAAGACGGTACGCGGATGCCACCCTGGAAGGAGAGCATAGAGGCGATGTTGATAATTTTGCCGCCGTTGCCCTGCGCAATAAAGTGCTTCGCCGCTGCCTGGGACATAAAGAACACGCTCTTGATGTTCAGGTTCATCACATCGTCCCAGTCCTGCTCGCTGAAGTTGATTGCGTCTTCGCGACGAATCAGACCGGCGTTGTTCACCAGAATGTCGATTTTACCGAACTCGGCTACCGCGCGGTCCAGCAGTGCCGGAATACCGTCGATTTTGCGCAGGTCAGCGGTCAGGCTCAGAAAGCGACGGCCCAGTGCGGTCACGCGCTCGATAGTTTCAGTCGGTTCAACAATGTTGATACCCACAATGTCACAGCCTGCTTCTGCCAGACCCAGTGCCATACCCTGACCGAGGCCGGTGTCACAACCGGAAACGACGGCAACTTTACCTTGAAGAGAAAATGCATCCAGAATCATGTCTGTTCCTTAATCTTTCAGCGCCTGCTTCTCGCAGGCATGATGTGCTTATGCCTGCTGCGCTTAACGCAGATCTTTTACCGCGACGTGGTCCATGTCATCAAAGACCTGGTTTTCACCCACCATACCCCAGATGAAGGTATAAGCTTTCGTACCCACGCCTGAATGAATCGACCAGCTCGGCGAAATCACGGCCTGTTCGTTGTGCATCACGATGTGACGCGTTTCCTGCGGCTGCCCCATCATGTGGAACACGCAGGCGTCCTCTTCCATGTTGAAGTAGAAGTAGACTTCCATGCGGCGCTCATGGGTATGACACGGCATGGTGTTCCACAGGTTGCCCGGCTCCAGTACCGTTAAGCCCATGCTGAGCTGGCAGGTTTCCAGAACATCCGGCACAAAATATTTATTGATGGTGCGACGGTTGCTGGTGAGGTTGTCGCCCAGGGTCACTGGCGCGACGTCAGCCGGGGTCACTTTTTTGGTCGGATAAGTCGTGTGAGCCGGTGCGCAGTTGTAATAGAATTTGGCCGGGGTGGCGGTATCTGTGCTTGCGAAAACAACCTCTTTCGCCCCTTTGCCCACATACAATGCATCACGGTGACCAATCTCATAGCATTGACCATCCACGGTGATGGTGCCCGGTCCGCCGATGTTGATCACGCCCAGTTCGCGGCGCTCCAGGAAGTAGCTCACGCCCAG
>DFPL01000290.1:0-12063 GCA_002377245.1 Enterobacteriaceae bacterium UBA3516
TTAAAACTCGACAGCACGTGAATCAGCGCGTTACCTGCCCCGAAACACAGAATCAAAATGATCATCGCCTTACCGCCCCACACCCGATAGTGCGGGCTGCCAAAGCGCTGAC
This sequence comes from Enterobacteriaceae bacterium UBA3516, assembly GCA_002377245.1. Taxonomy (GTDB): domain Bacteria; phylum Pseudomonadota; class Gammaproteobacteria; order Enterobacterales; family Enterobacteriaceae; genus CBFFRJ01. The sequence continues at coordinate 113 of DFPL01000290.1, forward strand.
GTGACGCACTCGCCAGCAGCGCGGGCACAATCGCCGCCCACACGGTGGCGGCCAGACCCGCAAAACCAATTGCATAGATAAAGCCATTCGGCCACACAAGCCCGCCGATCATCGGTGGCAGGAAGGTCACCAGCGCGGTCTTAAAGCGACCTTTCGGACTGTCGTCAAACTTGAACAGATCCGCCAGATAGTCAAACAGCCCCAGCGTCACGCCAAGAAACGAACTGGCGACCGCAAAATTCGAGAACACCGTCAGCAGCAGATCCAGACCACGGCTGTTCAGCACGCCGCTGAGTGCCTGCACCAGCACGTCAATATTGCCGCCTTTCTCGGCGATATCGATAAACGCCGGGCGTGGGATATTGCCCATCGTTCCGACCAGCCAGAAGATGTAAAGGATCAGCGCCATCAGGGTGCCGAGCAGCAGACAGCGGCGAATGGTCAGCGGATCTTTGCCGTAATATTTCATCAGGCTTGGCACGTTACCGTGATAACCAAAAGAGGCCAGGCAGAAGGGCAGCGTCATGATGATATAAGGGAAGTAGCTGGGGTTCACTTCGGCGGTGTTAAACAGCACCGCAGGCTGCACATGCCAGATCAAGCCGCCAAAGCTCATAAAGAAGGTGAGGATTTTGGCACCGAGCACAATAGTGGTCATCCGGCTGACCGCCCGGGTACTGAGCCAGACAATAAACGCGACCACTAACGCAAATACCCCCCCGCCTATGCGTGCCGGGAAGTTAATATTCATTTGCGAGAAGGTATGATGAATAACGGAACCGCTGGCGGAAATATATGCGTAAGTCAAAATATAAAGAACGAAGGCCACCGTCAGGCCATTAATCATATTCCAGCGGTTGCCAAGTAAATCTTTGGTAATAGTATCGAAACTGGCACCAATATGATAATTCAGGTTAGCTTCCAGAATCATTAACCCTGAATGCAGCATACAAAACCAGGTAAAAACTAAGGCGAGCAGTGACCAAAAAAACCAGGAGCCAGACATCACAACCGGTAATGAAAACATGCCTGCGCCAATAATAGTACCACCAATAATCATCGCGCCGCCGACGAGCGACGGGGCTTTATTTGTTACTGATAGAGTAGCCATAATGCGTTTTCCTCGCGTGGCTTACACTTCATTCTTCAAGCTGCCTCTTTGTTGGCTACGCGACGAAATCCCAGTCACATAGTTCACTATGCTCCTGGCATGTCATCGCTTGCCGCCTCGATGTAACTCGAATAATTTTGTGTTTCAGCACATCATAATTAACGCTGCGGTTAAAATGCAGCGTTAATAGATTCACATTTCATGATGATCAATATTGGAAAGACGCGCCCATTGCAGGCGCGTCAGAAGGGACGTTATTCCACCGGTTTCAGACGAGCCACAAAGTGGCGCAGCACCGGCGGTTCATAGGTAAAGGTCAGCCCTTTAATGGACGAGGCGCGCTTCTTCACGGCAATCAGCGAGTCAGCGATATAGTCCATATGGTCGTTGGTGTAGACGCGGCGCGGAATGGTCAGGCGCAGCAGCTCCATCGGTGACGGTTTTTGCAGCCCGGTGGTCGGGTCACGACCCAGCAGCAGAGAGCCAATCTCTACGCTACGAATCCCCGCTTCCAGATAGAGTTCGTTGTTCAGGGCGTGCGCCGGGAACTGCTCGGCCGGAATGTGTGGCAGCAGCAATTTCGCATCGACAAATACCGCGTGCCCCCCGGTCGGGTACTGAATCGGAATGCCGCCTTCACGCAGACGCTCGCCAAGATACTCCACCTGCGCAATACGGTAGGTGAGGTAATCTTCATTCGTGCCTTCTTCCAGACCAATAGCCATCGCCTCCATATCGCGCCCCGCCAGGCCGCCATAGGTCACGAAGCCTTCCATTGGCACGCAGCGGATGCGCACTTCGTTAAACAAGTCTTCATCGTCGCGGAAGCAGCACAGCCCGCCAATGTTCACCAGCGGATCTTTCTTCGCCGACATGGTGAGCATGTCGCCGTAGGTGTACATCTCGCGGATGATCTCTTTGATGGAGCGATCCGCGCAGCCCTCTTCACGCTGCTTGATAAACCAGGCGTTTTCACAGAAACGGGCAGAATCGATAACAACTGGAATCTTATGACTTTTCGCGATCTGGTAAACCTCACGCATGTTCGCCAGCGAAATCGGCTGGCCGCCTGAACTGTTGCAGGTCACGGTGGTGACGATGGCCGCCACGTTCTCAGCGCCATGCTCGGCAATGGTCGCTTTTAGCTGGTCGATATCAAAGTTGCCTTTCCAGTCGTACCACGAGGTGGTGTCGAACGCTTTTGGCGTCACCACGTTGATGGCCTTCGCCCCGTTCAGTTCGACGTGGGCGGCGGTGGTATCGAAGTGGAAGTTAGAGATAAATACCGGCTTTTTCGATTTGCAGCGGGCAATCAGCGACGGGAAAAGGATCTGTTCAGCGCCGCGCCCCTGGTGGGTAGGAATAGTGAACGGGTACCCGATAATCTCCTTCACTTTTGCGCATAAATTCTGGTAGTTACGTGAACCTGCGTAGGCTTCATCGCCCATCATCAGCCCCGCCCACTGGCGGTCGCTCATCGCCCCGGTGCCGGAGTCGGTCAGCAGGTCGATATAAACATCTTCGCTGTTGAGCAGGAACGGGTTATATCCGGCCTCGGCCAGCGCTTTGACACGATCGTCCCAGGTGGTCATGCGGATATTCTCAACCATCTTAATGCGGAAAGGTTCAGGGATACGTTTCATCTTTATTTCTCCAATAGCATGCCGTGCGACGTCACGATATTTCCGGCGGTATAAAGCGCGCAAAAAATATCGCTCAACGTCGTGTTGAGTTTGATTTTTTTAATGAATAACGTGCAGCGGAGAATTAACGAGGAAAGTCGTCAGTGATGCGAGGGTCGAGATTATACCAGGCGTTGAGACCGCCCTGAGCAATGAGGCGGTAAATCAATCTGTATTTCATTACATCGTCCTCAGACGTTACGGGTGTAATAAAAATAGTGTGAATTGAAATAATATCCGCGATTAACCTCACAAATAGTTTACTCACGATGATGTGGGGCATGAAAGTTTGAACACGAACACGCTTTCAATGAAGACGATTGCAAAAAAAAGCCCTGCAATAAGCAGGGCAAAACACACTAGCATAAAGCCTTAGAAGTCCATTTTGACCGTGAACTGCACTTCACGCGGATCGCCAATCTGATTACCCAGGTTATTGGTGCCGATAGACGAGCTGTACCAGGTCTTATCGAACAGGTTCTTCACGTTCAGTTGCAGCGTAACCGGGTACTGTAGCTTCATCTTATAAGCGGCGAAGGCGTCCGCCACGAAGTAGCCCGGCAGGTAGTAGTCCGCGCCGTTGGTGGCCGAGCGACGGTTTACCCCGTGGCCACCGCCGCCCAGCGTCAGCGTGTTGCCGCCAGGCATGTTGCGGATATCGTAAGTCAGGAACACGGAACCGGTATGGCGCGGCACGTTAGGCATCGGTTTGCCGGCATAAGCCGGGTCTTCCAGCACTTTGGCATCGGTGTAGCTGTAGCTGGCGATAACGTTCATGTTGCTGGTCAGCGCCCCGGCAATGTCCATCTCCACGCCCTGCGAACGCACGCGGCCCGCGGTTTTCGCTACGGTTTCGTCGCCGACGATCTCGCTATACATCACGTTGCGTTTATGAATATCAAACAGCGAGAGGTTGGCGGTGATGCCGTCAAAGAGGTCGAACTTCGCCCCCACTTCCCAGGCCGTTGAGGTCTCCGGCGGCAGGTCGCCGATGTAACTGGCAATGGAGTACTGCGGCATAAACGACTGCGCCACGTTACCGAACAGCGAAATGGATGGCGTCAGCTTGTAGACCAGGCCGAATTTCGGCGTCCACTGCTCGTCGCTGCTGTCGGTGTTGACGTTAAACGGACGACCTTTTCCGGCGTACTCGGTGTAGTACTGGTAACGGATGCCCGCGACGGCGATCCATTTATCCGTCAGATAGAGCGCGTCCTGCACGTAGGCGGAGTAGCTCTCCTGCCTGATGGTCTGGTCGCTGTCGGACGCGGAGACCGAGGTACATTTGCTGGCGTTGCCGTAAGAAGGGTTATAAATATTAAAATCTTTCAAGTTCTTACAGCGGATCATGTCGGAACTTGAAAGATTTAAATATTTATAACCCTTCTTACGGCAACGCCAGCAAATGTACCTCGGAAATATTAAAATCTTTCAAGTTCTTACAGCGGATCATGTCGGTGCGCAGCAGATCGTAATTCTCATACGACACGCCGGTCAGGATCTCGTTGTAGAACCCGGCGATATCCACATTCCCCTGCAGATCCGCACGGGTGCTGTGCATGCGCTGAGTTGATCCCTGCGTGGCATCCACGCGGCGGGTGAGGTTGCCGGTGGTGGCGTCGTAGGCCATTACGCGAGACTGGTTATCGCTGTATTTGTCCTGGCTGTAGCTGTAATCAAACGTCGCCGTCCAGGCGCTGTTCAGACGATATTCCGCGTTCAGCTGCGCCAGATCGGACTGCCCATCGGTAATGTTGAACGGCTCGTCGAATCGGGTTTCACGGCTGACGTTGACCGCTTTTTTGGTGTTGAGATCGAAAATGGTGCCGCGATCGAACGGGGTGTTGTAGTCACGGTGGGAGTAGAGCACGCTCACCGTGGCATCATCGCCAAACCAGGTCAGCGACGGCGAAATAAAGGTGCTTCGCTCTTTGCCGAAATTGCGCCAGTAATCTTCGTTCTGGTACTCACCCACTAAGCGATACGCCAGCCGGGTACCTTCAATCGGCCCGGTGACATCCACCTCTCCCGTGACGCCGCCAAAACTGGAGGAGGTGGCGGACAGGGAACCGCCAAAGGTGGTTTGCGGGCGCTTGGTTACAACATTGATAAGCCCGCCGGGATCGAGAATGCCGTACAGCGTAGAGGCGGGGCCTTTCAGCACTTCGACGCGCGACGTGGCGGCGTTAAAGCTGCGTGGCAGCACGGTTTTCAGGCCGTTGGTCATGATGGAACCGTCACGGTTGGCGCCAAAACCACGGCGCACAAAAGCGTCCTGGGTGCCGCCCAGCGTGTTGGTCTGCACCACGTTGCTGACGTTATACAGCGCTTCATCGAGGGTGGTGGTGTGCTGATCCTCCAGCACTTTATCGCTGACGGTATTCACCACCTGCGGGATATCCAGCAGCGGCATGGTGGTCAGCGTCGCAGAAGAGGAGGTCAGCGGCTGGTAGCCCGATGTCGTTGCCTGATCTGCGGATGACGCACCTGCCAGCACCGTTATCGTGTCGGTGTCTTTGTCTTGTTTTGGGTTCTCTGCCGCTGTTGCCAGGGGTGAAAATGCCGTGCCCAGAAATAGCGCTGAAAACAGCACGCGCCCTTTTTTCCCGGAGAGAGAAGAAGTTAACTCAGCCATGTTGTTATTTTTCCAAAATGCCCCTGCCAGTCACCCATGAAGGGGAACGTTTTTATTCATTGCCCGATGCTGAAATCTATCCGTTGGCCTGAAATATTCGCGCCGGATATGTTATTGAGAATCATTCAAACATGGCGATATGTAGTAGTAAATGAAAAAAGAGAGAAAAAGACTACATTGCAGGCATTCAAAAGCAGTGACAGCGGAATGCAAGGTTTTAGTTAATCATTTTGTTGAAAAATAACAGTATTTAATTTTATGACGTCCAGTAAAGTCTCTGTAATAGCAACAAATATCCCATCAATAGCTGCGGGTTTGAATCTCTTGACTACTACAGGGCGCAACGGCAAAATCTAAAAGAGAATGATATTTATTTTTATTTGTTGAGCTGACGCGCGCGGAGTTTACCACGTGGTTGCGGCGCAGGAGTGAAGATGCCACAGCAGGTGGAAAAGGCGGCACTGCCGCCGGGAATTGTGCTGGAAAACCTCTCGGCGGGGTATCAACAGCAGGTGATTGTGGATGACATCAGCCTTGCGATTCCGCCTGGAAAAATGACGGTACTGATCGGCGCCAACGGCAGCGGAAAATCCACCTTACTCAGCACCCTTGCGCGCCTGCTTAAACCGCTTGGCGGCAGCGTGCTGCTTGATGGCAAAGCCCTTCACCAGCAGCCGACTAAAGCGGTCTCGCGTCAGTTAGGGATTCTTCCGCAATCGCCGCGGGTGCCGGAAGGGCTGACCGTGTTTGAGCTGGTGTCCCGCGGGCGTTTTCCCTGGCAAACCTTTATGCGCCAGTGGTCGCAGGAGGATCAGCGAGCGGTCGAAGAGGCGCTGGCGGTCACCGGCACTACCGAATTTGCCCATCTCCCGGTCGACAGCCTCTCCGGCGGCCAGCGTCAGCGCTGCTGGATTGCCATGGCGCTGGCGCAACAGACCCCGGTGATCCTGCTCGACGAACCTACTACGTATCTTGATCTCCGCTACCAGGTGGAGATCCTCGAACTGCTGCACTCCCTTACCCGTCGTCACGGGCGCACCGTCGTGGTGGTCCTGCACGATCTCAATTTCGCGGTCAATTATGGCGACACCTTAGTGTTTCTGCGCCAGGGCAAAGTGCAGGGCGTGTTACATGACGGCGATCCTTGCCCGGCTGAACTCATTAAAGCCGTGTTCGACGTTGATGTGCATGTCTCCACCAACCCAATGACCGGCAAACCGTTCTTTATGCCGTTTCGCCGCCCCAACGCGGAGGTCGTGTGACGACGCAATCGCTGGCAGTGTGCCGTTCGAGTGCGCGCATCGTCTGGGCGACGGGAGGCATTCTGGCTCTGCTTGTGGCGAGCGCGGTGATTCATCTTGGGCTGGGCGCACGCATGATTACCCCGCGCACCGTTGTGGCGGCGCTGCTGGCATTTGATCCGCGCAATTTCGAGCATCAGATCATCGTCAACCTGCGACTGTTGCGCCTTGCGGCGGCGCTTTTGGTGGGCGCGGCGCTGGGTGTGGCAGGCGCGCTGCTACAGTCGCTAATTCGCAACCCGCTGGGCGAGCCGCACATTCTGGGGCTAAACGCGGGCGCGGCGCTGGCGGTGGTGGCTACCACCGCGCTGGGCCTCTCTTTCGGTCCGGGCAGACCGCTGATTGCCGCCTGCGGTGCCGGGGCGCTCTTTGCGCTGGTGATGGGGCTTTCCAGCGCCGGGCGCGTTGGGTTGACGCCGATGAAAGTCACCCTCTGCGGCGTGGCGTTGACCGCATTTACGTCGTCGATCACTGCCGCCATTTTAATTCTTGATGAACAAACCCTGACCGCGATGCGCATCTGGCTGGCGGGCGACCTGGCGGGGTTAAGTTGGGAGACGCTGCGCGGGGCGGCCGCAGTGGCGTGCGGCGGATTTGTCCTCGCGCTGTGGCTCTCCCCGGCGCTGAACATGCTGACTCTAGGGGATCAGGTCGCCACCGGGCTTGGGGTGTCGTTGGTGCGTACCCGGTTGTTCGGACTGGCGGCCATCGCGCTGCTGTGTGGCGCGGCGGTGTCGCTGGCCGGGCCGATCGGTTTTATTGGCCTGGTGGTGCCGCACGTGGTACGCCGCGTAGCGACCGATGACCTGCGACCTGGCATTCCACTGTGTGCGTTGACCGGCGCGCTGCTGCTGACGCTCGCGGACATTGCTGCCCGCACGCTGATTGCGCCTCAGGAGCTGGCGACAGGGGTGATGACCGCGCTGGTCGGCGCGCCGCTGTTCATTCTTTTGGCATCGAGGCTGTTTAAATGAGCCCGATTCTGCAACGCGCCGGATTCCGTGCTTTCCGCGCGGGCCGCTTCTCCCGTTTATGGCGACCCCGCACCGCCTGCTGGGGGCTGGCACTGGTGGCTGTTGCTGTTGGCTTGCTGCTTTCCGGGCTGATGCAGGGCTCGCTGCCGGTGCCGGTTTCTGCCATCGGGCGTGCCATTTTCTCCCCGGAGGCGTTGAGCGCTGAGCAACAGTACGTCGTCTGGGATATACGCCTGCCGCGCCTGCTGATGGCGCTGCTGTGCGGCGGCATGCTCGGCATGGCGGGAGCGGCGATGCAGTCCATCACCCGCAATGGCCTCGCCGATCCGGGTCTGCTCGGGGTGAAAGAGGGGAGTAGCGTGGCGGTGCTGGCGCTAATTCTGCTTTTTCCGGCGCTGGGCGTGGTCTGGCGACCGTTAGTAGGAATGGTAGGGGGGCTGCTGGCGGCGCTGATCGTGCTGCTGCTGGCACGGGATTTCTCCCGGCCACGCTTTATTCTGCTCGGTATTGGCGTCTCCTGGAGTTTTGCCGCGGGCATTGGGGTCTTTATGACCACTGCCGACGTGCGCGATGTGCAGACCGCGCTGGTATGGCTGGCAGGCAGCCTGCACGCCGCGACCTGGCCTTTGCTGCTGGTGGCGAGCGGCTGGGCGCTGCCTGCGGCGCTCATTCTGTTTCTGACCGCGAGAGCGTCGGATGTGGCGCTACTGGGGAACGAGGCGGCGCTCGGGCTGGGTGTGCGCCTGAACGGACTGATGCGGGTGCGTTTTATCGCGCCTGTGTTACTGACCGCGGCCTGTGTGTCCTGCGCCGGCAGCATCGGGTTTGTTGGACTGATTGCCCCGCATATGGCGCGTTTTCTGCTGCGCGGTGGGCAGGTGGCGCTGCTGTCGGGCAGTGCGCTGCTCGGGGCGTTGCTGGTGCTGGTGGCAGATACCCTGGGACGGCTGGCCTTTGCGCCGTTGCAGATCCCGGCGGGTATTGTGATTTCATTGATTGGCGGGCCGTTTTTCCTGTTACTGCTCTGGCAGCGGCGGGACAGGCTTTAACTTTCGGGAGCCGTATGCGCTTACTTTTTGCTTTCTTGGTTCTGGCAGTGAGCACGGCGTACGCCGCGCCTGCTACCCAGGTTTTTAAAGATGACCTTGGTCGCTCGGTGACCGTGCCGCTGCACCCGCAGCGTATTGTCTCTTTACATGATCTCGACATCACCATCCCGCTGATTGAGCTGGGCGTGCTGCCGGTCGCCAGCCATGGCCGAACTCGCCCGGACGGCAGCCACGTGTTGCGCTCCAGTGCCATGCTCACCGGGGTCGATTTCGATAACAGCTCTATTGCCTTTATCGGCACCGCAACCATCGACATTGAAGCCGTCGCGGCGGCGAAACCGGATCTGATCATCACCGAACCAAGCCGTAATACGCCGGTGGAGCAACTGGAGAAAATTGCCCCGACGGTCAGCATCGATCACCTCGACGGCGGCGCACCGCGCATCTACAGCAAACTGGCGCAACTGACCGGCACTCAGGCGCAGCTCGCGATTCTTGAGCGCCGTTATCGGGCGCAAATAGCGGCGCTGAAAAGCACGATCGATACCCGCAAACTTCGTGTCTCGGTGATTCAGGCTAACCAGGGCAAAATCAACGCGCTGCATACCTATCACTCACTGGGGCGCGTGTTGCGCGACGCGGGGTTCAGCTTCCCGCCGCTGATTGACAGCATTCCCGACGGCGGGCGCATTGATGTGAGCGCTGAACGGTTGCCGGAGCTGGACGCCGATTTCGTCTTTGCTACCTGGCGTGGCGACACCGGCGGCAAACCGCAGGATGAAATGAAGGCGATGGATGCGGTGATGCCGGGCTGGTGCGATTTCCTCACAGCCTGTCGTAGCGGGCACTATGTCCTGATCTCCCGCGAAGAGGCGATTTCCAACTCCTTTGCCGCGCTCAGTTTGATGGCGGCCCAGGTACAGTCGCAGATCGCCGGGCGTCCGTTGCCCGCGCAGAAATAGGGGGCAGAAATGTTGGCTGCAAAGAAAACGAAAAGCCGCGTGGACGTATACGGTGAGCGCTACCGGGCGCGTGCGTCATCGCTGTCGCCGCGTCTTCAAACGGTGGCGCGCTACATCAATGAAAACCGCGAAGTGGTGCTGGAGCATACGGCGATTGAGATTGCTGCGGCGACCCAGACCTCGGACGCCACCGTGGTGCGGGCGATTCAGGCATTGGGTTTTGCCGGGCTGCGTGACTTAAAGCAGACCATGGAGCACTGGTTCGGTCCGTCGGCCAGCTCGGCGGAGAAGATGAGCACGACCGTCGGTACGCTATCCTGTGATGTGAATTCCGGCATTGATTTTGTGCTGGAGGGGCATCAGTACACCTGCGAAATTTTGTCTGAACCTGAGAATCGCTACGCCATCGCTCAGGCAGTGGCCCTGCTGGTGGAGGCGCGTCAGGTGGCGATTTTTGGCATTGGCGCATCCGGGATTCTGGCGGATTACACGGCGCGCCTGTTTAGCCGCGTTGGCCTGCCTGCGGTGGCGCTTAACCGCACCGGGATCGGACTTGCCGAGCAGCTTATCAGCCTGCAGCGCGGTGATGTGCTGGTGATGATGGCGCAGAAATCGGCCCACCGTGAAGGGCTTACCACCTTAAAAGAGACCAAACGGCTGGGCATCCCGACCATATTGCTTACCAACGCACTGGATTCCCGTTTCAGCAAAGAGGCGGATGTGGTTATCCACGTACCGCGCGGCGGCGAGAAAGGCAAAATCCCGCTCCACGGCACGGTGCTGCTGTGCCTGGAGATGATTGTGCTGTCCGTGGCGTCCGCCACCTCCCAGCGGGCGATCAAAACGGTGAAACGGATTAACGAATTCCACCGTGGCCTGAAACCGGGCGGGAAAAAGGCTTAAGCTTTCCGGCGGGCGAAGACGTAAACCACCAGCGCCGCGCCGTAGGCCATCACAATGGCAAGGGTCATTTTCCACATGGCTTCACCGCCGAGGCCTGACAGTGGGGCGGCTATACCACCAAACACAAACATCAGCATGCCAAGTAGAGCGGATGCGGTGCCTGAGCAACGCGCTTCTACACTGTTCATTGCCGCCGAGCCTGACAGTGTGCACACGCCGCTGCTGAAGGCGACGGTGAAGAACAGCCCCACCAGCGCGAGCCAGTCAGCCCCCGCCAGGGCAAAACCCAGGGTTGTGAGCGCCGTCAACAGCGCCAGGATCAGACCGCGCTTAAGTAGCGTCTCCTGAGCAACCCGATGGGCAAGGGAGGAGAAGATCAGCGCAGAGATAATCAGTCCAGTGCCGTTAATGCCGAACAGCAGGCTGAACTGCATCGGACTCATGCCGTATTCGTTCTGCAACACGTACGACGATGCGCCGATGTAAGCGAACAGTCCCGCCAGCATAAACGCCTGCACGAAACAGAATCCCAGGAATGCCCGATTTTTCAGTACCGCACGGGTCGTGATGAGCAGACTCTGCGGCGTGCTTTGCGGCTGACGCGTCTCTTTAATCAGCGTCAGGCTGAGCAGGAATAAGATGCCTCCCGCCAGCGCCATCGTCCAGAACAGCGCGCGCCAGTGGAAGGTCTGGGCGATGTAGCCGCCGAGTACGGGAGAGACAACCGGGGCGATGCCGTTGACCGTCATTAACAGGGCAAAAAAACGCGTGAGCTGGGTGCCGGCGTATTTATCCCTGGCGATAGAACGCGACAGCACCGAGCCGCCCGCCCCGGCAAAGCCCTGCATAAAGCGCCATAAAATCAGCAGATAGATATCGTTGGTGGTGGCGCAAAGCACCGAAGAGACGATAAACAGCACCAGTGACAGCAGCAGTGGCCGCTTACGGCCGAATTTGTCGCTGAGGGGGCCGAAGAACAACTGCCCGAGACCGAGGCCGATTAACGATGCGGTCAGGGAGAGCTGGGTCAGCGAGGTGGTGGTGCTCATCTGCCGGGTCATGTCAGGCAGCGCTGGCAGGTAAAGATCGGTACAGAGGGGGCCCATTGCTGTGAGGAGCCCGAGTACCAGTACGTAAGAAATGGGTAATCTTTGCATGATGTTTCTCGTTGTTATGAGTGACGAATTTAGCGTTGGTGCAGGCTGCTTCCCCCCACCCTCAAGGGCTGAGTGATCCCCAGTAATATTATGTTTTACAGCGATAACACTGCGGCATGAGAACACAGCAGTCACCGCGATGACTGGGTCCGGCTGAAAATCGACGAAGCGTATCCG
>DFPL01000290.1:12091-13827 GCA_002377245.1 Enterobacteriaceae bacterium UBA3516
ACGTTCACGGGTTCTGGCGTCACAGAAAAGCAAGGAACATAAGGTGAACGGAACGACCCTCAGAGCCACATTTTTCCCCTCACCCTAACCCTCTCCCTCAAGGGAGAGGGGACCGCTCGTGCACACATTTTTTCTGGGGATCCCTCAGCCCTCAAGGGAGGGGCATTACCCCACGCCACCGCCCAGCGACTGCCACAGGGTCACGCGGTTTTCCAGGTCCGTCTGTTGCAACGCAATCAGCCCCTCCTGTGCGGACCACAGCGAGCGCTGCGCGGTCAGCACCGACAGATAATCCCCGGTGCCGGCCTGGTACTGGCGCTGAGCGATATCCAGCGTTTTCTGCTCGGCAGCAACGTACTCGCGCTGGGCGTCCAGTTGCTCATCCAGCGTCTGGCGGCGGGCCAGCGCATCGGCTACGTCCTTAAAGGCGCTCTGAATGGTCTTCTCGTAGGTCGCAATCAGCCCCTTTTTCTGCGCTTCTGCATAACGCAACTGCGCCAGGTTACTGCCCCCGGTAAACAGCGGCAGGGAAATAGACGGTGCAAATGACCAGACCTTCATGCCGTGGTCAAACAGCGAGGAGAGCGCGCTGCTGCCGACGCCTGCGCTGGTGGTCAGCGAAATCGACGGGAAGAAGTTGGCCCGTGCTGCGCCAATATTGGCGTTCGCGCTCAGCAGATTGTGTTCCGCTTCCTGGATATCCGGGCGGCGTAGCAGCACCGAGGAGGAGACCCCGGCAGGCGTCAGCTTGATGCTGTTGCTACCGAGGCTCTCCAGCGTACCGGGCAGCAGGTTTTGCGCCACGGTGTCGCCTGCCAGCAGATTCAGTGCGTTGATATCCTGCGCTACCTGAGTCTGGTAACTGGCGACGCTGGCGCGGGCCTGCTGATACACCGCCATCGCTTCGCTGACGTCCGTTGCCGCCGCCACGCCAATCTCCTGACGGCGCTGCACAATCTTCAGCGAGTTTTGCGCGCTGGTCTGGGTTTGCCGGGCCAGCGCCAGATTGCTGTTATCTGCGGCGAGGGTCAGCCACGCGGTGGTGATCTCCCCGACCAGCGTCAGCCGGGTGTTCTGCGCGGTAAATTCACTGGCAAGCCAGGTTTCCCGCTCGGCGCGGGTCAGGCTCTGGTTACGACCAAACAGATCCAGCTCGAAGCTTGATACGGCCCCGCTGGCCTCGGCGCTTGAGGTAATGCCACCCGCGACCGTCCGGCTGCGGGTGCTGCCGAGCTCGGCATTCAGCGTCGGGAACAGTGCGGCGCGCTGCTCACCGTAAAGCGCTCGGGCAGAATCGATATCCGCAATCGCCTTTTGCACATCGCGGTTCTGTTTGAGCGACAGACTCACTACCTGCTGCAGGCGGCTGTCGTTGACCACCTGCTTCCAGTCGGTTGCCACCGCCTGCGCCTGGCCGCTGCTGCCGGGCAGGGTGGCAGGAACCGGCGATGCGGGACGTTGATACGTCGGGTCGAGAGAGACACAGCCCGCACTCAGGAGAGCAAGCACTAACACACTAATACGAAACATAATTACCCCAGGCGTTGGCGTTGGCGTTTACCGGCGAACAGACGTTTCACCAGCACGAAGAAAAGTGGCACAAAGAAGATGGCGAGCAGCGTCGCGGACAGCGTCCCGCCGATGATGCCGGTGCCAATGGCGACGCGGCTGTTGGCCCCCGCCCCGGTCGCAATTGCCAGCGGCAGTACCCCGGCGATAAACGCCAGCGAGGTCAT
>DFPL01000289.1 GCA_002377245.1 Enterobacteriaceae bacterium UBA3516
TTCAGGCTTATCGGGGACGGTTTTATTCTCATGGAGCAGTGTTATCGCTGTAATACGTACTATTACTGGGGCTCCCTCAGCCCTTGAGGGAGAGGGTGCAAACACTAAAAAGGCAACTTACGTTGCCTTTTGCGGTTTATTTTGTGCGCTGGCGAACAGCTTCGAACAGGCAGATGCCGGTGGCGACCGACACGTTCAGTGACGACACGCTGCCCGCCATCGGAATGCTGATCAACTCATCGCAATGCTCACGTGTCAGACGGCGCATCCCCTCACCTTCCGCACCCATCACCAGCGCCATCGGGCCGGTCATTTTGCTCTGGAACAGGGTGTGGTCAGCTTCACCCGCGGTGCCGACAATCCAGATATTCTCTTCCTGCAGCAACCGCATGGTACGCGCCAGGTTGGTCACCCGGATCAGCGGGACGTTTTCTGCCGCACCACAGGCCACTTTTTTGGCGGTCGCGTTTAACTGGGCTGATTTGTCCTTCGGCACGATGATAGCGTGAACGCCCGCCGCATCGGCGCTACGCAGGCAGGCACCCAGATTGTGCGGATCGGTGACGCCATCGAGGATCAAGAAGAAAGGCTGATCGAGACTGGCGATCAGATCCGGCAGATCGTTTTCCTGGTACTGACGGCCTGGCTTCACGCGGGCGATGATGCCCTGATGAACCGCGCCTTCGCTTTTCTCATCAAGATATTGACGGTTAGCGACCTGAATCACGACACCCTGCGCTTCCAGCGCATGGATCAGGGGCATCAGGCGTTTGTCTTCGCGACCCTTAAGAATAAAGACTTCCTGAAAACGCTCCGGAGCGCGTTCCAGCAGGGCCTGCACCGCATGGATGCCGTAAATCATTTCACTCATCAATGGTACTCATTTGAGGCGATATCGCCGGGTTAAAGAAGCTGTGAGACATTCACATCGCCCCATTATAACCGACATAGCCTTCAAATCGACTCCTGAACGTTCAACCGTTCACCACCGCGCGTCTGGCCTCGTGAGTCACCGGGTATTCAGGCAGCCGCGCACTCAGTAAATAGCGCGTGTAGTCCTGCGTCGGCTGGTTGAAGATGCGCTCGCTCTCCCCCTGCTCCACAAGTTTGCCGCGGTACATCACCCCCACACGGTCAGCAATATGGCGCACCACGTTTAAATCGTGAGAGATAAACAGATAGGCCAGCCTATATTCCCGCTGGAGTGACATCAGCAGGTTGAGGATTTGCGACTGAATGGAAACGTCCAGTGCGGAGACGGGCTCATCGCAGATAATGAGCTTAGGCTTTAGAATCAACGCCCTGGCAATGCCGATTCGCTGGCGCTGACCGCCGGAGAATTCGTGCGGGTAGCGGGCGGCATCCTGCGGGCGTAGCCCTACATGCTCCAGCATTTCTGCGACCTGTGCTTTGCGATTTTTGACACCGTGGATGATAAGCGGCTCCTCCAGGCTGTAGCCAATGCTGCGCTTTGGGTCGAGGGAGGAGAGCGGGTCCTGAAAAATCATCTGCATCTCCCGACGCACCCGCTGCCACTGCGTGGCACTTTGCCCCAGCAGCGACTGCCCCTCAAAGTACACCTCGCCACCTGAGGCTGGCGTCAGCCCCAGAATCAACCGTCCGGTGGTACTTTTACCACTGCCAGATTCTCCCACCAGCGCCCAGGTTTCCCCGGCGTTAATCGAGAAACTGACGTTGTCCACCGCCTGCACCGTCTGCCCACGGCGGTGAAAGGTTCTGGATAAGTTGTTCACCTGCAAAAGTGCCGTCATCCCGGTACCCCCTCCGTTTCGTCTGCGCGCCAGCAGCGCACGTTGTGATGTTCACCGTTTACCTTTCGCAACGCCGGCGGTTGTGCCCGACAACGCGGCTGCGCCAGCGGGCAGCGATCGGCATAGGTACAGCCGGCCGGTAAATCATGCAGCGAGGGAACCTGGCCGCGAATCTCTGCCAGCGGGGTTTTTGGTTGGTGCCCCACCGATGGACGAGCCGCCAGCAGCGCCCGCGTGTAAGGATGGCGCGGGCTGGCAAAAAGCGTGTGGATGTCGGTCTCTTCGACAACCTGACCGGCATAGAGCACCACTACACGCTGGCACAACCGCGCCACCACGCTGAGATCGTGGGTAATAAACACGATACCCATGCCCGTCTGCTGTTTGATGTCATCCAGCAAGTCGAGGATTTGTGCCTGAATAGTGGCATCCAGCGCGGTGGTGGGCTCGTCAGCAATCAGCAGCGATGGCGAGGTGGCAATCGCCATCGCGATCATCACCCGCTGGCGCATCCCGCCGGAGAGCTCATGGGGCCAGGCGCTGGCACAACGGCCAGGGTCGGGTATGCCGACCTGTTCGAGCAGGCTGAGGATTTTTTCCTGCCGCTGGCGGCGAGTCAGCGTGGTATGTAAGCGTAAACTTTCCGCAATTTGATAGCCGACGGTCATCACCGGATTGAGGCTGGCAAGCGGGTCCTGGAAAATCATTGCCATATCGCGACCGCTGCGCTGCCGACGCGCCCTGGCGGAGAGCGTATGCAACGCCTGGCCTGCCAGCATCACCTCCCCTTCAATCCGCGTCGTGCGGGGTGAGAGCAGCCCCATCAGGGCCTGGGCGGTGACGCTTTTACCACAGCCTGACTCGCCAATAATACCCAGCGTTTCATGGGCGTTTACCTCAAAAGAGACGCCGCGCACGGGGGATATCACTCCCTGACGGGTGGCGAAATTGACTTCAAGGTGCTTGACCTGTAGCAATGTCTCAGCCATGACGCCCTCCCTGTTTTAGCAAGCGCAGCACGCGCCGTGGCAGTGGTTTCAGGCCAGGATCGGCGCTGTCGCGCAGATCGTCGCCGATAATATTCAACCCCAGAATCAACAGCACAATGGCCACCCCAGGGAAGAAGGTCATCCACCAGGCGGTGAAGATCACTGCTTTTCCTTCCAGCAGAAGGTTACCCAGGCTGGGCATCGGCGGAGGCACGCCGGAACCGAGAAAACTGAGCGCCGCCTCGGTGAGAATGGCGACCGAGAAGACCCAGCTCACCTGCACGATAAACGGCGACACCACATTCGGCAGCAGATGCAGCCAGATAATGCGTGAGGCCGATGCCCCCTGCGCCCGCAGTGCCTCGATAAAGTTTTTCTCTTTGATGACCATCGCCGCACCGCGAATCACACGGGCAATCGACGGCACGTAGACCAGCGACAACGCCAGCACCACGTTGCTGATTTTTGGCCCTAACACGCCAACAATCGCAATCGCCAGCAGCAGCGACGGGAAGGCAAACAGTCCGTCGCAGACGCGCATCAGAATGCGATCCACCGGACGATACCAGGCGCACAGCAGACCGATGGCCAGGCCTGTTACACCTGCAATTACCGCCACCGCCGCACCCACCGACAGCGATACGCGCACCGCCAGTGCGACACGCACAAAGAGATCGCGACCAAAGTTGTCGGTCCCGAACCAATGTTGTAACGAAGGCGGCTTCAGGCGGCTCAGCGGGTCGATGCTGTAAGGGTCGTAGGGGCTGATGGCGCTGGCAAAAAACGACAGCAGCACGATCGCCAGCAACAGCGCGGGCCAGATCCAGACTCCGGGATTTTTTCCGATCATCAGCGGCTTTCCCCCTCAACGGACAAACGTGGATCGGCAAGGTAGCTCAGCAGATCCACCGCCAGATTCACCAGCACATAGCACACGGTAATCAGCAGCACTACGCCCTGAATCACCGTCACGTCGCGCCGCTCTATCGAATCAACAATCAGTGAGCCAACGCCGGGAATGCCGAACACGCTTTCAATGACAATCGTGCCCGTCACCAGTGAGGCGAAGGATTCCCCACAAATAGTCAGAATCGGGATCAGCGCATTACGCAACGTATGACGCAGCAGCACCAGCCGCTCCGGCACCCCTTTCGCCCGCGCCGTGCTGATAAAATGCTCCTGCATCACATCCAGCATCACTGCCCGGGTCATACGGGCAATCAGTGCCGCAATGCGCAATCCCAGCGCGAAAGCCGGCAGGGTGAGATACCAGACGTTAAGCCACAGCGAGTCGTTGGTAGAGCGGTACCCCACCACCGGGAACCAGCGCAACTGGACGGCAAAAAAGAAGATCAGAAACAGCCCCAGCAGAAAGCCAGGGACTGACATGCCTAAGGTGGCGAGCGCACGAATGGCTTTATCGATAACACCACCATGTTGCCAGGCACTCACTACACCGCCAAGCAGCCCAAGCACCAGCGCGATGGCCTGGGCATAGAGCGCCAGCGCCAGCGTTGGGGTCAGATGCTGTAAAAAGAGGGTCATCACGCTGGTATTAAGAAACAGCGAATGACCGAGGTCGCCCGTTAAGATGCCAGCAAACCAACTGACAAACTGCACCAGCAGCGGCCTGTCCAGCCCCATCTGTTGGCGCATAGCGGCAACGTCAGCCGGGCTTGCATCGTTACCGAGGATAACCAGCGCCGGATCGCCCGGCGCCAGATGAATCAAACAGAACACCACCACCGAAACCACCAGCAGTACCGGCAGCAGCGCCAGCAGGCGGTGAAAGAGGTATCGTTTCATCGCCTTCTCCCGTCAGGGCTGAGTGACGCTCAGGTTCCACAAAATCGGCCCGCTCAGATCCTGATAACCTTTAACGTTGTTTTTAATCGCGACCGCATCCGGCGTGGTGCGTCCCAGCACAATCACCGGCAGGTACTGCCAGAGCAGAACGTTGAGTTTATCCACCAGCGGACGCGTCTCTTTCAGGGTCGCGGCCTGCTTGATGGCATCCAGCACGCCGTCAATTTCCGGGCTATCGCTTAATCCCGGGAATTTTGCCCGCGAGTCGAGGAACGGATACTGATGCAGCACCTGGCGCATGGTGAACTCCAGCGCACAGAGATCGAAGTTTTTCGGATCCTGGCGGCGCTGCAGCACCGTCGGCCAGTCGTAAACATCGAGACGGGACTTCACGCCAATCTGTTTGAGCACCTGCTGGGCGACGATCGCCAGGTTATACAGCTCGGCATACTCTTTGGTGGCGATAATCACCACCTCTTCGCCTTTATAGCCCGACTCTTGTACCAGCTTGCGCGCCTCATCCAGCTTATTCTGATTCCAGTACGGCTTACCGGCATCGCTGTACCAGTCCACCTGATCCGGGAAGCCCAGCGATGGCCCCTCTTTAAAGAAGCGCGGATCGCTGTAGCCCGCCAGCAGAGTCTGGTGCACATCCAGCGCCAGGTTAAACGCCTGGCGCAGCTTGACGTTAGCAAACGGGCCCTGATTTTTATTAAACAGATAAGTGATAAGCGAACCACCGCTTTGCGGCTGGAACAGCGAAATGTCCGGCGCGCTGGCGAGGGTATCGATATTGTCCTTCGGCAACTGGAACACCAGGTCATACTCCCCGGTCATCGCCCCCGCCAGGCGGGTGGACTCATCAGTAATGTAGCGGAACCAGATGTCTTTGACGTCCGCTTTTTTCTGCCCGGACAGCCCGCTGGCCGCTTCGGTACGCGAGGCATACTGGTCGTAACGGGTCAGATGCAGATAATCTCCGGCTTTAAATTCCGCCAGCTTGTAGGGGCCGGTGCCAATCAGTTCAGTGACCGGTTTTTTGCTGCTGTTCGCTTCATCAATAATGCGTTTCGGCATGATGGCAGCGATGTTTTTCACGTCCGCCAGCACGTTGAGAGTAATGAGCGACGGCGCAGGCAGGGTAAAGGTGACGGTTTTGTCGTCGACTTTGCTGAACTGTACGCCCGGCAGGTTGGCCTTGCCCTGCGTCGACACAGTGAGCCAGCGGTTCATGGACGCCACAACGTCATCGGCGGTAAGCAGTTGCCCGTCATGGAAGTGGACGCCATCACGCAATACGAAGGTGTAGGTTTTGCGATCGTCGCTTAGTGTGTAGCTCTGCACCAGCTCCGGCACCGGCTCGTAGCGGGCATTAATGGTAAATAGCGTCTCGAAGATATGGCGGTCCACATCCGAAGTGGCGTTGTTGGTGGTGAGATACGGGTCCAGCGTTCCCGGACGGTTACCGTAAGCGATATTGAGCGTGGCGTTCCGGTTAACGGTTTCCGCCTGCGCATTCCCCAGAGGTAAAACCGCCGCCAGCATCAGCGC
>DFPL01000022.1 GCA_002377245.1 Enterobacteriaceae bacterium UBA3516
CCGTCCCGCCATGGCCCCGGGCGGGCTGCAGTGTCAGCCGATCATCCCCCCGTTCAGCCGCAACCAGCGTCTGCCATAACCGTTTATCGGGAAAGGCCAGTGGCGACGACGGCGGCCATCCGCGCGTCTGCTGGCGCACTTTCGGCGGCGCTGCGAAACGCACACCGTCGGTGGTGAAAATAGCAGGCGTGGCGAAGGTGTATGGGCAGGGTTCCGCCGCCGACCAGTACGGCGACAGCGTGAAATGCGGGGCGGGCGAGGCAACACTCTCAGGGAAGTGCACCAGCGCGGCGCGCAGCCCCTTCTCTTCCAGCCTTTTAAGCAGCGGCCGGGTGCGCGCATAATCCGCGGGTTGCGCCTGCCCGCGCCAGGCGGTGCCCGGTGCCTGGCCTGAGATAAAACTCGCCCAGTTCACATCACCCCAGGCGGAAATGTACGGCAGCAGTTCGGTCGCGGCACCCTCGTTCAGCATCCGGCTGATGTGCGGCAGCGCCCCCTCGGCGGCAAATTTCTGAATCAGCGGCATCATTAATCCGTCGACGCCAAACACAATCACTTTCCTGCTCATCACATTCCTCAGGGTTAATTCAGTCGCACGCCGCTGTCGGCATCAAACAGGTGGGCATGGCGGGCATCAGGGGCGATTTTCAGGGTTTCGCCCGGCTGGGTGGTCACGCGCTGGTGGAACAGCGTGGTCACCTTTTTCTGCCCGATGTTGAGCAAAATCTGGGTTTCCGATCCGGTCGGTTCCACCACATTGACCTGCGCATCAATAGTCGCACCCGGCGTCAACACAAAGTGCTGCGGACGCACGCCGTAGAGCACCCGTTGCCCGACATCCAGGCCGGTGTTTTGTGCCACCGGCAGCGCAATGCCATCGTCGGTGAGCACCACGCCCTGCCTCTCTACCCGCCCGCTGAAGAGGTTCATCGACGGCGAGCCGATAAAGCTGGCAACAAAAGCGTTCGCCGGGCGGTCGTACAGCTCCAGCGGCGTACCCACCTGCTCAATGTGCCCGTCGCGCAGCACCACGATGCGGTCGGCCATGGTCATCGCCTCAATCTGGTCGTGGGTGACGTAAATCATGGTGGTGTTGAGCCGCTGATGCAGGGCTTTGATTTCGGTGCGCAATTCCACGCGCAGCTTGGCATCAAGGTTGGAGAGCGGTTCGTCGAACAGGAACAGGCGCGGATGGCGCAAAATCGCCCTGCCCATCGCCACGCGCTGGCGCTGCCCGCCGGAAAGCTGCGACGGTTTGCGCGCCAGCAGCGGCGTCAGCCCCAGCGTTTCTGCCGCCTGCTGCACCTGCTGGTCGATTTTCTCTTTCGCTACCCTCTGCATTTTGAGCGAGAAGCCGAGGTTCTCCGCCACCGTCATATGCGGGTAGAGGGCGTAGTTCTGAAAGACCATCGCCATGTTGCGATCCTGCGGCGACAGATCGTTAATCACCTCGCCATCCAGTACCAGTTCACCGCCGTCGATGCTCTCCAGCCCGGCAATCATACGCAGCAGGGTGGATTTTCCGCAGCCGGACGGGCCCACCAGCGCAATAAACTCGCCGTGGTGAATGGTCAAATCGAGACCAGGAATAATGGTCTGCCCGTTAAAGGTCTTTGCGATATTGCTTAATGTCAGGGTTGCCATGATTAATCCTTAAGTCCACCGGCGGTCAGGCCGTGTACCAGATAGCGGCGCACCAGCAGCGTAAAGGCCACTACCGGGAGCATCACCAGGGTGCCGCTGGCGGCGATTTTGCTCCACTCCCACCCTTCGTATTGCAGGAAGTTCACAATCGCGACCGGCGCCGTAATGGCGTTGGTGCGGGTGAGGATGAGCGCATAGAAAAAGTCGTTCCACGAGAAGATAAAACAGAGAATGGCGGTCGCCGCGAGGCCGGGTTTCACCAGCGGTAACGACACGCGCCAGAAGCTGCCCCATAGCGAGCAACCGTCCATCCACGCCGCCTCTTCCAGCGCCACCGGCACGGCGGAGAAGAAGGTTTGCATCAGCCAGATAACAATCGCCAGGTTAAAGGTGAGATAGACAATCGCCAGACCGATAATCGTGTCCTGCAGGCCCAGCCAGCGCCAGGCAAGGAAGAACGGAATGGTAAAGGCGATGGGCGGCGCCATGCGGGTGACGAGGATCCACAGCGCCACGTAGCGGCGCGCGCGAAAGCGCCAGCGGGTCAGCACCCAGGCGGCGGGCACCCCCAGCAGCAGCGAGAAGACCGTCGAGAGCACGCTGACCATCAGGCTGTTGCCAAACGGCTGCAAAAAATTCCCGGCAATCAGCTGGCGGTAGGCTTCCAGCGTCGGCGTAAAGAACAGCGTCAGTTCGAAGGCGTCCATCGACGGGCGCAACGACATAATCACCATCCATAAGAACGGGGCAAGGAACAGTATGAGCACCAGTAATGCCGCCAAAGTGCGCTTGCCTTTAAAGCGCCAGGTTTTGCGCCGCACGGGGGCATACGCTGCCACCCGGCGTTCGTCAGTTTGTTGCACTGTCATCGTTCCACCCCGCGCGGCCAATCAGCCAGCTTAAAATGAACACCCCGACCAGAATCACGACCGCAATGGCGCTGCCGTATCCCCACCAGGAGAAGTTGAAGGCCTGGATGAAGCCGTAATAGTTGGTGACTTCGGTGACCGACCCCGGCCCGCCGTCCGTGAGAATGTAGATCAGCGGAAAGGCTTTGAAGCTGTCGATCAGGCGAAAGAGAATGCACACCGCCAGCACCGGTTTGAGGTGCGGGAAGACGATATAGCGAAAAATATTGAACGACGACGCGCCGTCGAGACTCGCCGCTTCCCGCGGTTCGTTGGGTACCATTTGCAGCGCCGCCAGCACCATCAGCATGGTGAAGGGAAACCACTGCCAGACGTCCGCCACCACAATCGCCCACAGCGCGGTGCTCGGGTTAGCAATCAGCGAGTCCAGTGGCATATCAAAGCGGTCCAGCACCTGGTGCAGCGGGCTGATGTCCGGCGTGTAGATAATCTTCCAGATCAGCGCGACGATGATCGGCGGCAGCACCATCGGGATCAGCAGCAGCGTGCGCACGCCGTTGAGCAGCCGCGACGGGCCGTTCAGCAGCAGCGCCAGCAGCAGGCCAATCAGTACCTGGAACACCACGCTCACCACCGACAGCTTGACCTGAGTGACCAGCGAGTTGAGAAAACGATCGTCATGCAGCAACTGCTGGTAGTTGACCAGCGGGTTGCTGAAAGTGAAGGTCGCCTCCGGGTTGGTAAGGCTGAACGGCGTGAGGCTTGTTATCAGCAACGCCGCCGCCGGGACCAGGGTTAATAGCGTCAGCACCGCGAGCGACGGCGATAACCCCAGCAGCCAGGCAGTGCGCTGGCGGTGTCGCCAGCTTTTAGGTTTAACCATCACATCCACCTTAAATCTTAGCTCCAGCGCGTTTGAGATCGGCGATCGTGCCGGCCTGTGCTTGCGCCATCGCCTCTTTCGCGGAGAGCTGCCCGGAGGCAATCAGCGCAATGGCCTTGTTCAGTTGCTGATCCACCTGCGGATAGAACTCCACGGTGCGGTACTTCATGTAACCGCCCTTGCCTGCCTGGTCGATGGCATCGATGGACAACTGCGCCAGATCGACGCCGTTGATGACCTGTTTGCTGCGAAACACCTGCGAATCGATATCCGTGCGCCTGGTCGGCGAACCGTATCCGGCGGCCAGCGCACGGGCGGTCATCTGCTTCGAGAGCGACCACTGAATAAAGGCCCAGGCCGCTTCTTTGTTTTTCGATCCGGCCGGAATCCCCAGCGCATGGGTTGCCATACCGGGGAACGCCCCTTTCGGCCCGCTGACCATCGGCCCGAAGTGCGCCGTTTTCAGGGTGCGCGAGGTCTGCGCATTGCCAAGCTGCGCCAGATAGGTCTGGCTGGCATCGGAGAAATTCACCTTGCCCTGCTTCAGCGCCTGCAATGACTGGTCAGCGGTATAGGTGATGCCACCGTTGGGGCCGAAGTCGCGGATCAGGCGAGCAAAATAGTCCGCCGCCTGCACCGCTTCCGGGGTGTCGAGCGTTGGGAAGAGATCGTCCGGCGGCGTGCGGAACACGTTGCCGCCAAAAGCCTGCAGATAGGGAATAAAAGTCCAGCCGTAGTGGTTGTCGGTGACATACCCGGCCACACGTTCTTTTTTGTTCACCGCCTGCAACACCTTCACCAGGTCGTCGGTGGTTTTCGGGAACGCCAGCCCGGCCTGCTGGATGAGGTCAAAGCGCGACGACCCCGCCAGCATGGCTTCCACCACGTAAGGAATGCCGTACAGCTTGCCGTCGCGCCCGGTTTCTGCCGCCAGGGTAGCAGGCAAAAAGTCCTGCAATCCCCAGTCTGCCGGGGTCAGGTTCGGGTTGGTGATGTACTCATCGAGCGGCGTCAGCCAGCCTGCGTTGATCCAGCGGCTGGTGTAGATAAAGGTGACGTTGACCACGTCATAGGCCGACCCGCGCGTCGACAGTTCGAGGTCGGCACGCTGGTTGTAGACCGGGAACGCGGGGGTGTCGAGCTGCACCTTTGCCCCGGTCAGGGCTTCAAACTCCGGCAGCCACTGGCGAATCAACTGCGGCCAGGCGGTGCTGAAGGTGGAGACGTTAAGCGTGACGCCATCGTACTTGCGCGCCACGTTTGCGCCACGCGCGATGGCCGGGATCATGCTGTAGACCCCGAACGCCGCCATGGCTTTGAGTAAATCACGACGCTGCATAGTTCACTTCCCTGTCCTGGTTTTCGGAGCCGGAGCCGTTGGCGGCATCCTGCGGGCGGGCCACGGTGCGGCTGCGGCTGCCGTCAATGCCAACAGCCTGCTCGCCTTCGATGGTGACGCGGCGCACGAGGCGCGGCTGGTCGCCGTAGTCGTTGACGGCGTAATGCTGGGTGCTGCGGTTATCCCATATCACCACGTCGTCCTGCTGCCAGTTCCAGCGCACGGTATTTTCGAGGCGGATGATGCGGTTTTGCAGTAATTCAAAAAGCTGCGCCGATTCGCGGCTGCTGAAGCCGACGATTTTTTTCACAAAATGGCCGAGTAATAACGCCCGCTCGCCCGTGACCGGGTGAACATGCACTACCGGGTGTTCAGCTTCCCATACGGATGAGACGAACACTTTTTGATGGTGATTAAGGCGATGTTCTTCGGTGACAATACGTTCTGCCCCGTAGTCGTAGTTATTACTGTGAACCGCGCGAAGCGAGCCGACGAATTGTTTTAAGGATTCCGGCAGTTGCTCATAGGCTAATACGGTATTGGCCCAGACGGTGTCGCCGCCATATTCCGGGATGGTGACGCCGCGCAGAATGGATATTTTCGGGAAGGCGTCAACAAAGGTAACATCGGTGTGCCAGGAGTCCGCCCTGCCACCCCCTTTTGAGGCATCCAGTTCGAACAGTTTGGTGCCCGCAGGCGCTGGCACCGTGGGGTGCGCCACGATTTTACCCAGACGCGCACCAAAGGCCTGATGGGCCTCATCCGTTAAATGACTCTGTTTGCGGAAGAATAAAACCTTGTATTTTACGAGTGCATTTTCTATTTGCTGAATATGGTTATCATCGAGTTCCGCTGAGAGCGAAATATTGCGCACTTCCGCGCCGATGTTGCCCGCGACGGGGCGAATATCCAGTAAATCTGTATTGAGACGGGCAATGTTGCCTGATGCGGTCATGGTTGTTTTCCTTCAAAATTGTCCGGAAAACCACTCTAGTAATAAACCTTACGCGAATAAAAAGACTATTTGGTAATAAATATAGTAAGCGCTTTTGACTAAGCTAAGTTGAAAAATGGGATTAGAAAGATGACTGGTGGAATATGTTGCATTAATAGCGTGATTAAGGGAAATGGTTTTTGATCGCGGTCAGATTATGAGGGGATTGTGTTGCGGGGGGATGAAAGCAATTAGCTTGTTAGCGCGAATTTTAGTATCGCGGATATATTTACCCTTCGCGCCTGGTTATTAATGAATTTCGAATACGTTATATTTTTCGGGTATATGAATTAACGTTGTTTGCTGTGGAATGCAAAAATCGGAGGCTGTTGCGTTGCAGTTTTGCGAGCCTGCTTCCGGTAATGCGGCTTGTCACTCCATTGATATCATTGTATCTTTTCGCCGCGCCTGCAAAATCAGGCGCCGGGATTAGCCTCCTGATAAACCTTAGTGGCGACATAACATCTGCTTGTGTCGTGCGGCCTGCTATATCTCAATGGTGGGCTGGACAGGGGCGCTGCAAAGCGCGCCGGTTTCACTAAGGCCGGTAAGGCTAACCTTGTTCAGCTCACCACCCGCGAGATTAGCCTCTCCGGTGGTGTTGTAAAAAAAACCACTTAGTGAGGCTGCCAATATGGCTACTACCCTAACCCCTGTACAAACTTTATTAACCCTGCCCTTTAACCACGCCACCGATTTCACCGAACTGGCCGACAACTGCGAACGCTTTGTTGAAGTGCTGGTTGAGTCTGACGATCCCGCCGAGAAGTTTGCGCTATGTGGTCGCCTGTCCGCTTGTCTTTCTATATTGAAACAGACGCTGTATGAACCTGTACCTGAACATTTACGAGATTATTTGACGATTGATTCGTGGCCGACTCGCTTGCCGGAGTTTAACCCCGAGAGCGATGCGCTCTGCCGCTATTGCGAAGAACTCGCGCAACTGACGATGCAAAACTCGCTGACCGAACAGCAAAGAAGAGTGTTTGAGGATTTGCTGTATGACCTGGTGGGCTATTTTAGTGACAGGCTGAAAGCGCCGAGATGGATGAGGACGTCGGAGGATGTGTTGGAGATTGAGGGGTGAGTTTGTTCAGGTAGTTTGTCGATTCAATTGATTTCAAAGTCAGGGGATTGATCATGTAGGCCGGGTAAGCGGAGCGCCACCCGGCATCTTTGCTGACATTGAGAAATATGTTTCACTGACTCCTCACACTCTCGTCTTGATTTACGTTATGTGCTCGCTCAAAAGTCTTTGTGCTTCCTCCAGTGAAAGGCCATGCCCATCTTCCATTTCTCGTTTGGCCGCCAGGACCATTTGCAACAAGGCATCGATCTGCTTTTCTATTTCGTCTTGTCTGGTTGGTAATTCTGGTATTAATTCGCTCATGACTTCCCTTTCAATGATGGCGGAAAGATGCATTATGGGGCGATTTTAAAACAAATTGTCCCGTCAATATACCAAGTGAAGTGATGTGCCTATAAGTTTGCCTCGCTTACCAATTTGAACAATTAGATTATATGAACCAGACCAACGTCGTTTGCTGAGACGTTTAGTTATTGAGTCGATCAACTCGACTACGGGAGTTTAACCCCGAGAGCGATGCGCTCTGCCGCTATTGCGAAGAACTTGCGCAGTTAACGATGCAAAACTCGCTGACTGAACAGCAAAGAAGAGTGTTTGAGGATTTGCTGTTTGAACTGGTGGGATATTTTAGTGACAGGTTGAAAGCACCGAGATGGATGAGGACGGTGGAGGGTGTGGTGGAGATTTAGGGGTGAGATTTTGAGCATTTAGTTTAGCGTTTAAACCACAACACTCTTGATGGGGAGGGATAAGGAAGATTTTCATTCCCATAAAATTTGAAAACTGTTCTCAAGATTCCAAGTTGCTTTTCTTTTCATTACACATTTCATTTTTAATACCATACATTGGATTGTTAGCCAGTTAAGAGAGGTAAAAATTAAAAATAAATTACATCAACTACCTGAAGGGTGCGCAAAAACTTAAATATAAATGTGATTGCGAGTAAAAACTAAAATGACAATTAAAAAGCAGATGTGAGGCTACCACTCTGCTTTTTAACTGATCTGCAATTACATGTATGAAAGAGATTTCCTCACCAATTTATTCTCAAATTCAGTCAGATATGAATACGAGTCATTTTTATTATAAAGCAATGTATCAATGACGTAATCTATATCATCAGAATCATTAATTTTCAAGTTATTAACTATTTTCCTTGATATCTGACTGGGGACACCAAACTCCTCCAATGAGCTTATCGCAGCCGGCAAATAAAAATTCTCTAATGTCGCCGCAAAAAGCTTATAATCCCCGCACACGTAATTAAATCTAGTGAAAATTATTTCTTGTATATCGCTAATGGCATATATGATCTTAGGCAGATTGTAATTCACAATGTTTTTCTTAAAACTAAATACTGCCTGTATAGCATCGTCTACTGAATAATTTTTATCCACCCCATTCCAATACCCAAAGTCATTTAAAATTAATGTCTTATCATCAACCTTGTTTATTACGTCAATTAGCCTTTTATGTAATTGCTTAGAACTCCTAACAACCCCTCCACCCATTGCAGAAATATTAAAATGCTCAAAAAGAATTATAGAAAGGTGCCTTAACTGGGATGAATTTGGGTATATACCATCCCAGCACATAATTTTATTCCAGGCCCCACATTTTCCCATTAAGGCCTCTGCGAAATTAAGTAATTTATTAGGGTCAATTCCTTGATGCTTTATCAATAACGATAGAGGGAGTATTTTTTGGTCATGATATTTTTTTATTCTATTTTTATTTTGATCGTTAACTTCATCACCTAAATTAAGCAACAAAGATTCTGACGCATTTTCACTTTGTGTTATAACCGGAATGTCGATAAGTGGAAGCTCAACCTTTGGCTTTTCGCCAAAAATATAAACATTACCAACAAAATGTTCAAACATCCTACCTGAACGACCTGAAATATTATTAAAAGTAAACATATCAAGTTTTGTACGCCTAGTAATGCAATCGTCATAAATTATTATGTTTTTTGCATTTGTATTAACCCCCTCTATTAGGGTCGAAGTGCAAATTAGAATATTTATTTTTGCTTCATTAAATAAATCTACAATTAAGGATCCAACAGCACGTGGAAGTTGTGCATGGTGATATGCAATACCATGTTTCACTCCATCGATTAGGGACCAATCTTTATGAAAATTTTCAGCCAGCCAAGCAGCAAATTCATTGTTACTATTATTAGACACAAGGATGTTATTTCTTAAAAGGCGAGACATCAAAGAACTTGCTCTCTTAGGTGATTTACAATAAATCACTGTTTGTTCTGTTCTGCCAATTTTTTCTAAAATAGATGTAAGAACTCTATCTCTTTCCACATCGATTAAGGCATCAATACCAGCGACTTTTAACTTGTAGTAAAACTCATTTGTAGCAACAGTTTTATATGAATCAAATTTTAAAAAAGTGCATCTAAGTTGCTCTTCTATACCGCTAAAAAGCCCATTAACCTTTGGTCCAAGCATGTAGAAACGATTACATTTGGAGTATAGCTGCTTAAATGCTAAATTTAAACGATCACATCTTTCATCATTACTCGTCGACGGTGCTAGTTTGTAAAATTCATCTATAATGAAAAAGTCTATATTCTCAAAACCGTCATACTCTAGCACTCTCTCTTGTGTAAATATAAAAATATTTCTAATGCCAGACTTTTGAGATACAAGTGTGACTATTTTATAATCACCCTTGTATTTAACAAGTTTCTTTTTTAACTCATCGATTAATGCAATAGTAGGAACTACTATCACTATATTGTTAAATCTACCACTAGCTATTAAAGCCTCAATAATAAGACTTTTTCCGAAACTAGTTGGCGCACTCAAAATTACATTTTCACCACCAATAATTCTATGAAATACTTCCGCCTGTCGGATGTGAAACTTTTTCGATTCATCTTGAGGGGTTGCAAAAATAAGATCTCTTAATTTATCTTTAGTTGTGTTAATTTCCCTGTCGATATATGGATATAGCCCTAATTCACCTAAAATGTGGTCTAAAATGAAACCATTAGGCATTTCACTCTTTCTTTCCAAAGCTCGGATAGCAATATCTTGAACAAATGATTCGTTACTATGCGTATTATATTCATTTATTAGCGAAACAAAAAAATCTTCCCACAATGAAAAATCAGGATCAGCTAATCTAGCTTTTGACTCTTTATACCATTCATTCATGAATTTAATTCCTTTTCCAAAATTTGATTGATCTCGATTATGTTTGAAACAGGGAAGTAAAAAACTCTTAGGTCAATTAGATCAACCAATTTACCATCAATATTTGTCTGTAATAGTGATCGGCAGTTTGATATTTCATTATTGAATAGTGTTAAAAAGTTGCTTTCACTGTAATTGTTTATCAACTCACTATCATGCATAATAAAAATCGGAATTATTATTTTGTCGAATCTTTTATCTAATTCTAGTGTTGAATCCGCAAGCCTTTTAAGCTTTTCTTTATGAGGCCACGAGTCATCTATTTCAGTTGTAAGTGTTATTAACCTATTGGTGAGAGACCTAAGATCCATAATATATTTGATACTCTCAATAGCAGATGTCGTTGCCTGAGAAATATCTAACGCGACAGATGACGCTCCTATCCAAAGTTCAATTTGGTCAAAATTTAATACCGCATGAGTGCATGAGAAAGTTTTATTATTTGTATCAAACACCTTGCTCATAATTGGAATTGTTGAATACGACTCACGTATAGCCATATGTAAACATAAATCCCCTAATGCTTTTAAATCATCAGCGGGATAATGTGATCTTGCATATTTAAACAGGCTACGAGCACTCCCATTGAAATTTCGCCTTTCCTTGTGAGACAAGCAATAATCGATGATCCAATCGTAAGTAGTCTCTGCAAACTTATTCACATTCCATTTTTTTAACGTAAACCCTATATCAATACCTTTAATATTAGGCTCACCTAAATTGCAATTTATACAATACTTGAATGGTGATTTAGGATAATCTGGTGTTCTGTACTCAATTCCATCCTGAACAAAATAAGCTATACTATTTTTTTCAAAAACCGTTTTTACTCCAATGTCATTAAGGAAGTCTTTTACAGACAATGCGTATAACGTATTACCTCCTTGTTGAATAAGCAAAATGCCTATACAACGACTCCCGTAAATTATTGGCGAACCAGACATGCCACTATACCGACTAACAGTATTGGACTGCGATAGCTCGAAACTGAATTCACGGATAGCCATATGTGTGAAAGTATTTGTCACTTTCACCTTAAAAGGTGCATGATAGTGTTCTTTCTCAACAGGATAACCACAAGTTTTAACTTCACTGTCTAATCCTACTGATGTGGAATACAATTCTATTGAAGATTCTATTGTTCCTTCAGGTACGCTTAGTATCGCAACATCCAAATCTGGATTATTATAAACAATTATTGCTTTGATAGATTTGTTTAGCGCATAGTTATCGCTATTCAAAAATATTTCTATCAAGTCCGCGTTATTCACGACATGGGCTGCTGTCAGTAGCAGGTCATGTCCAATTGAAAAACACGTGCCTCGGTTAGTTTTACTTTCAGAAAGTTTAGCTTCTACTATATATATACAATCCAATCTGAAATCATCCAACGATAATACTGTCATAGGTCAATCTCGCAGCAGTTCATCTTCAAATTTATTAAAGGATATTTTTCGTTAAGTTCTGAAATAAACCACGTAGGAATGTCTTCAATTTCATAATTGATTAAAACCTCTGTCTCTGAAATATTATTTACAAGAGCTATCCTAGCTAAAGTTTCTATATCAGGATGATTATGCAAAGCACCATTAGTACTAATTAAATACTTTGTACTTTCAATCCGTTTTAACAGTTCTAGGTTCGTGTTTTTTTTACTACCATGATGTGAAATCTTTACTACATCAACTTTAATTTTATCTTGCTTCGTCTTATCTAACCATGATATGACTGTATTTACATTACAATCACCTAAATAGAGTATTCGCTTTCCATTAAATTCTATCAGAAATGAAAAACTACTAGCATTTGTTACTGAATCATCATTTATAAATTTGGAATTAGCCAATTCTTCTATTGTTTTATGTTGTGTTTCTGAAATATTGAATCTATCAATTAAATCATCATTAAAACTGCTTACGTATTTCTCAAAAGCGTCGTGGTAAGTTTTGCTTATCATGCGGGGATTTATTTTCTTATCTTTAAGTTTATCTAGCCAAATATTTTTAAGTGCAATTATCGAATTCTCATCTGGTCCTATTAAAATGAATTTCATAGCACCTATGTAAAATGAATCACATATTTCTCTGTAAAGAGCCCGTCCATCTACAACCGAATTGCATGATATGTTTTTGTTAGTTAAAAGAAAAGATAACGAGCTCCCCTCTGAATAACCAATTTCCTCCTTATCACCTATCGCTGAACATTCCTCTGCAATTGCTTTTAATTTTATTTCTGTAAGGTGGTCATATTGATTACTCTCATTTGTTTTACCAAATAATTGTTCGGCACCATTATAGTAAAACTTTTCGATTGCAGGGCATTTAGGATGCTTTAACATTTCAATCACACCATTAACATGGTCGTTATCAATGTGCGTGACAAAAACCGCATTAATTTCATCAACTCTATCAATAATCTCAGCACTCCAATCATCAAACGACTGAGCGGTACCCCCGTCAATTAGAATATATTCACTCTCTGTCTCAATTGAGACACAATCTCCATTCCCTGCTTTATTCATTTTTATTTTTATCATTACTCCCCATTCCTTTAAATTGAAGTTTTTTATAATACCTTTAACATTCCAACGATTAACTTAACACCCTTTAGCACACTAAATTCCATAATGTAAATATTTTTTATACTCTATGATCTCCCGAATGCCAAGGTTACTTTAACAAACACTTTCTAAAAATATTACCGATACCTTGTAAAAGTCATGTGCCAATTTACTTCGTACAGTCAAAGGCCACCATCCGTTTTGTTCAGCAAGAGCATGATTTTCAGGCACCATGTAACTATCCTCGATTTGATGTTTTTCTTATGGAATCTCTTCCCGTTCTATATTAATCACTTTAAGCTGATTTTCTAATTAAAAAGCAGCAATTCACAATAATATATTATATATAGTGCCAACTTATTGCGTCGAGCAATTGCACTCTTCTACACAATCTTTCCCACAATATTTATCTATAATCCTCGTATTATCGTTCTTACAAAGGCCCTCCCCGTGCTCGCCAACATCCTCATTACCCTTGTCGCCATCATCCATCTCTACATCCTCGTGCTGGAAATGTTTTTGTGGGACACGAAAACGGGTCGTAAAGCCTTTAACCTCACCCCCGAATTTGCACGGGAGACGCGGGTGCTGGCGGCGAATCAGGGGCTGTATAACGGCTTCCTGGCGGCGGGTTTGCAGTGGGGGTTGTGGCTGGGTGAACGCGGTGTTCAGGTGTGCATCTTTTTCTTAGCGTGCGTGCTGGTGGCTGGCGTGTTTGGCGCGGTAACGGCAAGTCGGAAGATTTTGTATGTTCAGGCGCTTCCGGCACTGGTGGCGCTGGTTGCGCTGCTGGTCAGGTAAAAACGGGGCCGGCATCCTCGCCAGCCCCGTCTTTTTGAACATGTTCTCCCCTGTCACCTGCCCATGCAAGCGCCAGGGACGTAGTGCGATTTACAGGCTGTTACTGGCCTGGACCAGTTCGTTATAGGATTTTAAAACCTTCATCGGCGAACCTTCGACCATCCAGCCGCTGCCGGCGTCCATCATCATCTTATCGCCACGGCTGTAGGGTGTTTTATCGCGAATACGGCGCATCAAATTCTTGCTGTCTTTCAGGAAGGTCTCAGCGCGGCTCAGAACAATCGACCAGCCGATCGGTTTATCTTGCTCGTTGGCGGTAGAGGTCGTGGCTTCTGCCACCAGCGCGCCATAGGCGTCAATCGCTTTGGTGACGTCATTAATGTTCGGTGATTCTGCGTCAAACAGCATGGTCAGGTCTTTGCCCTGACTGACCAATGCCAGTCGATAG
Source organism: Enterobacteriaceae bacterium UBA3516 (assembly GCA_002377245.1). GTDB lineage: Bacteria > Pseudomonadota > Gammaproteobacteria > Enterobacterales > Enterobacteriaceae > CBFFRJ01. The sequence goes on from DFPL01000022.1 coordinate 13,841, forward strand.
TAAGCGAGATGCCGCCCCTCGGTTTTCTCGATCTCGGCAAGCTGCGCGGCGTTAAGGGCACTCGACTCCTTCTCCAGTTCCGCACCGTACACGTCGCTGGCGCTCATAAAGGCTTTAAACGCCTTCATCAGCGGCTGATGCATCTCCTTGCCCTTCGCAAAGCCATCATCTTTGTAGTCTTCCTGGCTGTAATACTGATTCGCTTGCGAAACCAAAGGCGTCAGCGTCGTCAACTCAGCAAGGTATTTTGTCGCCGCGTCATCCAGGGCGGGCAAGGCAGGTTTAGCCTTCACGGCCTGGTTGATGGCTTTGGTACAGCTTTCCACTTTATAGGCCTGGATCTGGCCGAGGGTATTCACCTTACGCTCTTTACCCGTCGGCCCCGTTGCCACGTTATCAATCCAGCTGACGTACCGCTCTGCGCTGTCGCGCACGCTGCCATCCGCGTGGTTGAAGCATTCGATGTAATAGTTCACCTTAGCGGTGAGCAGCGCGGTAGGGTCTTCTGCCACCGGTTTCTCACTCGCCGCCGCCACAGGTTGGCTCTTTGGCGCGTCGGGGTTGGGGCTAGTTTTGGTCGTGGTTTTAGTGTCGTTGTTGTCGCAGGCCGCCAGAGGCAAACAGAGTAACGTTGCCACAATGGCGGGGACTACACTGCTGGTCGCTTTTTTAAACACAGTCGTTCCTTGTAAACATCATTTTTAAAAGGGTTGTAGCTCACCCCCATGGCGTGACCACGAAGGGTGAGCCATCGGTTACGCGTCGGGTTGAGCCACAGTCTCAGGTTGTGCGGCTTGCGCGCGTACTGTCTGATGGCGATGCCAGTACCAGGCCAGCACTTCCTTGAATCGCTCAATCTCTTTTTTCAGACCCGGCAGGCGAATTTCACTGCGTTTCTTGCCATGGGCGTTCGGTTGCTCGTGCTGCACATACAAAATGTCCCGGCCAAAATTACGAATGACATTGATATTTTTGACGTTATCCCAGTCCAGCAGCTCGCCCGTTTTCGGCGTTACAATCCCCTGCCAGGTGATTTCGACCTGCGAACCGTCCTTCAGCGTAAAGGGGACATTGGGGAAATACTTCATGACCAGCGCGGTCTCCGCTTCGCCCGTGGGCTGGTAGCGCCACGCCAGGCTCTCTTCATGTGAAGAGGAGAAATCACGTTCGTATTTCTGCCACAGCTGCTGTTCAATGTTGTCGGCCACCGGCATCAAATCGACCCAGCTCTCGGCAGGGCGTTCGGCTGCCATCGCGGCATACGCGCTTTCTTCGACCGCGAAGCCCACGTTGCGCATTCTCTCGGTGAGAGGCGGGTGTGAATCAAAGGGATGAGGTACGTTCTGTTCACGCATCATGTGAACAAAATCCGGTGAACCCACATGCGCAGGCAGACCGGCGGCGATCGCTTTACTGATCCCCAGTTCGCTCTCGTGCAGCACATTGTTTTCAAAAAGAGTGCGCTCAACCTGATTGCGATAGCTTGCGTAGGCTGAAATTTTAATCAGCGACTCGATAATCGCAGCGGGTGAAATGAGCGCCGAGGCATTGCGATCGGCCACGAACTCACGTTCACGGCTGTTGCGCTGCCAGGCCAGTTCAAACAGCATGCGGTACAAATAGAGTGGATAGTAGACCACAATCGTGGCCAGGTTCTCGCTCATCAGGGCGGTGTAGAGATCAAAACGGTGCAGCTTCGGCCCCAGCAATGCACTCGACGCTGTGTCCCCTTCATGCAGGTGCGTCAGTTCATGCACCATCACGCCATCGGCCTGAGCAAGCGTCAACTGACGCAGCAGCGGAATACTCACATAGAGCTTGCGGCCCGTTAACAGGTGCTCATTAACGCGCAGCGGGGCTTCCGTTACATAGAAGTTGGTATCGATACCGGCAATGATATGGTCCGGCGGCGTTGTGCCTACCTTCTCGGCCAGCGCATCAATCCGTAACCAGAGCTCAGGGGCAGCGTCGCGACTCACCACTTCACCCTCGATACTCTCTTCAGGCGGAAGCTTTCTGAAGATGCCTTTGATCATGTAATAGACACCGGCCAGCACCAGCAGGCCGACGGCGATAACCAGTTTCGGGTAGTAAGTCTGGGTGAAGAAGGCGGTTCCCCAGAACGAGAGCCACACCAGCATCGCGCCCTGCACAATGACTTCAAGGGAACCGGCGAACATCAGGAAAGGACGCGCCAGCGACAGGCTTAACAGCTGGCTGCGGCGGTCTTTAAAGGCCAGCGCGCTCAGTAACACCACCAACAGCAAAATGACAACGCCGGCAATCAGGGTCCAGAAGGCGACTTTATCCATCATGTAGAACTGCCAGAGTTCAGAATTCTGCGAGCAGACGGCCGCTTTGTAGTCGAGCAGATCGTCGTCAACCGGGCCACAGACGCTTGAAGGCGGGTTCTGTTGCAAAAACGCGGAGAGTTTATCGACATCCTGATGCTGTTTTTGAGCATCCTCAATAAAGAACTGCGTGTATTCCTCATTGAGCGATTTATTCCCGTACTCAGCAAAGACTAATGTGATTGCTGGCAGAAGGAACAGGGTTAACAGAAGCCAAAAAAATACCTTCGTGTAACCCATCTTTAATTCCGTTATGTTTTTCAAAATTATTAACTCATCCGATGTTTGTCATGGGGAAAACAGCGTTTGCGAAATTTGCCAAAAGGCGATTGCTGTAAAATTTAAAAAGGTAAGCACACTCTCGCTAAGCTTACACTATCTTACAAACAGCCAGCGAATTGTAAACCTACCTTTGTTAGTAATAGAAACCGCAAAATGACGTTTAACGGAAATTTCAGTCTGAGATGGGTAATCTAACGGAGACAATCATTTACCTCTTCAGCTTAAACCTCATATATACTTGAAATTATTATAATTTTATTGGAATGCACATCATGGTAATTCCCCATCTGAATTATACGTTTTGTTATAAAAAAACAAATATGCCGAAATTGTGTTTTTTGCGCCGATCACACAACCGATGTGCAATAGGATAATTCGCATTTTGGACAGTGGTAATATTTTACCCACAATGAATATAAGGTGCTGCCTTTATTCTTATAGCCATAATTTATGTGGTTTTTGATGTGATGATGCCTCCTTGCTCAATCTTTATTTAGACTCTACTCTATTCCCCCTGCATTTTTAAAAAATGGAAATAACAACACGAGGAGTTCACCATGAAATTAAATGCCCTGGCTAAAATGTCCGCCGCTATATTCTTTACCGCAGCGCTGGGTTGTAGCGTAAATGTGGCGTCTGCCGCCGACGCTAAACCGGCAGCCCAAACCGCCAACGCGACTGAAACCCTCTCGCTGCTGGATGGCAAACTGGACTTCAAATTACAGGGCTATGAGGTTCACCCTGTTC
>DFPL01000025.1 GCA_002377245.1 Enterobacteriaceae bacterium UBA3516
GGGGGTAGCGCGCGGCCAACGTCACCTGCAAGGAAGCTTCATCCAGAATGCTGTCCCGTACCCAGAAAAGCGCATCAATCACCGAATTACCCTTGACATAAATATGCTTTTCAGCAATGTTTTCGCGCAGCAGGTTACTGCGTGAATTTTCCGTCGGCGCGAAGTGATACAGGGCCAGATGGCCGGTCAGCGTGCGGTTTGCCTCTTCAGGCCACGGCGACGAAAGGTCGCCGGTCCGCAATCCAGCCTCCACATGACCGACCGGGATGCGTTGATAGAAGGCAGCCAGGCTTGCGGCAACTGTGGTGGTGGTATCACCATGTACCAGCACGACATCCGGCCGGAATGATTCAAGAATGGGTTTTAAGCCTTCCAGAATACGACAGGTGATTTCAGTCAGCCCTTGCCCTGGCCGCATGATGTTGAGGTCATAGTCCGGAACGATAGAAAAAAGATTCAATACCTGATCGAGCATCTCCCGATGCTGCGCAGTGACGCATACCTTTGCGTCGAAATCAGGATCCTTTGCCAGCGCATGAACCAGTGGTGCCATTTTAATGGCTTCCGGGCGTGTGCCAAATACGGTGAGTACTTTCACAACGTTTCTCTTCGATTAGGTGATGAAGGCCCAAAGCCTTCATCGTAGACAGCGTATTAGAGTGAACGGCGACGCGCTAAGGCAACGCCTGCGCCAATCAATGCGCCCACCACTCCCCACATAATCATCAGGAAGGCACGACGCGGGCTATCGCGTTTTACCGGCTCCTCCGGCGTGCGCAAGTAACGATATGTCTGAAAACGGGGATCGAGTGTGGGACCAACGTTTAGCGTGTTGAGCATGGCCCGGTTCTGGAAATAATCCAGATCGAACTCAGGGCCTACGGCTTGCAAATTTTCCAGTCGCGCCTGAAGCATCGGCCGACCTAACAAAAACAGTTCGGAGTCCGGCAACTCCGCAGGCGGTACTTCTGTTTCAGTACGAGAAATGTTGTGCTGTTCTGCAACCTTCAGGGCGTTTTCCACGCTTGTGACGCGGCGGTTAAAAATGGCTTTCGCCACCTCTTCCTGACGTTTAACCTGCGCTTTCATCTGAATCGTTCGCGCAGCCCAGGCCCCTTTCAGTTCATCATTTAAATGCCTTGCCGCACGCTGGCTGGCAAACGCAACGTACTGACGGAGCAAGTTATTGGCATCCGGCGCCGTTTCGGCCGTCAGTTTGATATTGTCATTCATATTACGGGTGACATCGCCTGCGGTGTACTGAATGTTGTTTATCAACTCATCCAGCATAGCGGCATCGGCTTTACTGTTACCCACTTTACGCTGCTTGAAGTAATCCGTTTGCGACCAGAAATCGCGTCGGGTATCCCAGGACGCCAACTGCATCACGAACTCTTTATACGCCTCATCCATGACGGAAATCTGATCAACGGGTGCGAGACTGGCTTTGACATCCAGATTACGTAAAAACTGCTGCTGCGAGTAATAACCGCCGAGCATGTTTACGGTAGGTCTGTCGGTGATAGCCGTGGCTCCCCACTCCTGGCGCGCAAAGAAGGTCCAGATTAAGGCGGCTAACGCCAGCAATAGCGCAATGCCCACAATCCATAATTTTCCAGCCCAAAGGGTACGAAACAGACCACGAATATCCAGCTCATTTTCCGTACCTGCTAAAGGTGCTCCCGCCAATGGTTGAGTCATCTCTTTCCCGGATTTACTTGGTTAGTGTTGGTTTGTTACCGCTGTTGCGGCGAATTCTGCGCTTCACACGCTTAATAAAACGCGCCACTTTCCAGGCACGCTTGATGCAATAACCGTACAAGAAGAAGGATAGCAAAAATAATGCCAACATCACCCACTCAGGCACAATGTGGGTATATTCGGCGGCCACCCCGATGGAAGCCAACAGGGCAGCGGCTAAAGTAATCAAAACAAAGGCCTGACGGGAGGTAAACCCGGCGCGCATGATGAGATGGTGAATATGCTGGCGGTCCGCTGAGAACGGGCTCATCCCTTTACGCAGACGGCGATACATGATTGCTACCATGTCCATTAACGGGATGGCAATAATCCAAAGTGCGGTGACGGGGCTTATCGGGTGCGTCTTTCCCTGGGTGGTTTCCAGCAGGATCCAGATAAGGGTAAAGCCGATAAACGTACTGCCCGCATCACCCATAAAGACTTTATAGCGGCGACCCAATACACCCAGATTTAACATGATGTAGGGCACGATGGCGGCAATCATGGCGAAGCACCACATGGCGAGGCTAATCTGCCCGTCAAACCACAGAATGATGCCAATCGCGGCGAAGGAAACACAAGAGAGCCCGCCCAGTAAGCCATCGATGCCATCAACCATATTAAAGGCGTTAATCGCCGCCCAGATAGCAAACAGCGTAAGCAGGTAACCAAAGGGCCCCAGTACCATTTCCCAGGTACCGAAGATATAACCGAGGCTGCTCAGATAAAGTTTTCCAACGGTCATCATCACAATGGCGATGAGTGCCTGGATCAGAGCGCGAATTTTGACGCTGATATCAAACCTGTCATCCATCACTCCCACGAAAACCAGCACACCGGCACAAGCCAGGTAGAGCGCAGCGTGGGGGATGTAATAGTTGGCGATTCCAAAGGTAAAGCAGATGCCCGCGTATACTGAAATTCCCCCCACCAGCGGTATCAACCCTTGATGCCGTTTGCGGAAGTTAGGCTTATCCACCAGACCGACGCGCTTTGCCACTTTGCGGGCAAAAAATAAAAACGCGGTGGTGAATAAGAAAATACTGAATAATTCAGTAAACGCAGTGAGTAAATTCACAATGCAAGCTCTCAGCGAATGTTAATCCTGGCAGTATAACGACGATGCCACGCTCCAAAAAGGAGAAAGCAGGTCATTCACAGGCGTTTTAGTATATTTATCAAGCAATCAGAGCGCTGATTCCATTGACGTTTGCGTTGGGGTGGCCTGCGGTGGACTATGCCTGTCCCTGTGCATATAGCGTATAGCCCATAAATAAAAAACGCCACGTAAAAACGTGGCGTTTCTGAGGTTTATTTGAATTAAGAGCGCTTCATCATGTCGAAGAACTCATCATTCGTCTTCGTCATTGCCAGCTTATTAATGAGGAACTCCATCGCGTCGATTTCACCCATCGGATGGATGATTTTGCGCAGGATCCACATTTTTTGCAGCTCTTCTTGCGTGGTGAGCAGCTCTTCTTTACGGGTACCGGAACGGTTGTAGTCGATGGCCGGGAAGACGCGTTTTTCAGCGATCTTACGTGCCAGATGCAGTTCCATGTTACCGGTGCCTTTAAACTCTTCGTAGATGACTTCATCCATTTTAGAGCCTGTGTCTACCAGCGCCGTCGCGATAATGGTCAGGCTACCGCCCTCTTCGACATTACGTGCAGCACCGAAGAAACGCTTCGGACGATGCAGGGCGTTGGCGTCCACACCACCGGTCAGTACTTTACCGGAAGCAGGCACCACGGTGTTATAAGCACGCGCCAGACGGGTAATGGAATCGAGCAGAATGATAACGTCTTTCTTATGCTCAACCAGACGCTTCGCCTTCTCGATCACCATCTCAGCAACCTGAACGTGACGCGAGGCCGGTTCGTCGAAGGTGGAAGCAACCACTTCGCCTTTAACCAGACGCTGCATCTCGGTCACTTCTTCCGGACGTTCGTCGATGAGCAGAACCATCAGTACGCAGTCTGGGTGGTTATAAGCGATGCTCTGCGCGATGTTCTGCAGCAGCATGGTTTTACCGGCTTTCGGCGGTGCCACAATCAGACCACGCTGACCGCGACCGATCGGCGAGGCCAGATCCAATACGCGAGCGGTTAAGTCCTCGGTAGAACCGTTACCACGCTCCATACGCAGACGAGAGTTTGCGTGCAGTGGGGTTAAGTTCTCGAACAGGATCTTATTGCGCGAGTTTTCCGGCTTATCGTAGTTAACCTCGTTAACTTTCAACAACGCAAAGTAACGTTCACCTTCTTTCGGCGGACGAATCTTACCAGAAATGGTATCACCAGTGCGGAGGTTGAAACGGCGGATTTGGCTGGGGGAAACGTAGATGTCATCAGGACCGGCGAGGTAGGAGCTGTCTGCAGAGCGGAGGAAACCAAATCCATCCTGCAATATCTCCAGTACACCGTCACCAAAGATATCTTCGCCACTCTTTGCGTGCTGCTTCAGGATGGCAAAAATAATGTCCTGCTTGCGCATACGAGCCTGGTTTTCCAGTCCCATATTTTCGCCGAGAGTGATCAGCTCAGAAACCGGCGTATTCTTTAATTCGGTAAGATTCATAATGGTGTGGGTTCTTAAACTCGGGGTAAAACTCGAACTTAATGTTGTGAATGGTATGGCAGGGTCATCCATGCCTGTTAACGGCCATCACTCATGTCCAATCGCTGCCTGGTCACAGGAGAGTACGCAGAACTGAAACGACAAGACGGAATTAAGTGACAAGCCCGGAATCTATCCACTTCTCTCGCAACAAAAGTTCTCAGCGGGAAGTATCGGGTAATACAAGGTTCAAACTACAAGGTATGTTCAAAACGAAGTCAAAACTAAATTAGCACGACTGAAGCCGGGCGTCCAGCGATCCCCTTAATTTAGGAAGACTGGCGCGCCGGCTGAGATTCGAGGGGTTACGCCAGGTTGGCGTCCAGGAACTCTTTCAGTTGACCCTTGGACAGTGCGCCCACTTTGGTCGCTGCCACTTCGCCGTTTTTAAACAGCAGCAGGGTCGGAATACCACGGATACCGTACTTCGGTGCCGTACCTGGGTTTTGGTCAATATTCAGCTTCGCGACGGTCAGTTTACCTTCGTACTCGCTAGCGACTTCATCCAGAATCGGGGCGATCATTTTGCACGGGCCGCACCATTCTGCCCAGAAATCGACGAGAACCAGCCCGTCCGCTTTGAGTACATCCGTGTCAAAACTGTCGTCAGTCAGGTGAATAATTTTATCGCTCATATTTACTCCACAGGATTATGTCTACCTTGTTAGTGTATGTAGCATAACCTTACTAAAGGTTGACTTTATTTCACCCCGTTTATTTGAACGGATGTGCTTTCGTAAAGCAATAGTAAACTGATATTCTACCACACTATGAGCAAAACACATTTAACAGAACAGAAGTTTTCCGACTTCGCCCTGCACCCTAAGGTGATTGAAGCCCTTGAAACTAAAGGCTTTCATAATTGTACGCCCATACAGGCACTGGCCCTCCCGCTGACGCTGGCTGGCCGTGATGTTGCAGGGCAGGCGCAAACCGGTACCGGCAAAACGATGGCGTTTTTAACGTCAACGTTCCATTATTTGCTTTCTCATCCTGCTATTGACGATCGCAAGGTTAATCAACCGCGCGCCATTATCATGGCACCAACCCGTGAATTAGCGGTTCAAATTCATGCTGATGCCGAACCTCTGGCACAAACCACTGGCCTGAAACTGGGCCTCGCCTATGGCGGTGACGGTTATGACAAGCAGTTAAAAGTGCTTGAGAGCGGCGTCGATATCCTTATCGGCACCACCGGTCGCCTCATTGATTACGCAAAGCAGAATCACATTAACCTTGGAGCTATCCAGGTAGTGGTTCTTGATGAAGCCGATCGTATGTACGATTTGGGCTTTATTAAAGATATCCGTTGGTTGTTCCGCCGTATGCCTGGGGTCACTCAACGCCTCAATATGCTGTTCTCTGCCACCCTCTCTTACCGGGTACGCGAGCTGGCGTTTGAGCAGATGAACAACGCGGAATACGTTGAAGTCGAACCGGAACAGAAAACCGGCCACCGTATTAAAGAAGAGCTTTTCTATCCGTCAAACGAAGAGAAAATGCGTCTGCTGCAAACGTTGATCGAGGAAGAGTGGCCAGATCGCGCCATCATTTTCGCCAACACCAAGCACCGCTGCGAAGATATCTGGGGCCACCTGGCAGCCGATGGGCACCGCGTGGGTCTGCTGACCGGCGACGTGGCGCAGAAAAAACGCCTGCGTATCCTGGAAGAGTTTACCCGTGGCGATCTGGACATCCTGGTGGCAACCGACGTCGCGGCTCGTGGCCTGCACATCCCTGCAGTGACCCACGTCTTCAACTACGACTTGCCGGACGATTGCGAAGATTACGTTCACCGCATCGGGCGTACCGGTCGTGCAGGTGCCAGCGGCCATTCTATCAGCCTTGCCTGTGAAGAGTACGCACTGAACTTGCCAGCGATTGAAACTTACACGGGTCACTCGATTCCAGTGAGTAAATACAATCCGGATGCATTGTTAACCGAGTTGCCCCCTGCGAAACGTCTGGTTCGATCGCGTTCAGGTAATGGTCCGCGCCGTAATAGCGCGCCACGTAATCGTCGTCGTTCAGGTTAAAAAACATGCTCGCTTCCGCCTCGCTTTATGCCGCTATTGATTTAGGCTCAAACAGTTTTCATATGCTGGTTGTTCGCGAGGTGGCAGGCAGTATTCAAACGCTGACCCGCGTGAAGCGCAAAGTGCGCCTTGCGGCGGGTTTGAGCCGCGAAAATGTTCTGTCGCAGGAAGCCATGGAGCGCGGCTGGCAGTGTCTGCGTTTGTTTTCAGAACGCTTGCAGGATATTCCCTCCGCTCAAATTCGTGTAGTCGCTACCGCAACATTGCGCCTGGCGGTGAACGCGAGCGAATTTATCGCCAAAGCCCAGCAAATTCTCGGCTGCCCGGTCCAGGTGATCAGCGGTGAAGAAGAAGCCCGGTTGATCTATCAGGGTGTTGCCCATACCACCGGAGGCTCTGACCGCCGTCTGGTTGTCGACATAGGTGGCGCCAGCACCGAACTGGTCACTGGGACTGGCGCACAGGCCACCTCCCTTTTCAGTCTCTCTATGGGATGTGTTACCTGGCTTGAGCGATTCTTTACCGATCGTAATCTGGGGCAGGAAAATTTCGCTGCCGCAGAGCAGGCGGCGCGCGAAGTGCTTCGCCCGGTGGCTGCTGAACTGCACCGTCATGGCTGGCAGGTTTGCGTCGGCGCTTCCGGCACCGTTCAGGCGCTGCAGGAAATCATGATGGCGCAGGGCATGGATGAGCGCATCACCCTCGTTAAACTTCAGCAGTTAAAGCAGCGGGCGATTCAATGCGGTCGCCTGGAAGAGCTTGAGATTGAAGGCCTGACGCTGGAACGTGCGCTGGTTTTCCCAAGCGGCCTTGCCATTCTGATTGCCATTTTCACTGAAATGAACATTCAGAGTATGACCCTGGCGGGCGGTGCGCTTCGCGAAGGGCTGGTCTATGGGATGTTACATCTGACCGTCGATCAGGACATTCGCAGCCGCACGCTGCGCAATATTCAACGCCGTTTTATCATTGATACCGATCAGGCACACCGCGTCTCTACTCTGGCCGCCCTGTTCGCAGACAGCGTATCTGCCGCCTGGGATCTGGATGCATACAGCATCGAAATTCTGCAGGTCGCCAGTGAATTACACGAAATCGGTTTAAGCATTGAGTTCAAGCAGGCACCGTTACATGCGGCCTGGCTGGTGAGAAATCTGGATTTGCCTGGTTTTACGCCTGCGCAGAAAAAACTGCTGGCCACCTTGCTGTTAAACCAGACGAATACGGTCGATCTCTCCTCGTTACATCAGCAGAACGCCGTTCCGCCGCGCGTTGCAGAACACCTTTGTCGTTTGCTGCGCCTGGCGATTATTTTTGCCAGTCGTCGTCGTGACGATTTGCTGCCGGCTATCACGCTCACGGCCGAAGGAGAAAAGCTGACGCTGCGCTTGCCACAGGATTGGCTGGCGTGTCATCCGCTGGGGGCGGAGCTGATTGAGCAGGAAAGCCAGTGGCAAAGTTATGTCCACTGGCCGCTCGCGGTGCTGTAAATCGATGTGTCCGGCCTGTTCCTTGTGCCGGGCAACGCTCACTCCTACGCTTTCCCTTTCGCCCTTTCCAGCATGGCCTTAATGTTGGCGACGTTAGCCTGCCCCTTGTGCATCCTTTCTTCGGCGGTAATGACCTTACGTTCCTGTTCCCAGATAACATCATCCTGGGGTAATTCAAGCAGGAAGCGGCTCGGCTCAGGGCGCATCAGCTCCCCGTACTGACGTCGCTCTTTACACAACGTAAAGGTCAGCTCTTTTTGCGCACGGGTGATACCGACATAAGCCAGTCGGCGCTCCTCGTCGATGTTATCTTCATCAATGCTGCTCTGATGCGGAAGGAAGCCCTCTTCCATGCCCACCATAAAGACATAGGGGAACTCCAGACCTTTCGAGGCATGCAGGGTCATCAACTGCACCTGATCCAGGTCTTCATTGCTCTCACCCCGCTCCATCATGTCGCGCAACGTAAAACGCGTCACCACCTGGTCCAGTGCCATCGGGTCATTGAGCTCATCCCCCTCCAGCATTTCTGTCATCCAGGAAAAGAGCGTGTTGACGTTCTTCATTCGCATTTCAGCGGCTTTCGGGCTGGGTGAGGTTTCGTAGAGCCAGGATTCGTAATCGATGCCATGAATGAGATCGCGTACCGCTGAGATAGGCTCACGTTCTGCCAGTCGCTGAATTTCTCCCAGCCAATGGGTAAAACGCGTTAATGATTCATAGCCACGACCGGTGAGCGTCTGATTTAGCCCCACATCGAAGCTGGCCGCGAACAGACTCTTATTACGAACCATCGCCCATTCACCCAGCTTTTGCAGCGTCGCCGAGCCGATTTCACGTTTAGGGGTGTTCACAATGCGTAAAAAAGCGCTGTCATCATCCTGATTGGTCAGGATCCGTAAGTACGCCAGCAAGTCTTTGATTTCGGGGCGTGAGAAGAAAGATGTCCCGCCGGAAATACGATAAGGAATGCGGTTTTGCATCAGGAATTTTTCGAACACGCGGGACTGATGGTTCCCACGGTACAGGATGGCGTAGTCCTTGTATTCCGTCTTGTTGATAAAGTGATGGGCAATCAATTCGCCGGTGACGCGTTCCGCTTCGTGCTCTTCATTGTTTGCGCTCAGCACTTTCAGTTCAGCACCATAGCCCAGCTCAGAGAAAAGGCGCTTTTCAAACACATGGGGGTTATTGGCAATCAGAATGTTTGCGGCTTTCAGAATACGCCCTGAGGAGCGGTAGTTCTGCTCAAGCTTGATGACCTGCAAGGCCGGAAAATCTTCATTCAGCAGTACCAGGTTTTGTGGACGCGCGCCACGCCAGGAGTAAATCGACTGATCGTCGTCACCCACGACGGTGAAACGCGCCCGCTGCCCTACCAATAATCTGACCAGCTCATACTGACTGGTGTTGGTATCCTGGTACTCATCCACCAGCAGATAGCGGATCTTGTTCTGCCAGCGTTCGCGCACCTCTTCATTGCGCTGCAGCAGCAGCGTAGGCAGCAGGATCAGATCGTCGAAAT
>DFPL01000026.1 GCA_002377245.1 Enterobacteriaceae bacterium UBA3516
CAACAGGGAGAGGGAGACAAGGGCATCAGCTCAGCAGCTAAAACGCAATCATCCCGACAATCGCGCCGGTTGTGCCGAGGATGGTTTCCATCATCGTCCAGGTCTTCAGGGTTTGTGCTTCCGTCGCCCCGGTAAATTTACCGAACAGCCAGAAGCCCGCATCGTTAACGTGTGACACCACAATCGAACCGCCTGCAATACAGATAGACAATGCAGCCATCTGCGCGCCGGAGTAATTCAGTTGCTCAATCACCGGCATCACCAGACCTACCGCCGTTAAACAGGCAACGGTAGCCGACCCCTGAATAATGCGCACGGCGGCGGCCAGCACGAAACAGGTCACGGCAATGGGCAACCCCATTCCGGTCAGCGCTTCGCCCAGTGCCGGACCCACGCCGGAATCCACCAGAACCTGCTTGAACACGCCGCCTGCCCCAATCACCAGCAGGATAATCCCGGCAGGCTGCAACGCCTGACCACAGATTTCCATCACGCGGTCTTTCGCCATGCCCTGACGAATCGCCAGCCCGTAGATTGCCACCAGGCAAGCCACCAGAATCGCGGTGAACGGGTGGCCGATAAACTCCAGCCAGTTGTAGAGATCGGAACCTTCTGCAACAAAACGCGCGGCAATCGTTTTCAGACCTACCAGTACCAGCGGCAGCAGAATCAGCGACAGACTGAAGGCGAATGACGGCATTTTACCTTCGCCAAGGTGCGGCTCGGAGATGTCGTCCGGGATGTGCAATTCAACATAGCGGCTAATAAAATTGCCCCACAGCGGCCCGGCAATCAGCATGCCCGGGATAGCCGCACACAGGCCAATCAGGATCATCCAGCCGAAATCCGCATGCATTTGAGAGGCAAGCAGCATCGGCGCAGGCCCCGGCAGCAAAAATGCCGCCGCCGCCGCCACACCCGCAAACAGCGGAATGACCAGCTTCACCAGGTTTGTGCCGGTATGGCGCGCCATAGAAAAGGCAACGCTTATCAGCAGCACCACGGCCACTTCAAAGAACAGCGGCAAGGCACAAATCAGACCCGCCAGTCCAATCGCATAGTGCGCACGGCTATGGCCGAAGGACTTGAGCATCTTCACGGCAATCTGATCTACCGCGCCGGTTTCATGCAAAATTTTGCCGAACATGGCACCGAGAGCGACAACAATCGCGAGGAAGCCCAGGGTACCGCCCATGCCTTTTTCCATCGTTGCCGCAATTTTAACGAGCGGCATGCCGGAAAAAAGGCCTGCGCCAATAGAAACCACCATCAAGGCAACGAAAGCATGCATACGTGCTTTCATCACCAAAAACAGCAGCAGCAAAACGGAGCCTACTGCTGTTAAAACAAGCGTTAATGTACTCAAAACCACTGCCTTTATTTATTAATCACTTCAATGGTGCTGGCAACAACCCCTTCCAGCGGCTGGTCGATATCGACGATAAGCACGTCGCGTTCGTCCGCAGCTGGCTCTTCAAGCGTTTCAAACTGCGTCACCAGCATCTGCGTTTTGAAGAAGTGACCTTTACGCGCTTTCAGGCGGCTTTCGATCACGTCAAAATCGCCTTTCAGGTAGATAAAGGAGAGGTTCGGGTTGCCGTCACGCAGCAGGTCACGGTAGCGCTTCTTCAGAGAAGAGCAGACAATCAGCGACACTTTGTTGGTGCGTTGCATCGCAAAGGCGGCATCGTTCAGCGCCTGCAGCCAGGGTTTACGATCGTCATCATTTAACGGCTCGCCTGCGGCCATTTTGGTGATGTTGCTGCGCGGATGCAGGAAGTCGCCATCGAGAAACGCGGCATGAATTTGATGCGCCACTTCACTGGCGACAGCGGATTTACCACTGCCAGAAACGCCCATCAGGACATAGACGCGGTTTTCAAGATTAGTCGTGCTCAAAGCGTAGCTCCCACTGAGACAAAGAGAATTGTTACGGGTAACAGTTATCGGTAACATTGTCCTGCCGGGGAAATGGAGAAGCAATAACCATTCGTGCCAGAAGTGAATAAGTGTGAGCTAGTTCAAATTTGTCAGACTAAATTGATCCACCCGGTGACAAAGTGAAACCTAAATCTAACAATTTCGGCGTAACTGTTTCACCGCGAATCCGCGCCAGAAGGCGTTCCGCACCGATGCGCCCCATGCGCTCACGCGGCGTCAGTACGCTGGCCAGACGCGGCTCCATCACCTGACCGATGTCATGTCCATGGAACCCGGCAATCGCCATATCATCAGGAATTCTCAGTCCCAAACGTTGACACTCAAAGGCGGCGCCAATGGCCAGGTCATCGTTAGTACAGAAAATCCCATCCAGTTGCGGGTATTCGCGTCGGGCCTGACGCATCAGGTCAATACCGGCGGAATAAGAAGAAGACTGTTCCACCATCACGCTGTAAGGCGTTAACCCGGCGTCCAGCATCGCCTGCTCATACCCCTTCTGTTTGATGATAGTACGTTCATCCAGACGTGCACCCAGGTAGGCCACACCGCGATGACCACGGGCAATGATAGCGGCCGTCATTTGTCGTGCCGCTTCGAAGTTATCGAAGCCGACGGCAATATCCAGGCAAGGCGTTACACTGTCCATCAGCTCCAGCACCGGAATCCCTGCCACTTCGATCATCTTCAGAGTGCGCGGCGTGTGGGTACGCTCGGTCAAAATCAGACCATCAATATTCCAGGAGAGTATAGATTCCAGACGCTCTTCTTCCATCTCCGGCTTGTAACCAAAGTGGGCCAGCATCGTTTGATAACCATAAGCATCGGTGACGCTTTCAATGCCGCGCAGAACTTCAGCGAACACCTGGTTGGTTAAGGAAGGGAGGAGAACGCCCACCGCACGGCTGGTGGCGTTAGAGAGAATGTCAGGGGCGCGATTAGGAATGTAACCCAGCTCATCAAGCGCGGCCGCTATTTTTCCCCGAAGTGCGATGGAGACTTGCTCCGGATTGCGCAGAAAACGGCTGACCGTCATTTTGGTCACGCCCACGCGATCGGCCACATCCTGTAGTACGGGTCTTTTCTTTTTCATCGTCCTGAAGTAATAAGCTGAGAAACAATGGCTCAGTTTATCACGGACAACACTCAACCTTCCGGTGTTAACCAGAAGGTTGAGTCATTTATTTAAGCCGGATCAAACTGGCGGCAGGTCAAAGAGCAGAATTTCGCTGTCACTGTCCGCGTGAATCGACAGGGCTTGCTCATCCCAGATAGCCAGACCATCGCTGGTGGTCGCCTTCGTGCCATTGATAGTCACGTCACCTTTCACCACCTGGATCCAGATTTTGCGATCTGCTGACACCTGGTACACCGACTGCTCATCTTTCAGCAGTGCCCAACGATACAGCTCCATATCCTGGTGCACTTTCAGCGAACCCTCGCGAGCGTCCGGGGACAGCACCAGTTGGCGGCCCTGCTTCGCATCAAAACGACGCTGCTCATAGCGTGGCGTAATGCCCGTCGCTTCTGGGATAATCCAGATCTGATACAGACGCAGCGGCTCGGTCGCGCTCGGGTTGTACTCGGAGTGACGTACCCCGGTACCGGCACTCATAATCTGGAACTCACCCGCCGGAACCTGCTCTTTATTACCCATGCTGTCCTGGTGTTCAACGGCACCCTGCAGCACATAGGTCAGGATTTCCATATCTTTATGAGGATGGGTGCCAAACCCCTGCCCCGCATCAATCACATCGTCGTTGATAACGCGCAGTGCGGAAAAGCCCATAAAGTTAGGGTCGTGATAGTTGGCAAACGAAAAGGTATGCCAGGAGTCAAGCCAGCCATGATTTGCGTGGCCACGGTCGTTTGCTTTGCGTAAGTAAATCATGTTTTCACCCTCGTGTTCGTTTCGATGGAGCCAGTGTGTACCCGATCGACCCGCAATCATAGAGGGTGAAAATTGACGCCTCTGTTCAAAAAAAATGAACGACTACTTTTCTGCCAGAATCGCTTACTTTGCGAGGGTTACCGTGGCAGGAGAGGCCTGTTCAAATGCCCTTTCAAGGATCTCCAGATTGGTCAGAACGTCAGATTCCTTGACGTAATTTTCCGCCCCACTCACCATCGTGGCATAAAGCGCATCATAGACCAGACCGTAGTCGCCCTTTTCCGGGGGCAGCGTTTCGCGTACGCTCTCACCGGCTTCGTTGACGTATTCCAGCTCACCCACGCTATCGTCAGCCGCAAAGCCCGGTTCACCAGGCATGATGTTGGCTTTCAGGCTGGTTTCCTGCTGGTCGATACCAAATTTTATGAACGACCCCTTGGTGCCGTGTACGATAAACTTCGGGTAATCGATTTTAACCAGATGGCTGGTCTTAACGATCGCCTTCAGGTCACCAAAGAACAGCTGCGCCTCGAAGGTATCATCAGGATTCGCTTTATTACGCAGACTGCGGATGTCGTAAGCGACATGATCCGGGCGACCAAACAGTGAAATAATTTGATCCATGGTGTGAACACCCAGGCCATAAAAAGAACCATCCTGCGGCAGGCCTGGCTTCGTTTCCGCAACCGGACGGTAATAGTCAAAATGGCTCTCCACTTCGACAATCTCACCTAACTTGCCGCTTTCAATGGCCTTTTTAGCCGTCAGGAAGCAGGAGTCAAAACGGCGATTCTGATACGGCGTGACGGTCAGACCTTTGCTTTTCGCCAGCGTAAACAAGGTAATGGCCTCGGCCATGGTCGGCGTAAACGGCTTTTCGACCAGCACGTTTTTCCCCGCCTCCAGCGCCCGCTTTGCATATTCAAAGTGGCTGTCAGCATGGGTACAAACCACCACCAGCTTGACCTCGGGATCGTTGAGCACCTCATCAAGGTCGCTGGTGAAATGAATATGTTGGTACTGCGGATGCTGCTCTTCCGGCTTCGCGCTGCGGCGATAAATATGGGCGACATGCCAGCTATCTTTGCGGTTCAAAACGTAGGGAAGATGGTAACGGGTCGTGCTTTTACCAAAACCGATAAATGCGCAGTGTAAGGTCATGATCCTTTCCTTGTTGAGCGTTGCAGCTTTAAACCTTAGCGCAGTCAGCCAGTGATAAAAACCGCCGAGCCTCTGAGATTAAACATTCATTGCCACAATGGCTTGTATCAACAGCATTTTTATTCTGAATAAAACAAGCAGATACAATGACTTATTATTCCTAAAGTGCTATTTCAGACCTTGACGCAAGCCGCGGAATTCCGCATAAGAGAGCCGCATTTTTGCACTCACAGGTCATCACTCGCGTCGCTAACAGACTGGAAAGGTGGCTCAGGAGCCGTCTATGGAAAGGAAGTATTACCTGCTCAACCTCACCTGTTTATTGTGGCTGCTTGCCCTGCTGGCCTGGTGCCTGGGTGCACATACCGCAGCCCGCTCAGCAGGATTGCTGGCTGTTGCTGCTCTTATCATTCAACTCGTTCAAGGATGGATAATACCGATGTTTAAAAAACAAAAGTCCTCTGAAGTACCTGCCATGCATACGCCCCCTGCCCCGGTGAGTGAAGCAGCAGCCAGCGGTGCGGAAAAACATACCAATACGGTTATCGCCAGTGATGTTCATGTGGAAGGCAACATCGTTTCGTCGACCCCGGTCTACATTCACGGGAGTCTTCACGGCAATATCACCGCGCCCGAAGGTCTGATCAAGGTCATGCGCACGGGCTCGGTGGAAGGAAATGTTATCTGCCGCGAACTGATTATTGACGGTACGATTCAGGGGCAATGCCTCGCAGATACCGTTGAAATCTATGAAAATGGACGAATAAATGGCACCCTGGCGTATCGGCAATTGGCCATAAAAAAAGGAGGCCAGTTTACCGGTCAGGCCGATGTTCAGCCGCCCGTTCAGACGAAGAACAACGTCGTGGGATTGAAAACAGATGCGCCTCCTGAGAAAAGCGATAAATCCACAGCCGGGTTAAACGAGCAAAAAAAAAGCCAGCACCCGGCTGGCTAAGAAATACTGGAAGCAATGTGAGCAATGTCGTGCTTTCAGGATTACCGCATAGGTTTCCCTGAACGCATGGCAATAATAATCATTATCATTCGCACTTGTCTACCCCTTTTTTGCAAAAAATGCTGCTTGACTCGCTTTGGCAACTCAGTGAAGTTGAAAGGGAACATTCAACAAGGAGAAAGGAAATGAATAGCATCGTGATCCGCCATGCCGAAGCCCGTGACGCTGAGCCTTTACGTCAAATCAATGCGCATCCGGAGGTCTATCACGACACGCTACAACTTCCTCATCCTTCTATGGACATGTGGAAGGAGCGGCTGGAACCGCGCCCCGGCCGTCGCCATCTTGTGGCCTGTATTGATGATGTCGTCGCCGGGCATTTAGTGGTGGATGTCGAGCAAAGTCCACGCCGCAGCCACGTTGCGACCTTTGGTATCAGTGTTTCCAGCGAATTCCGTGGACGAGGTGTGGGCAGCGTCATGCTGCGTGAAATGGTGAATCTCTGCGATAACTGGCTGCGCATTGAACGCATTGAGCTGACGGTTTTCGTCGACAACGCCCCGGCGCTGGCGCTCTACCGCAGGTTTGGTTTTGAAGTGGAAGGCACCGGCAAGAAATTTGCTCTGCGTAACGGTGAGTATGTGGATGCATACTTTATGGCGCGAGTGAAACACTGAATCCTGTTCCACGCCAGATCCCTCTCAAGTGTTACAGCGATAACACCGTGAAATGAGAATAAAAAACTTACAGCGATGACAGGGTCCGGCTGAAGATCGATGAAGCGTATCCGTAAGGACGGGGCGCCGCGCAGGGATGCGCGGAGAGGGCGACTTTACAGGGACGTTACCTTCGCCCGTCCCCGATAAGCCTGAAGGCACACGCTGAGTGGACCGCGCGAGCGGCGATTTTCCTGGCGGGGAGCGCGGGGG
>DFPL01000300.1 GCA_002377245.1 Enterobacteriaceae bacterium UBA3516
CCCCATTTCGCGAATGCGCTGCGTCAGACGGTACCCATCCATATTCGGCATATTGACATCGCTCAGGACGATATCAATCTTGTTCTTGCTCATGACATTAAGGGCATCAACCCCGTCCGCTGCGGTTTTACAGTAATAACCGAGCGATCCCAACTGATCGGCGAGCAGGCGACGGTTGATGGGATGATCGTCAACGACCAGTATCATCAGATCCTCGTTCTGCGCTTCAACGCTTCCCGGCGAGGCCAGCGTATTGCCGGCGTCCTGCACATCGGCTTCGATACGATAAATATGCCCCAGTAGCGCAATCACATCATGAGGCGACGCGACGCTCATCACCCATTCACCAGCCGCACGCTCAACCGGAACACCAATATGGCGGCGACAGAACTGCAGCGCCGCGCGGCCGCTCCACGCTGCCGGCAGGTCATCATCGGTAATGAAGGTATCCTGCGCATCCAGCTCGCGCCCATCCCAGGGTTTGGCCAGAATGCCATTGTGCGCAAGCAAGGTCTGGAGATAGCTGGAGAGGAAGGCATTTCGCACCGACAGCCAGCAACAGGTGTTCGTCAAGCCGTCCACGTCCAGCGGCAAGGGGGCCACGGCGTTATACAGTGGAATGCGGATAGTGAACTGGCTTCCCATACCCGGTTCCGTATCGACGGAAATATCACCATCCATCATGCTGATGAGTTTTTCACATATCGCCAGCCCCAGCCCGGTGCCCTGGAAGTTACGCTGTACGCCGGTTCCCACCTGGAAGAAGGGATCAAACAGACGGACCACCTCTTTCCCGGGAATCCCCACTCCGGTGTCGCGTACCCGAATGCTGAGGTAATGATCATCGCTGCGTACATGTAAAATAATGCAGCCAATATCGGTGAATTTAATCGCGTTGCTGAGCAGGTTAGAGATGACCTGCTGCAAACGCATCGGGTCGCCGTTGAGCGTTTCGGGAACATCCGGCTCAATAAAACAGTAGAGACCCAACTGCTTACGCACCACCAGTGGCGCATAGTTTGCCGTGATATGGTTCATCACCTCTCGCGGTGAGAACTCACGCGGCTCGATTTTGAGCTGCTCGGATTCGATCTTCGAGAAATCGAGAATATCGCTGATGATTTTTAGCAGCAGGCTGGACGAGTTATTCATCGCCGTCACCAACCGGTCGACCCCTTGCGGTAAGGTCTTGGTCTGTAACAGATCGAGGTTACCTATGATGCCATACAACGGAGTGCGCAGCTCGTGGCTGACGGTCGCGAGGAACATTGATTTTGACTGGCTCGCCTGTTCCGCTGCCTGCGCCATCTCCTGCAAGGACTCTTCCATTTTGACGCGCGCAGACACATCCACCAGCACGCAGATCGCCACGTTCTCATTGCGGTAACGCGAGTGGACAAAGCTTATCTGCAAATTGGTGTTGTTGCTGGTCAGCACATCGACAAAGTTGACCTGTTGACCACAGATAATCTGCGTTAGCCGCTGCCGGTCTTCATGCGTCAGCATGTTGAGGTAGTTATGCGCCAACTCATTACTCAGGATATTGGTCCCGTCCTGAGTGCGTAAAATACAGATCCCCACCGGCGCTGAAGCGACGATTTTACGGTTGAACTGTTCGTGCTCCTCCAGCCGCTGGGCGTCCGTTTCGGCGGGAATAAAGATACGCCGTTCGTACATTCGAGCGAGGGTAAAGAGGGCAATCCCCACCAGAATATTCAGCAGCACCGCATTCAGAATAAGCATCCGGATGCGCTCAAGGACCAGGTCGACCGGTACGGAGTAGACAATGCTTAGTGAAGACGGTGGCAGGGTCTTCTTCAGCACCAGATCGTGGAAGCCGGATGTGTAGCCAAACCAGGTGCGCGTTTGCATCCAGCGTGGGTCAATCTCAAGACGATTTTCCGGCCCGGCCAGCGAGATAAGAGGATGACCGTTTTCATCGAGTATCGTCACCCCCATCGGCAGACTACCCGGCGTAAAGAAATTTTCCACCCGGATGGACTGTTCGGTTCCCAGCAGCGCCTGCAGGCGATTTCCCAGGTAAACCGGCGTCAGTGCATAGAAATATCCGACCCCAGGCCTCGCGCCCTGGCTCATCCAGTAGAGGTTATTACCTCGCTCTTCCTGGGGAGCGTTGCGGTATTTCATGATCCGCTCATGCAGGTTTTTCAGGGTGTTATCCCGCTCAACCGGCACGTCGCGCAGGCCAAAATCCGCCACGCAGAGATTTTCATTGCCGATCAGGAAGACGCGATTGAGATCGTAAGCCGCGGAAAAATTGTCACGCCAGTAACGCATAAACCAGGCCAGGGACTCCAGTGAACCACGCCAGGCTGTGCCCATCCGCGAACAGTCAGAATCGGGAAACAAGGACTGAAATTCTGGCACGTCATTTCTGGCGTTCAGTCCACGCGTGGCAAGGATACCGTTTTCCGCCGTCAGCCGATTTTCCGCAATATACTTCAGCTCTTTCATCACGTCTGAGGTGCGCTGAATATACCGCTGGGCCTGATCGGCACTGATATTAATTTCCTGACGAATTTCCGCCTCTTTGTCACGCAAAGCCGTAACGATGTAGAACACCGAAAACAGGGCAATCAATAACCAGAGTACCAGCGCCAGCGCGCGAAAAAGGTAACGGGAGACCTTGAGGGTACTGCGAAAAGAGACGAGGTATTTCAACCTGGGGAAGCTCCGCCTGGGGGGATAAATAAATTGAGGTTAAATTAGCGTTAAATCGCCAGTGCCGCAATGGAAAGAGAAAGGGCCGGAGAACCGGCCCTGATAAGTCAGATTATTCGTCGGCGTCGGCGTCGTCGGCTTCGTCTGCCGCACTATCGTCAACTTCCGGGGCGATATCTTCATCCCCTTCCGCGACGCTGCCATCAATGGAATCGAGTTCTTCGTCATCCACTGGCTCAGCAACACGCTGCAGGCCCACCACGTTTTCATCTTCCGCAGTACGGATCAGAATCACGCCCTGCGTGTTACGCCCAACCACGCTGATTTCCGACACACGTGTACGCACCAGCGTACCCGCATCGGTGATCATCATGATTTGGTCGGTGTCAGTTACCTGCACCGCGCCCACCACGGAACCGTTACGCTCGGTGACCTTGATAGAGATAACACCCTGAGTACCACGGGATTTAGTCGGGTATTCACCCTCGGCAGTACGTTTACCGTAACCGTTTTGCGTCACGGTCAGGATCGCACCTTCGCCACGAGGAATAATCAGAGAAACGACCTTATCCTCACCCGCCAGTTTGATACCACGCACACCTGTTGCCGTACGGCCCATTGCACGCACCGCGTCCTCTTTGAAGCGCACCACTTTACCGGCGGCAGAGAACAGCATGGCTTCGTCCTGACCCGAGGTCAGATCGACGCCAATCAGTTCATCACCTTCATTCAGGTTAACAGCGATGATACCGGCAGAGCGCGGACGGCTGAACTCGGTCAGCGCCGTTTTCTTCACGGTACCGCTGGCGGTTGCCATAAACACGCTCACGCCTGCTTCATACTCGCGCACTGGCAGAATGGCGGTAATACGCTCATTGGCTTCCAGCGGCAGCAGGTTAACAATCGGACGACCACGCGCGCCACGGCTGGCTTCCGGCAACTGATAGACCTTCATCCAGTACAGGCGACCACGGCTTGAGAAGCACAGGATGGTGTCATGGGTGTTAGCCACCAGCAGACGATCAATAAAGTCTTCTTCTTTAATACGTGCCGCAGATTTGCCTTTACCGCCACGACGCTGGGCTTCGTAGTCGGTCAACGGCTGATACTTCACGTACCCCTGGTGAGAGAGGGTCACAACAACGTCTTCCTGGTTGATCAGGTCTTCGATGTTGATGTCAGCGCTGTTCGCAGTGATTTCCGTGCGGCGCTCGTCGCCAAACTGATCGCGGACCAGCTCCAGCTCTTCGCGGATCACTTCCATCAGACGGTCAGCGCTGCCGAGGATATGCAGCAGTTCAGCAATCTGTTCCAGCAGCTCTTTGTATTCGTCGAGCAGTTTTTCATGCTCAAGGCCGGTCAGTTTCTGCAAGCGCAAATCCAGGATCGCCTGGGCCTGCTGCTCGGTCAGGTAGTACTGACCGTCGCGTACGCCAAATTCTGGCTCCAGCCACTCCGGACGCGCCGCATCGTCGCCTGCACGTTCCAGCATGGCTGACACATTACCCAGATCCCATGCACGCGCTACCAGGCCTGCTTTCGCTTCAGCCGGGGTCGGCGCGCGGCGGATCAGTTCAATGATCGGATCAATGTTTGCCAGGGCTACGGCCAGGGCTTCAAGGATGTGTGCACGGTCACGCGCTTTGCGCAGTTCGAAAATGGTACGGCGGGTCACCACTTCACGGCGGTGGCGCACAAAGGCAGAAAGAATATCTTTCAGGTTCATGATTTTCGGCTGACCATGGTGCAATGCCACCATGTTAATACCGAAAGAAACCTGCAGTTGCGTCTGCGAATAGAGGTTGTTCAGAACCACTTCACCGACCGCATCACGTTTGATTTCAATGACCACGCGCATACCGTCTTTATCAGACTCGTCACGCAGTGCACTAATACCTTCAACGCGTTTGTCTTTCACCAGCTCGGCAATTTTCTCAATCAGGCGCGCTTTGTTCACCTGATACGGGAGTTCATGCACAATGATGGTTTCGCGGCCGGTTTTCGCGTCCGCTTCAACTTCTGCGCGCGCACGAATGTAAATCTTGCCACGACCGGTGCGGTAGGCTTCTTCAATGCCGCGACGACCATTAATGATCGCCGCCGTCGGGAAGTCCGGCCCCGGGATGTGTTCCATCAGCCCTTCAACGCTGATGTTTTCATCGTCAATGTAGGCCAGGCAACCGTTGATCACTTCCGTCAGGTTATGCGGAGGAATATTGGTTGCCATACCTACGGCAATACCTGACGAGCCGTTCACCAGCAGGTTTGGTACCTTGGTCGGCATAACATCAGGGATTTTTTCCGTGCCATCGTAGTTATCAACGAAGTCGACGGTCTCTTTTTCCAGATCGGCCATCAGCTCGTGCGCGATTTTCGACATACGGATTTCCGTATAACGCATCGCTGCGGCGGAGTCGCCGTCTACCGAGCCAAAGTTACCCTGACCATCAACCAGCATGTAACGTAATGAGAATGGCTGCGCCATACGGACGATGGTGTCATAAACGGCGGTATCACCATGAGGGTGGTATTTACCGATGACGTCACCCACGACACGGGCAGATTTTTTGTAGGCTTTATTCCAGTCATTGCCCAATACGTTCATGGCGTAAAGTACGCGACGGTGAACCGGTTTTAAGCCATCGCGGACGTCTGGTAACGCACGGCCAACAATGACCGACATCGCATAATCCAGATAGGAGCTTTTAAGCTCTTCCTCGATGTTAACCGGTGTAATTTCTCTCGCAAGGTCGCTCATCTAACCGCTATCCCTCTACTGTATCCCGGATTCAAAGGTCGCAAATTATAACACAACCGTAATGAATCAGGTAAATGGAAAGACCCCGCACAACGCTTTATTCACGCCTGCGGACTGTTATACTCATTCGTCTTGAATAAAAAGGAGTCATTGCGCCCATGAATGCCGAAAAAACATCGGTTGCTCAAAACGTTGACCACGCCGAAATTGCCAAGTTTGAAGCCGTGGCATCACGTTGGTGGGATCTGGAAGGTGAATTTAAGCCCCTGCATCGCATAAACCCGCTGCGCCTTGGCTATATCGCCGAGCGTGCCGGCGGCTTATTCGGTAAAACCGTATTAGATGTGGGCTGCGGCGGCGGGATTCTGGCAGAAAGCATGGCCCGCGAAGGCGCAACCGTCACCGGTCTCGATATGGGCTTTGAGCCTTTACAGGTGGCTCGTTTACTCGCGCTTGAGTACGGCATTGCTGTCGATTATGTCCAGGAAACGGTCGAAGACCATGCGGCACAAAATCCGCAGCGTTACGATGTGGTCACCTGTATGGAGATGCTGGAGCATGTCCCCGACCCACAGTCGGTGGTACGTGCCTGCGCGAAGCTGGTCAAACCCGGCGGCCACGTTTTCTTCTCCACCATTAACCGTAACGGCAAAGCCTGGCTTATGGCCGTGGTTGGCGCAGAATATGTGCTGAAGATGGTGCCTAAGGGCACCCATGATGTGAAAAAGTTCATTAAGCCTGCTGAACTCTTAGGCTGGACCGCTGAGGCCACGTTGCAGGAACGCCACATGACGGGGCTGCATTACAACCCGCTGTTGAACAGTTTTAAACTGGCACCGGGTGTGGATGTTAATTATATGTTGCATACAACGGCAAAAAACGTCTGACGTTATTCATTATTCTTATAGAGATTGCGCGACCACGGTTGCGCAATCTCCCCTTCCCGATGAAGAAATCAGCGTTTGATCAAAATTTCATTTTTTTTTATCGAATATTGACATCCTCGCCAGGCCTTATGATACGAGGACTTAGGGTTTATTACCCTTCTGCAACCTGAATTTAACGTCAAAATCAACTCTTGTACTCAAAAGAATCCTTACTAGAATACTCACCATATAGCGTTTCTCTTATCTAAAACCCCCTATATATAGTATTTATCCACAGAGTTAGTCACAAGGCTGAACTGTGGATAAATGGGGGATATTTCTCTTCACGGACAGGTAAATTTCACATGAATCAGAGTCTACTGGTGACAAAGCGCGATGGCGCCACTGAACGCATCAATCTCGACAAAATTCATCGGGTGCTGGATTGGGCGGCAGAGGGACTGACCAACGTGTCTATCTCCCAGGTGGAATTGCGTTCCCACATCCAGTTTTACGACGGTATCAAGACCTCTGATATCCATGAGACCATTATTAAAGCCGCTGCGGACCTCATTTCTCGTGACGCGCCGGATTACCAGTATCTCGCCGCCCGTCTGGCCATTTTCCACCTGCGTAAAAAAGCGTACGGTCAGTTTGAACCGCCTGCGCTCTATGATCACGTCGTCAAAATGGTTGAGCTGGGCAAATACGACACGCATCTGCTGGAAGACTACACGGAAGAAGAGTTCAAGCAGATGGACGGGTTTATCGACCACTGGCGTGACATGAACTTCTCCTACGCGGCGGTCAAACAGCTCGAAGGTAAGTATCTGGTCCAGAACCGTGTGACCGGTGAAATCTACGAAAGCGCGCAGTTCCTGTACATGCTGGTCGCCGCCTGCTTGTTCTCCGGCTATCCGCGCGAGACCCGCCTGGACTACGTTAAGCGTTTCTACGATGCGGTCTCCCTGTTCAAAATCTCACTGCCGACGCCCATCATGTCCGGTGTGCGTACCCCGACCCGTCAGTTCAGCTCCTGCGTTCTGATCGAGTGCGGCGACAGCCTGGATTCGATTAACGCCACCTCCAGCGCCATTGTGAAATATGTCTCCCAGCGTGCAGGCATCGGCATCAACGCCGGTCGTATCCGTGCGCTGGGCAGCCCGATCCGCGGCGGTGAAGCGTTCCATACCGGTTGTATTCCGTTCTACAAACACTTCCAGACCGCAGTGAAGTCCTGCTCGCAGGGCGGAGTACGCGGCGGTGCCGCCACCCTCTTCTACCCGATGTGGCATCTGGAAGTAGAAAGCCTGCTGGTACTGAAAAACAACCGTGGCGTTGAAGGCAACCGCGTTCGTCACATGGACTACGGCGTACAGATCAACAAACTGATGTACACCCGTCTGCTCAAAGGCGAAGAGATCACCCTGTTCAGCCCATCTGACGTACCGGGCCTGTACGATGCGTTCTTCGCCGATCAGGATGAATTCGAACGTCTGTACACCCAATATGAAAAAGACGACAGCATCCGTAAGCAGCGTGTTAAAGCGGTGGAACTGTTCTCTCTGATGATGCAAGAGCGTGCGTCTACCGGCCGCATCTACATTCAGAACGTCGACCATTGCAACACCCACAGCCCGTTCGATCCGGTGGTTGCGCCGGTGCGTCAGTCTAACCTGTGTCTGGAAATCGCTCTGCCGACCAAACCGCTGAACGACGTGAACGATGAAAACGGTGAAATCGCACTGTGCACCCTCTCTGCATTTAACCTGGGTGCCATTTCAAACCTCAATGAGCTGGAAGATCTGGCCGTGCTGGCGGTGCGTGCACTGGATGCCCTGTTGGATTATCAGGATTACCCGATTCTGGCTGCCAAACGCGGTGCTATGGGTCGTCGTACTCTGGGTATTGGTGTTATCAACTACGCCTACTGGCTGGCGAAGAACGGCAAGCGCTACTCCGATGGCAGCGCCAACAACCTGACTCACCAGACCTTTGAAGCCATTCAGTATTACCTGCTGAAAGCCTCTAACGAACTGGCGAAAGAGCAAGGTGCCTGCCCGTGGTTCAATGAAACCACTTACGCGAAAGGCATTCTGCCGATCGACACCTATAAGAAGGACCTGGATGCGATCACCAGCGAGCCGCTGCACTATGACTGGGAAGCACTGCGTGAATCCGTGAAAACGCACGGTCTGCGCAACTCAACGCTCTCTGCCCTGATGCCGTCCGAGACCTCTTCGCAGATCTCCAACGCCACCAACGGCATTGAGCCGCCGCGCGGTCATGTCAGCATTAAAGCGTCAAAAGACGGCATCCTGCGTCAGGTTGTGCCGGACTATGAGCTGCTGAAAAACAACTATGAGCTGCTGTGGGAAATGCCAAACAACGATGGCTACCTGCAACTGGTTGGCATCATGCAGAAATTTATCGATCAGTCGATCTCTGCCAACACCAACTACGATCCGACACGCTTCCCGTCCGGAAAAGTGCCGATGCAGCAGTTGCTTAAAGACTTGCTCACCGCCTACAAATTCGGCGTGAAAACCCTGTACTATCAGAACACCCGTGACGGTGCTGAAGATGCCCAGGACGATCTGGCTCCGTCGATTCAGGATGATGGCTGCGAAAGCGGCGCATGTAAGATTTGATGAACGATGCCGGGTGGCGCTACGCTTACCCGGCCAACGATTGCACGGCTTGTAGGCCGGATAAGGTGCTTGCACCGCCATCCGGCGCTCATCCCACAAAGGACTCACACCGAATGGCCTATACCACTTTTTCACAGACGAAAAATAACCAGCTGCTGGAACCGATGTTCTTCGGTCAGCCGGTGAACGTGGCGCGCTACGATCAGCAAAAATATGACATCTTCGAAAAGCTGATCGAAAAGCAACTCTCCTTTTTCTGGCGTCCGGAAGAAGTGGATGTTTCCCGCGACCGCATCGATTATCAGGCTCTGCCGGATCACGAAAAACATATCTTCATCAGTAACCTGAAATATCAGACGCTGCTGGATTCCATTCAGGGGCGTAGCCCGAACGTGGCGCTGCTGCCGCTGATCTCGATTCCTGAGCTGGAAACCTGGGTTGAAACCTGGGCGTTTTCCGAGACGATCCATTCCCGCTCTTATACGCACATCATCCGTAACATCGTTAACGATCCCTCTCTTGTGTTTGACGACATCGTCACCAACGAGCAGATTCAGAAACGTGCGGAAGGGATTGCTCACTACTATGACGCCCTGATCGAGATGACCAGCTACTGGCATCTGCTGGGTGAAGGCACCCACACCGTTAATGGCAAAACCGTCACCGTCAGCCTGCGAGCATTGAAAAAGCAGCTTTATCTGTGCCTGATGAGCGTCAATGCGCTGGAAGCGATCCGTTTCTACGTCAGCTTTGCCTGCTCCTTTGCCTTCGCCGAACGCGAACTGATGGAAGGCAATGCCAAAATCATCCGTTTGATTGCGCGTGATGAAGCCCTGCATCTGACCGGCACGCAGCATATGCTCAATCTGCTGCGTTCTGGCGTCGATGACCCGGAGATGGCGGAAATTGCCGAAGAGTGCAAACAAGAGTGCTATGACCTGTTTGTGCTGGCAGCCGTTCAGGAGAAAGAGTGGGCTGAGTACCTGTTCCGCGACGGCTCCATGATCGGTCTGAATAAAGACATCCTGTGGCAGTATATTGAGTACATCACCAATATCCGCATGCAGGCGGTCGGCCTGGATCTGCCGTTCCAGACCCGCTCTAACCCGATTCCGTGGATCAACACCTGGCTGGTCTCGGATAACGTGCAGGTTGCCCCACAGGAAGTGGAAGTCAGCTCCTATCTGGTCGGTCAGATCGACTCTGAAGTCGACACTGACGACCTGAGCAACTTCCAGCTCTGATGACACGCGTAACCTTGCGTCTGACTGGCACGCAGTTGATGTGCCAGGAAGAGCACCCTTCTCTGCTGGTGGCACTCGAATCGCATCGGGTAACGGTAGAGTATCAATGTCGGGAAGGCTACTGTGGCTCCTGCCGCTGCCGACTGGTCTCAGGCCAGGTTGACTGGCTGACCGAGCCGCTGGCATTTATCCAGCCCGATGAGATTTTGCCCTGTTGTTGCAGGGCAAAAGGGGATATTGAGATTGAAATGTAAAAAGGGCCTTACGGCCCTTTTTTATTGCTTTACTGACGCTTCGCCGCGATCTCGGCATGATGTTTACGTTCGCCGATCATCACCACAATCAGCAGTAACACCGCCAAAATGCTGCCGCCGATCATCACCATAAAGCCGCCATCCCAGCCGAAGAAATCAACGGTATACCCGACAATCGCACTGGCGGCCACTGACCCGCCAAGGTACCCAAACAGGCCGGTAAAGCCCGCAGCGGTGCCGGCGGCTTTTTTTGGTGCCAGTTCAAGGGCGTGCAGGCCAATCAACATCACCGGACCGTAAATCAGGAAGCCGATAACGATCATACAGGCCATATCGACGCCAGGATTACCAGCCGGATTAAGCCAGTAGACAATGGTGGCGATGGTCACCAGCGTCATAAAGAAGACGCCGGTTGCCCCACGGTTGCCACGGAAGACTTTGTCCGACATCCAGCCGCAGATTAAGGTCCCAGGGATCCCGGCATATTCATACAGAAAATAGGCCCATGAAGACTTATCCAGCGCGAAATGTTTCACCTCTTTCAGGTAGGTCGGTGACCAGTCCAGAATGCCGTAACGCAGTAAGTAAACGAACACGTTAGCGATAGCGATATACCACAGCAGACGGTTCGGGAAGACGTACTGCATGAAGATTTGCTTCGCCGTCAGCTCCTCTTCAGCCTTCTCGCTGTAATCATCCGGATAGTCGTTCTTATACTCTTCAATCGGCGGCAAGCCGCAGGATTGCGGCGTGTCGCGCATCATAGCGAAGGCAAAGAGCGCCACGATAATGGCGCCGAACGCTGGCATATAGAGCGCCGCCCGCCAGTCGTTAAACCAGGCCATGCCGAGCAGGAACAGCAGCGGTGGAATCCCGCCCCCCACGTTATGCGCGCAGTTCCAGACTGAGACGATGCCGCCACGCTCCTTCTGCGACCACCAGTGCACCATGGTGCGCCCGCATGGCGGCCATCCCATCCCCTGGAACCAGCCGCACAGGAACAGCAGGACGAACATCACTGCAATGCTGGAGGTCGCCCAGGGCACAAAGCCCATAAACAGCATGACCGCCGCAGCGAGGATCAAACCGGCCGGGAGAAACACGCGCGGATTCGAACGATCCGACACCGAGCCCATGATGAATTTCGAAAATCCATAGGCAATAGAAATGCCGGACAGCGCAAAACCTAAATCGCCGCGCGAGAACCCCTGCTCCACCAGATAGGGCATCGCCAGGGCAAAGTTCTTGCGCACCAGATAGTAAGCGGCATAGCCGAAGAAAATGCCCAGAAAAATCTGCCAGCGCAGACGGCGGTAAAGGGGATCGACCTGGTCGGATGGAACGCGCGCCCGATGGGGTTCCGGTCTAAAAATACTCAGCATCTAAGCCTCCGTGGCGTATGTTTTTCATGATTTATGGCTGCTATGAGTGAAAACGAAACTACAGTGTGTTTCTCTGGCCGCAATATTAAGGAAAGTCTAATAAGAAAAAACCAACTGTCGCATTTTATGTTACAGAATTATGACAAAGCTCCAGTTTCACGCATCAAACACCCTTCCCGCTTTCGTTTTTTGTTCGAATATGCGCGATATCAAACAAACCACAGTGACAGTGTGGCTAAATAATAAAAATAATTTCGCTATGGAAGGACATGACGATGAGCAATGCGACTGACTTCGATGTCATCATTATTGGCGGGGGAGCAACCGGGGCAGGGATTGCGCGCGACTGCTCACTAAGGGGGCTGCGGGTTGCGCTGGTCGAACGGCATGATATCGCCACTGGCGCGACGGGCCGCAATCACGGGCTACTGCACAGTGGCGCACGCTACGCGGTGACCGATAATGAATCAGCGCGGGAATGCATCGCCGAAAACCAGATCCTCAAGCGTATCGCCCGTCACTGTATTGAGCCGACCGGCGGGCTGTTCATTACTCTGCCGGAGGACGATCTGGCCTGGCAGCAACACTTTATTGCTGCCTGCCAGAAAGCGGGCATCTCTGCGCAGGCGATGACACCTGAAGAAGCGCTACGCATTGAGCCAACCGTAAACCCGGCGCTCATCGGCGCGGTACGCGTTCCAGACGGCACCGTCGACCCCTTTCGCCTGACCGCCAGTAATATGCTTGATGCGCGCGAACACGGTGCAGTGATATTAACCGGGCATGCCGTATGTGGCCTGATTCGCCAGGGCGACCGGGTGAGCGGTGTGCAGTTGCTTCACCCCCAGTCGCGGGAAAAATATGCATTACATGCCCCCGTGGTGGTGAACGCCGCCGGCATTTGGGGGCAACATATCGCGGAATACGCCGATCTCCGCATTCGCATGTTCCCGGCGAAAGGCGCACTGCTCATTCTCGATCATCGTATCAATCAGCAGGTGATTAACCGCTGCCGTAAGCCTGCCGATGCCGACATCCTGGTGCCTGGCGACACCATTTCTCTGATTGGCACCACCTCTACCCACATTGATTACAACGACATTGATAACACGCGTGTCACCCCCGAGGAGGTCGAGATTCTCCTTCGTGAAGGGGAAAAACTGGCCCCGCGTATGGCGCAAACGCGCGTGCTGCGCGCCTATGCGGGTGTGCGTCCGTTGGTCGCCAGTGACGATGATCCGACCGGGCGTAACGTCAGCCGCGGCATTGTCCTGCTCGACCATGCAGAACGAGACGGCATGGAGGGGTTCATTACCATCACCGGCGGCAAACTGATGACCTACCGCCTGATGGCAGAGTGGGCAACCGACGCAGTGTGTCGCAAGCTGAACCATAGCGCGTCCTGCACCACCGCCACTACGCCCCTGCCGGGCTCTCAGCAGCCGACGGAGCAGACGCTGCAAAAAATCATCTCCCTGCCCGTGCCGCTGCGCGGTTCGGCCGTTTATCGTCACGGGGATCGTACCCCGGACTGGCTGGGAAGCCATCGCCACAACCGCAGTCTCGTCTGCGAGTGTGAAGCGGTAACCGCTGGCGAGGTTCAGTATGCAGTGGAAAATCTCAACGTGAATTCGCTGCTGGATTTACGCCGGCGCACACGCGTGGGGATGGGAACCTGTCAGGGGGAATTATGCGCCTGCCGCGCGGCGGGGTTACTTGCCAGCCTGCGGGTGACCACCGAAGCCCAGTCCATCGATCAGCTTTCAGCCTTTCTCAATGAACGCTGGAAAGGGATAAAACCCGTCGCCTGGGGCGATGCGCTGCGCGAAAGCGAATTCACCCGCTGGGTCTACCAGGGGCTGTGCGGGCTGGAAAAGGAGTCTGAGCATGAACTTTGATACGGTCATTATTGGTGGCGGCCTGGCTGGATTACTCTGCGGTATTCGTTTACAGGAACAGGGTCAGCGCTGCGCGATTGTCAGCCGTGGGCAGAGTGCGCTCAGTTTTTCTTCCGGCTCACTCGACCTGCTCTCGCATCTGCCAAACGGCGAGCCAGTGAACAGTCTGGACACCGGCATTGCTGCGCTACAAGCGATGCAAAGCCCGCATCCGTATGCCCTGCTCGGCGCCGAACGCGTCCGTCACTACGCTCTGCTGGCACAGAACCTGCTGGCAGAATGCGGCTTTGCCACGCAAGGCCATGTGGACACACCGCATCAGCGCGTGACGCCGTTAGGCACTTTTCGTCAGGCGTGGCTTAGCCCAACCGAGGTTCCACATAAACCCGATGCCAGCAAAACGATTGGCATTGTGGGTATTAGCGGTTTTCTCGACTTCCAGCCAGCGCTGGCGGCGGCCTCACTGAGAAAGCGTGGTGTGAATGTCAGTGCTGAAGAGATTGAGCTGCCCGTTCTCGACGCCTTGCGCGACAACCCGAGTGAATTCCGGGCGGTAAACATCGCCCGGGTGCTGGACAAACCGGAAAACTTTTCTGCACCCTATCGCGCACTTTTGCCATTAAGTCGCCGCTACGACATCCTTTATTTTCCTGCCTGTTTTGGTCTGGTAAACAGTGACGTTTTTGCGCAACTCAATCAGCAACTCTCCTGCCCCCTTTTCCTCCTGCCGACGCTGCCCCCTTCGGTACCCGGCACGCGCATGCAGACCCTTTTGCAACAGCGCTTTGTGCGTCTCGGTGGGACCTGGATGCCCGGAGACGAAGTCGTGAATGCCGATATTGCAGGGGGGCGAGTCACCCACGTCTGGACACGCAAGCACGAAGACATTCCGTTAACGCCGAAACATGTCGTGCTTGCCAGCGGCAGTTTCTTCAGCAATGGGCTGATAGCCGAACGCACCGGCGTACGCGAAGCCGTTTTTGGCCTTGATGTATTGCAGAGCGAAGGGCGCGAACACTGGTATCGGGACGATGTATTCGCTGCACAACCCTGGCAGCAATTTGGCGTGATAACCGATCGCCAGCTCCGCGCGCAACGTGGCGGCGCGCCTATCGAGAATCTCTATGTCATCGGTTCCGTTTTAGGGGGCTTTGACGCCGTGGCGCAAGGGTGCGGTGGCGGCGTATGCGCCACAACGGCGCTGTTTGCTGCCGATCGGATTGGCGCGTCAGGAGAGAGCAAATGATAACCACTCAATTTGAAAGCTGCATTAAATGTACCGCCTGTACCACGGTCTGCCCGGTCAGTGCTGTGAATCCGCATTATCCGGGCCCGAAACAGTCAGGGCCGGATGGTGAACGCCTGCGGCTCAAAGATCCGGCGTTATTCGACGAAGCGTTAAAATATTGCACCAACTGCAAACGCTGCGAAACGGCCTGCCCATCCGGCGTTAAAATCGGTGATCTTATCCAGCGCGCCAGGGCACAGCATCCTCCCCAAAGCCGCTCGTTACGCAATGCCATCCTCAGCCATACCGATTTTATGGGATCGATCTCAACGCCCTTTGCGCCATTGATTAATGCCGCAACCGGACTCAAGCCAGTGCGTCAGTTGCTGGACGCGGCGCTCAAAATTGACCATCGCCGCACGCTGCCGAAATATTCAAGCGGCACGTTCCGCCGTTGGTACCGTTCCGTCGCCGAGCAACAGAAAAACTTCACTCAGCAGGTGGCGTTTTTTCACGGTTGCTACGTGAATTACAACAATCCCCAACTCGGCAAAGACATGCTGAAGGTACTCAATGCCATGGGCATTGGTGTACAACTGCTGCACCAGGAAAAATGCTGCGGCGTGCCGCTCATCGCTAACGGCTATATCGAAAAAGCCAAAAAACAGGCCAACGTTAATTTGCGGGCCATTGAGCAGAAGGTGAATGAAGATGGGTTGCAGGTCATTGCGACGTCAACAACCTGTACCTTTACGCTGCGCGATGAATATCCGCACGTGCTGGATGTGGATAACCAGCACCTGCGTGCGCATATCGATCTGGCTACCCGCTGGGTGTGGCGAAAACTGGCGGAAGGGGCCGCGTTACCGTTACGCGAACTGCCGCTAAAAGTGGTCTATCACACCCCTTGTCATATGGAGAAAATGGGCTGGACGCATTACACCCTTGATCTGCTGCGACGCATCCCTGGGCTGGAATTGACGGTACTGGACTCGCGCTGCTGCGGCATTGCGGGCACCTATGGCTTTAAGAGTGAAAACTACCCCACCTCACAGGCTATTGGTGAGCCGTTGTTCCGACAGATAGAGGAGAGCGGTGCGGACCTGGTGATCAGTGACTGCGAAACCTGTAAATGGCAGATTGAGATGTCCACCAGCAAACGCTGCGAACACCCTTTCACCCTGCTGGCGCAGGCGCTGCGTTAGAAGGAAGAACCCTCCCGACCACGGGAGGGAATGCACTTATTCGACGGTTAACGACTCGACGACATTGATCCAGCCGTGATCGCTGGCAAGATCTCTACCGTTCAGCCAGCGGCGTAAAATATTTAACGCCATCATCGCACACACCTCCTGACGGACCGCCAGACTGTATCGGGTGGTGTTGAATTTTACCCGTAGCGCATGCGTGCCTTCCGGCGTCGCCAGCGCAAAGTTCAGGAACTCCTCTTCCAGCCCGGTGACGGTCAGAGCAAGCCCGGCCAGGTGGCGGTTTCGCAGACCTGCCGCCCAGCGCGCCGCCTGTAACAAAGCTTCGTCCTGCGACGGTAACACTTCGCTGACCAGCAACGGCGCCCCCGCACGGGACAGTTGCAGTGCCACCAGACCGCCCGTGAACTGCTCGCTCAGCGTCAGGCTGAGCTGGCGCTCGCGCAGCTTTTGCGCAAGCAAAGCAGGCAGGCCTACCGTGCCTTCAAAAATCAGGCTTTCACCCGCGACCCACTGGACTTCCGGCCAGATAGCCTCCATTGCCTGTTTATGCTCTGCCGGACCGGTAAGCTTGAGCTCAATAATAGGCATCGATGAGCGATAGCCCATCACCACACCTTCCGGCAACGACAGATGCGCCAGATTTTGCGCCAGATCGCTTTCAGAACGACCAAACGTGGTCAGTCGCAGGCAAACCGGCGGTTCCGGGAGCGTGAACCGAGCGCGCAGGCGAGGCAGAATTTCTTTCTCCACCATCACTTTGAACTCTGAGGGCACACCTGGGGTAAAAAACATCAGGCAACGGTTTAGCTGCACGGCAAAGCCACAGGCGGTGCCGACCGGATTATCCACCAGCTCTGCACTCGCTGGAATTTCTGCCTGTTTGCGATTGCTCGGCACCATAACCCGTCCGCGCTCACTGAAAAAGCGCTCCATTTGTACCAGCCACTCTTCATGTAAAACCAGTTCTTCACCTTTGGCTTTAGCCGCAGCGAGCGCGCTGAGGTCATCACTGGTTGGACCTAACCCACCGTTAACAATCAAAATATCAGCGTGTTCACTGCGTTCACGCAAAATGGCAATCAAATCATTCAGGTTGTCGCCAACGGTATTACGCCGCGTTAAGGGTAAACCCTGATTAAAGAAAAAGTCTGCCAGCCAGGCTGCGTTGGTATCGACAATCTGCCCATGCAGCACTTCATCACCGGTTGACAGCATCTCCACGTTTAACATTATTTTCTCCAGCAATAGAGGTCAAAACACTATAACGCATGAGAGGAAGAAAGGAGGTAAGAAACTGGCGCGACGGAGGCCGCGCCGGAGAGGATAATTAGAAGCTGGCGTTTACACCTACGTATGGGCCATCAGCAACGGTGTTATCACGTTTGCCGTCTTTGCCTGTCATATCCACATAGCGGTATCCAGCCTCGATACTCAGCGGGCGAATCAGGGTTAAACGTGCCCCGGCATTCGCTTCTTTATAATCTTCCACGCCGCTGGAAAGCGAATCCGGCGAATAGTAATACTCACCGAAGAGACGGAAGCTGTCGCTAACCTGCCAGGCCAGACCGCCGCCCACGGCTGCGGCATAACCTTCACTGCCGGCGTTAGGGTTAAGGTAGACACCTTTGCCCCCAACGGTTCCCATGAAGGGGCCCAGCGGGATGTTATAACCCAGCCCAACGCCGGCGATGTCTCCATCGTCATCGCTGTGCGCCCAGTTGCCGCTTAAGGCCAGGCCGCTGCTCTCGGTCCCCATGCCTACCCCCAGGTTCGTGTAGTGCTCGCCAACCTGGCCGCTCAGGCTAATAGCATTCGCACCGGCAGAGGCCAGCAGCAGGGCAGCAACGCCCATATAAGCAATTTTTTTCATTTAACGTTCCGCGCAAAAAGTATCAAGCAATCAAAGCCGCTGATTGTAAGATCATTTTTTTTGCAAAGAGTGAACTAAAAATGATTTGTTACATCAATCGTCGCTTTTTATACCATTCACAGTATCAACTGCATCCTGAGCCTGATGGTGGTATAACCAATACCCTTCTTTTAATAAGGACTATGCAATGAGACAAAGGACGATTGTGTGCCCACTGATTCAAAACCAGGGGGACTATCTGCTCTGTAAAATGGCCGATGACCGTGGGGTTTTTCCAGGGCAGTGGGCACTTTCGGGCGGTGGCGTTGAACCGGGAGAGCGCATAGAAGAGGCGCTGCGAAGAGAGATACGTGAAGAGTTAGGCGATAAGCTCATTCTTGAAACCATCACCCCCTGGACGTTTAGCGATGACCTACGCATAAAAACGTACGCTGATGGCAGTAAAGAGGAAATCTATATGATCTACCTGATTTTTGACTGCATCAGCGCTAACCGTGACGTCACTATTAATGAAGAGTTTCAGGACTGGGCGTGGGTGAACCCGGCCGATCTGGCTGACTATGATCTTAACGTCGCCACCCGACGGACGCTCACGCAAAAAGGCCTGCTCTGAGATGGAAAATCTGGCGCACTCAGTGCGAAATGTGCGCCAGTTCGGTTTCGCTTAGACCCGTTATTTGCAGCACCAACGCCTTTTCAATCCCACGGCTTAACATCTGTCTGGCGATACGCAGCGCCTCTGCCTTTTGTCCTTCTTTGTGTCCTGCATCGTGGCCCTCTTTTCGTCCCTGACGAAACCCTTTTCGTCTTCCTCTTTCTTCGAGATGATCTGCAATGGTCATCAACGTCTCCTTATGTTGGGGGGAACGCAGAGCCAGCTGGCGTAGACAAGCGACT
>DFPL01000284.1 GCA_002377245.1 Enterobacteriaceae bacterium UBA3516
ATCATCGGCGTGTACTGTTAATGATTGGGCAACCTCAGCTGCAGCTGGCTGTCAAATTGGTTGAACAACAGCTCGGCGTAGCGGACAAAAGATTCGATTGTATCGCGATTCAGCCAGCCGCCCTTTTGCTCCAGCGCCCACGGCAAATCAAAATGATAAAGCGTAACGACAGGGGTGAGCTGGTGGCGATTCAGGGCAGCAATCAGGCGGCGGTAGAAATCCAGACCGGCAGGATTGATCTCACCGTCCCCATCGGGGATGACCCGGGACCAGGCCACCGAAAAACGGTAGGCCTTCAGCCCCATTTCCGCCATCAGCGCCACATCCTCTTCGAAGCGATGATAATGGTCGCTGGCGACACGGAAATCCGCCGTACCCTGGGGATGGGTGAGCATGTCGACAACCGAGGGGCCTTTACCGTCTTCATTCCACGCGCCTTCAACCTGGTAGGCCGAGGTGGAGGCTCCCCAGAGGAAACCCTCCGGAAAATGCGCCGCGTTTTTATAAATCATTGAAGGCTCCCGTTTGTTGACTTCACCATCAGCTCATCGCCAAAGGTCACCGAGGTGGCCGTCGTCATGCGTAACGTGGCGTGCTCGTCACCGTTCACCACGACAACAGGGGTGATCAGGTCATAACCGGCTTGTTCGATGGCGGCAATATCAAAGGTAATCAGCGTCTCACCGGCCTTCACTTCGTCACCCACTTTCAGAGACGAACTGAAGTGCTGACCATTAAGATTGACGGTATCAATACCAATATGAATCAGCAGTTCAAGGCCGTTGGCATCCTGCAAGCCCACTGCATGGCAGGACGGCAGGAACATCATCACTTTGCCGTCAAACGGTGCTTTTAATACCCCCTCCTTCGGACGAATAGCGACACCCTCGCCCAGCAAACCGCCGGAGAAGACGTCATCATTAACTTCAGATAAAGTGACAACGTCACCCTTAAGCGGACTAGCAATGACGCTCTCGCCTGATGCATTCGGGGTGAGAGACGGCTGAGGGGTACTCAGTGGCGCCACTGCCGCTTCTTCCACCTCTTTAAAAGCAAACACCCATGTCAGCGCAAAGGTGACCACGATAGAAATCGACACCGTGACCAACGCATGAACGATGTTCATCGGATTTTCACCGATAAACGCTGGCAGCGCGGCGAGTCCCGGCGAGACAAAAGCGTAACGCACTAACCCGCTTAATCCGGCGTACATCCCGGCACATCCGCCACCGATCATCGCGGCGATCAGCACGCGACGGAATTTGAGCAATACCCCGTACAGCGCCGGTTCAGTGATCCCCAGCAGTGCAGTAAAACCGGAAGACGAGGCCAGCTGGCGCAGGTTGCTGTTTTTGGTTTTCATTGCCACGCACAGGGTCGCCGCCCCCATCGCCACGTTTGAGGCCAGCATGCCAGGCCCGTTTATCATCTCGAAGCCGTTTTTGCTCAGTTGTCCGGTGGCAATCGGCGTCATCGCCCAGGCGGTACCGGTGATTATCAAAAACGGTTGTAATGTGCCCATCAGCATTGGAATCAACCAGCTGGCGTGACGGTCGATGGTTGCCGCACCCGCCGCCACCAGGTCATTAAGCAGAATACCCGCCGGGCCCACGACCACCAGCGCCAGCGGCGCGGTAACCAGCAGAATAAGCATCGGTTTGATAAAGAATTTTATGAGAGAGGGAGAGACTTTTTCCGCAAAGCGCTCCACCCACGACATCAACCAGACGGTCAGAATGATCGGCAGCACCGATCCTGCGTAATCAGAAAGCAGGACGTTGATACCCATAAAGTCCACCGGCTTTCCGGCAGCCATCATCTGCCCTATACCCGGGTGCAGCAACACGCCTGCAATCGTCATTGCCAGAATCGGGTTGCATTCAAATTTCATCGACGCGCCATAAGCCAGCAGTACCGGCAGGAAGAAAAACGCGGCGTCGGCGATAATGTTAAGTAACTGGTAAGTCGGGCTGGTGGCACTGATAAGTCCCGTCAGTTTGAGAATAGCCAGTAGCGCTTTTATCATCCCCGCGCCGGTAATCGCCGGGATCACCGGCGTAAAGGTTGTGGAAATGACGCTGATAATGCGGGTAATTACCCCGTTTGACGCGGGATCTTTACCCTCAGCGGTTACCGATTTCGTCTCCGGGAGCGCTTTTTTGAGCAGACGATATACCTGTTGCACTTCGTTGCCGATGACAATCTGGAACTGGCCGCCCTTTTCCACCACGCTGATCACGCCTGGGATCTGACTGACCGCCTCATCCTGGACTTTACGACGATCAATGAATTCCATACGCAGCCGGGTGGCGCAGTGGGTAAGCGTACGTATATTGGCCGCACCGCCCACGTCCTGGAGGATTTTTTCTGCTATCTCGTTATAGTTCATAGTGTTTCCCTGATGTTGGAGCAAAAAAAAAGACCAAAACAGAGACGCTCCCCTTAGCGGGAGAGCATTTCTATTTTGGTCTTGCCTGCTTGCGCAGTAGCATGCCGTAATAAAAATGGGCAATTTCGGCGGATTATCAGGAGTTAAATTCCGCAGCACAATCTTCAGTTGTTAAAAATGTGATCTGCGTTGAGTAAATTCTTAAGAGTCAATCGCACTGTCCATGACAAATCCGTCAATAATTTCTCTGCGCATAATGGTCGATTAATGGTGCTTCATGCACCCAAACGCTTTGTTTATGGAGTGAAAAAGGAAAATCAGTAACAGATTAAACGAAGCTATCTAACATTTATATTGATATGGCATAGTGATGTACTTGTTAAAAACACCGGACGTTATCCAGGAAGAAAAATGAGTACATCTAACATCAACATCGCATTTGGTTATTCGGATATCCCGGCCGGGCATGTTGCCTCGGTGGTGACCTGCCTCGAAATGCGGGAAAAACCAAACACCCCCGCGGCCCCCCTGCCCGAAGGCGTGACGCTGTCACCCTTCGAGGGCGATGACCTGAACGCCTACCGTGCACTTTTTCGTAAGGTGGGAGAGGACTGGCTTTGGTTCTCACGTTTATTTATGCCTGACCAGACGCTGAAAAACATCCTTAATAATGACAGTATCGATATTTATATTATTCGCGATGGTGCAGAGGACATTGGCCTGCTGGAGCTGGATTTTTCCGAGCAAGGTCAATGTGAACTGGTGTTTTTAGGGCTGGTTCAGGGCACCACCGGCAAAGGGCTGGGACGTGCAGTCATCAATAAAGCCAGTGAACTGGCCTGGTCGAAACCACTTGAGCGATTCTGGGTCCATACCTGCACCTTCGATCATCCTTCCGCGCTCAATTTTTATATTCGTTCCGGCTTCACGCCTTACGCATTCCAGGTCGAAGTGCGCCCGGATCCGCGTCTGACCGGCCATCTGCCGCGCCATGCCGCACCGCATATTCCGCTTATCGATCCGCAGTAAACGCCGCTGGCCTTTGATTCCAACAGGCATCACCCTGCCTGTTGGCGCGCATAAACCACCATGCGCAGATGCCGATCGGCATCGGTAATGAAAGACGTGTGCTCAACATTCACCCTTTCGCCGTTGAGGTTGAGCGTGCTAACGCCAGGGCTCGGCGCTGGCACACTTTGGTCACGCCACATCTCCCTGAACTCAGGCGAAAGTGTGGCTAATTCATCAACCAACGCGTCAATGTCCGTCGCTTTTGCGGCACGAGCGTAATCCTGGCGGAAACGGGAGATAACCTGGGCTGTTTGTACTTGCGGGTCAGCAAAGCGCGCGCGCAGGTCAGGATCCATAAACATTAACCACAACAGATTGCGCTGGATCGGTTCATGGCGCACAAAACCAAACAGCGCATCCGCCGCGGAATTAAAGGCCAGAATGTCCCAGCGTAAATTAAGAATGTAGGCCGCGTGCGGAAGATCGTGCATTAGCCTCAGCACCAATGGCGGCACGGTACACCAGGTCTTACCCTGCTCTACCGGCGGGCGATTATGGGCAAGCAGAAACAGATGGTGCCGCTCTGCTGCACTGAGACTGAGCACGCGCGCCAGACGGTCAAGGAAATCTGCTGAAACACCGCTATCCCGCCCCTGTTCCAGCCACGTGTACCAGGTGACGCCAACGCCTGCCAGCGCTGCAAGCTCTTCACGCCGAAGACCGGGCGTGCGCCGTCTTGCTCCGCCGGGTAATCCCACCTGCTCGGGCTGCGTGCGTTCACGGCAGGTACGTAAAAATGCCGCCAGATCCTGGCGGGTTCTTTCCAGAGTGCGCATAGTGCCTGTTGCTCTTAGTAATAGGATAACGTGTTAAATTGTAATAGCTTTGAAAATCGTATCAGATTGGCTCCCTACTGCACAGACGGAGCCATTATGCGATCAGAATCTCACTCATGCTGCCGAACCCACGGTAAACATACTCATGGCCGGGCGAGCAGCATCATCGTTGCCCTCGCCCTGGGGGCATTTACGCTGGGA
Source organism: Enterobacteriaceae bacterium UBA3516 (assembly GCA_002377245.1). Taxonomy (GTDB): domain Bacteria; phylum Pseudomonadota; class Gammaproteobacteria; order Enterobacterales; family Enterobacteriaceae; genus CBFFRJ01. The sequence continues at coordinate 4,438 of DFPL01000284.1, forward strand.
ATGGCGTCTTACATGACCGCCGGGCTGCTTGTCCCCATTGGCGCATCATTACAGATATCCCTTCAGGCCGCTGCGCAACTGGTGACGGCGTTTACGTTGGCCTACGGGCTAGCTTCCCCGGTGGCCGTCGCGTTATTGCCGCCACACCGACAACGAGAAGTTTTAACGGGTGCGCTCCTGATACTGATTGCGGCTAATGCGGCAAGCGCGATGGTTGATGATTACAGGTTATTGCTGTTGTTAAGAGCGATTGCAGGGACCGGGGCAGGCGTCTATCTGGCATTAAGCATCAGCGCAAGCGCAGCCCTGCTGCCTGCCGGGCAGGCCGGAAAAGGGATCGCATGGATTATGGGAGGCATGGCCAGCGGGACGGTACTTGGAGTGCCTTTAAGCCTGTGGCTCGCTGACTTGCAGGGCTGGCGCGCCGCATTCTGGTTAACCGCAGCCCTGGGCGCCATCGCATTTATCGGCCTGATACTAAAATTGCCTGCTCTGCCCGCCAGTCACCCGAGCAGTTTACGGCAAAAAATGAGCTTACTGACCGATCGCCAGACAGTGAAGATTCTGGCTGTCTCACTCCTGGCCGCCATCGCCAGCCTGGGCATGTATACCTTTCTCGCGCCGTTCATGCGTTCCATGCCCTTCGCTGGCTTCAGCACCGTTACACTCTGGTTAGGGATCTGGGGAGCCGGTGGCATTTGTGGCAGCGTCCTCGTGGGGCCTTTGTCGACACGCCTGCGCGCGACAACATTAACCCGGCTGATTATGACGCTGCTGACGCTGTCATTAGCTTTGCTGCCAGTTGCTGCCCATCTGCATCTCTGGCTGGCGGCGTTTCCTCTGTTCCTGTGGGGAGCCGCAGGCTGGGCATTACAGGTGCCGCAAAACCATGCTCTCCTTGACGTCCGCAAGCGCTATGGCGACGGCAATCTGGCCGTCGCACTTAATGAGTCGGCGCTTTATCTGGGTAGCGCAATGGGGGCCATTGCAGGCGGCCTGGTCGTCGGCGCTGACGTTTCACTCTGGTGGTTACCGGTCGGGGCCGCAGCCGTTGCCGGGTCGGGCCTGTTTGTACACTGGCGCAGTGAAAACCGCTGACCCCTGGGCTTCTTAACAACCGTGTTAATAGGCTAAATCTCAATAGAAATAAAAAATAGCGATACGCATTCGCTGTTTCCAACCGCTATGCCTGATGAAAACCGTCATCAGGCATACATATGAAACCCTCACTATATCGTTATTATTATGCATGAGAAATATCATCATGGCATTGTGCGATTTTTATTTACATTCACTCCATGCTGGCAACAAAAACAATTAATCCCTAATGGTAATTATTCAAAAAATAAAAAAATGAACGTAAAGAACCGTCAGAAATAAAATGATTCAGAATGTTAACAGCAAACGCAATATCCAGATAAAAGTGTGATCCACTTCAAATATTTTAGCGCATTGACATCAAAGGTGAAAAACAGGGCCGTTTGTTTATGCAGATGCACATTGTGACGGTCATCTCACGGCTTTATCTTTCACACATTGCACGAGTCGTCCCCCGCATAGATAAACAATGCTCGGCCAAAGAAAAATCACAATAAAAGGTTGCGGTACGTAATATTTTTTTAAATTTCGAATAAGTTAATAACTTCGAGGTGGTTCTTTATGAGTCAGGTTAATAATCTTGAGGGCGTTGCCTACGCCAAAAAAACCAATATCCGCTGGCATATCGTCATCATGCTTTTTATTGTTACGGCGGTCAACGTTGGTGACCGTACAACGCTGGCAATTGCAGGCAAAGATATGTCCTCTGCGCTGGGCATTAACCCTGGGCAAATGGGCTGGATATTCTCAGCATTTGCCTGGGCCTATTGTATTGCGCAGATCCCAGGCGGTTGGTTGCTGGATCGCTTTGGTTCGAAAAAAATCTACCTGTGGAGCCTCAGCCTGTGGTCCATCTTCACCCTTCTGCAAGGTTTCGTGGCCGTTTTTGATGGTTATGGCGCGGTGATTAGCCTTGCGGTATTGCTGTTCTTCGTCGGGTTGGCAGAAGCCCCCTCGATGCCCGGTAATAGCCGTTTTATTGCGGCCTGGTTCCCGTCAAAGGAACGCGCCACGGCCGCCGCTGTGTTTAATTCAGCACAATACTTCGCGACCGTGATCTTCGCCCCGATCATGGGCTGGTTGACGATGTCGATGGGTTGGGAATCCATTTTTATCTTTATGGGGCTTCTGGGCCTGCTGGTCACGCTCATGGCCGCCAGGGTGATTCATAACCCACTCTCTCACCCGAAAGCCAATGCCGCAGAGATTGATTACATCCGTGAAGGTGGCGCGCTGGTCGACATGGACCAACAGTCAATCAAAAAAGCCCCCAGCAAAAAAGCCGGTGCGCTGAAACAACTGATGAGCAACCGGATGCTGTTGGGTATCTATCTTGGGCAATACTGCATTACCGTTATCACCTATTTCTTTATTACCTGGTTCCCGCTCTACCTGGCAATGGAGAAGCATCTGGATATTAAAACCGTGGGCTTTATTGCAGCGATCCCGGCTATTTGCGGCTTCCTGGGCGGTCTGTTAGGCGGCGTATTGTCTGACCGTATTCTGAAAGCCACCCAGTCACTCTCCATTGCGCGTAAAACCCCCATCGTCTTCGGAATGATAATGTCGATGATGATGATCTTCTGCAACTACGTGGATTCCATCTATATGGTGGTCTTCTTTATGGCGCTGGCGTTCCTGGGTAAAGGTATTGGCGCACTGGGTTGGGCAGTTATGTCCGACGTGGCACCGAAAGAGATGGCCGGAACCGCCGGTGGCATCTTTAACCTGTGCGGCAACATCTCCGGGATTGTCTCCCCGGTGGTGATTGGCTACATCGTAAAAGCGACGGGACATTTTGAGTGGGCGCTGGTTTATGTCTCGCTTCATGCATTAGTGGCAATCTTCAGCTACCTGGTGATTGTCGGTCCGATTAAACGTATTGAGATAAAAACAGCGGCACCGGACGCGGAAATGCTGGGTTAAGAAAGGCCAGATACAAGGCTAGTCCGTGTGGCTGGCCTTGTGTACTTATTCCTGACGCGCAGTCACCACCATCACCCCTGCGGCTTCCAGAGAGTGCAGCAGATTCTGTTCAATCTCCTCGTCAATCACCATGGTGTTAGCCAGAGACAACTCCCCAATGACAAAAGGCGATGCCGCATTCATTTTTTCCGCTGAGGCCAGCACGATGGTCTCGGCTGCCCGCCTTGAGAAGGCGCGCTTCACGCTTGCTTCCTCATAATCGCCGGTGGTCAACCCTGTCTGCGCATGAATCCCGGTCACTCCCATAAAGAAAAGATCGGCCTGAATGGCGGCAATGCCTTCGATGGCTGTCGTGCCCGTTGTCACCACGGAATGTTTAAACAGTTTTCCACCGATGAGAATCACCTCAATCAAGGGATGCTCAACCAGCGCAAGCGCGATGCCAGGACTATGAGTCACAACGGTAATGTTTAAATCCGCAGGAAGGAAGGTCACCAGCTCCGCCGTTGTGGTGCCGCCGTCAATAATCACTACCTGCCCCGCAGAAATGAGTTCAGCGCCTTTTTTTGCCACCCGCTTTTTGGAATCAAGGTTAAGTAACTGCCGACCGGCGAAGTTCACTATGGCATCTGAAGCGGGCAGCGCGCCGCCATGTACGCGCTGTAACTCGCCTGCCGCAGCCAGTTCTCGCAGGTCGCGCCGAACGGTATCTTCCGACACGTTAAACTGCTGACTGAGCGTTTTCGATAGCACCTGCCCTTCGCGGGCGAGCTGTTCGAGGATGAGACTTTTACGTTGGCTGGTGAGCATGGTTGTTTCCTGTTGCTGCACGATTGATCTTGATCATGCACGAAATTGCCGTTTATGATAACCACTCTACGTATGGAGGAACGATCGTGCAATCAAAACGTGCAGAAGTACGCATTGCGGACAGTAAAGTATTATCCGACGACTGGTATACGTTAAAGAAATTCACCTTTGACCTGCGCAGGCAGAACGGCGAATGGCAGCGGCAGAATCGAGAGGTGTATGACCGTGCAAACGGCGCAACCATCCTGCTCTACAACCGGGCAAAACAAACCGTTGTCCTGACCCGCCAGTTCCGTTTTCCGGTCTTTATAAACGGGCATGAGGACAATCTTATCGAAGCGGCCGCCGGCCTGCTCGATAACATGGACCCGGAACGCCGTATCAAAGCGGAAGCAGAAGAAGAGACCGGATATCGCGTTGAGAATGTGCAGAAGATCTTCGAAGCCTACATGAGCCCCGGCTCGGTGACCGAGAAACTTTACTTCTACATTGCGGAGTACCACGCGGACGACAAAGTCAGCCAGGGCGGTGGTCTTGAAGATGAGGGAGAAGATATCGAAGTACTGGAATTGACGATCGATGAGGCGCTGTCGGCAATCGACAGCGGAGTGATTGGCGATGCAAAAACCATCATGCTGCTCTACCACGTGGCGTTGAAGGGTATTTTGTAGTTATCTTTTGGCAGATATCCGCTCCCAGGAAGATATCTGCATCCTTTCACATCCGTCGAACTACGAAAAACCAGGCCATTCTTG
>DFPL01000146.1 GCA_002377245.1 Enterobacteriaceae bacterium UBA3516
GCCTATATTCGTCCGCTGGTGTTTGTCGGTGATGTGGGTATGGGCGTGAATCCGCCGGAAGGATACACCACCGATGTGATCATCGCCGCTTTCCCGTGGGGGGCGTACCTCGGTGCAGAAGCGCTGGATCAGGGGATTGATGCGATGGTTTCTTCCTGGAACCGCGTCGCGCCGAACACCATCCCGACTGCGGCAAAAGCGGGTGGTAACTATCTCTCCTCTCTGCTGGTGGGTAGTGAAGCTCGCCGCCACGGTTATCAGGAGGGTATTGCGCTGGATGTGAATGGCTATATTTCAGAAGGGGCCGGTGAAAACCTGTTCGAAGTGAAAGATGGCGTGCTGTTCACACCGCCATTTACCTCTTCCGCCCTGCCGGGTATTACCCGTGATGCGATTATCAAACTGGCGCAGGATCTGGGCCTGGAAGTCCGTGAGCAGACGCTCTCCCGCGAATCTCTGTATCTGGCTGATGAAGTGTTCATGTCCGGCACGGCGGCAGAAATTACGCCGGTTCGTAGCGTCGATGGTATTCAGGTGGGCGAGGGTCGTTGTGGCCCGGTCACCAAACGTATTCAGCAAGCATTCTTTGGCCTCTTTACCGGTGAAACCGAAGATAAATGGGGCTGGTTGGATTCAGTAAACCAATAAAAAATTCATATTTCCCCCAATAATCGACGTTGCCGGGGAAAGACAGACGGGAGTAAACAGAGCATGCCTAAGTACCGTTCCGCCACCACCACCCATGGCCGTAATATGGCGGGTGCCCGCGCGCTGTGGCGCGCCACCGGAATGACAGACGCTGATTTCGGCAAACCGATCATTGCTGTCGTAAACTCGTTTACCCAGTTCGTGCCAGGGCACGTGCACCTGCGCGATCTCGGTAAGCTGGTTGCTGAGCAGATCGAAGCCTCCGGCGGCGTGGCGAAAGAGTTCAATACCATCGCTGTGGATGATGGGATTGCCATGGGCCACGGGGGCATGCTTTATTCGCTGCCATCGCGCGAGCTGATCGCCGATTCCGTTGAATACATGGTCAACGCCCACTGCGCAGATGCGATGGTCTGTATCTCTAACTGCGACAAAATCACCCCGGGAATGTTGATGGCCTCTCTGCGCCTGAACATTCCGGTGATCTTTGTTTCCGGTGGCCCAATGGAGGCGGGTAAAACCAAGCTTTCTGACAAAATCATCAAGCTGGATCTCGTCGATGCGATGATTCAGGGCGCTGACCCGAAAGTGTCTGACGATCAGAGCGATCAGATTGAGCGTTCCGCCTGCCCGACCTGCGGTTCCTGCTCTGGTATGTTCACTGCAAACTCCATGAACTGTCTGACCGAAGCACTGGGCCTTTCTCAGCCAGGTAACGGCTCACTGCTGGCCACGCATGCCGATCGTAAGCAGCTGTTTTTGAATGCGGGCAAACGCATCGTTGAACTGACGAAACGTTATTACGAGCAGGATGATGCCAGCGCGCTGCCACGTAATATCGCTAACAAATCCGCATTCGAAAACGCCATGACGCTGGATATCGCCATGGGCGGTTCCACTAACACCGTTCTGCACCTGCTGGCTGCCGCCCAGGAAGCTGAAATCGACTTCACCATGAGCGATATCGATAAACTGTCCCGCAAAGTACCGCAGCTGTGTAAAGTCGCGCCGAGTACGCAGAAATATCACATGGAAGATGTGCACCGTGCAGGTGGCGTATTAGGCATTCTTGGTGAACTGGATCGCGCCGGTCTGCTGAACCGCGAAGTCAAAAACGTATTGGGTCTGACGCTGCCGCAGTCGCTTGAGCAATATGATGTGATGCTGACCCAGGACGACGCGGTGAAAAAAATGTTCCGCGCCGGACCTGCGGGTATCCGCACAACGCAGGCGTTTTCGCAGGATTGCCGCTGGGATTCACTGGATGATTACCGTGCGGAAGGGTGTATTCGCTCTCTGGAGCATGCCTACAGCAAAGACGGCGGTCTGGCCGTGCTGTACGGTAATTTCGCCGAGAATGGCTGTATCGTTAAAACCGCGGGTGTGGATGACAGCATCCTGAAATTCACCGGCCCGGCAAAAGTGTACGAAAGCCAGGATGACGCGGTGGAAGCGATCCTCGGCGGCAAAGTGGTCGCTGGTGATGTGGTTGTGATTCGCTACGAAGGGCCGAAAGGCGGGCCGGGGATGCAGGAGATGCTCTATCCGACCACCTTCCTGAAATCGATGGGCCTTGGCAAAGCCTGTGCGCTGGTGACTGATGGGCGTTTCTCTGGCGGCACATCGGGCCTCTCTATTGGCCACGTCTCTCCGGAAGCGGCGAGCGGCGGCAACATTGCCATCATCGAAGATGGTGACATGATCGCGATTGATATCCCGAACCGTGGCATTCAACTGCAACTGAGCGATGCCGAAATTGCGGCACGTCGTGAAGCTCAGGATGCCCGCGGCGCCGAAGCCTGGACACCGAAATCGCGTGAGCGCCAGGTCTCCTTCGCGCTGCGTGCTTACGCCAGCCTCGCCACCAGTGCAGACAAAGGCGCTGTACGCGATAAATCCAAACTCGGGGGCTAATGATGGCTGAGTCGCAACCCCTATCCGCCGCCCCTGAGGGGGCGGAGTATCTGCGTGCCGTGTTACGCGCTCCGGTATACGAAGCCGTGCAGGTCACGCCGCTACAGAAGATGGAAAAACTCTCTTCGCGCCTCGACAACGTCATTCTGGTCAAGCGTGAAGACAGGCAGCCCGTGCATAGTTTTAAACTGCGTGGCGCTTACGCCATGATGGCGGGTTTAACGGCTGAGCAGAAAGCACGGGGTGTCATCACGGCATCGGCAGGTAACCATGCGCAGGGCGTGGCCTATTCCTCCGCCCGTCTTGGGGTGAAAGCCCTGATTGTGATGCCAACTGCGACGGCAGATATCAAAGTCGATGCGGTACGCGGTTTCGGCGGTGAAGTGCTGCTGCATGGTGCCAACTTCGATGAGGCCAAAGCCAAAGCGCTTGAGCTTTCTGCACAACAGGGTTTTACCTGGGTGCCACCGTTTGACCATCCGATGGTGATTGCCGGGCAGGGGACGCTGGCGCTGGAACTTCTCCAGCAGGATGCCCACATTGACCGCGTGTTTGTGCCGGTTGGCGGCGGTGGTCTGGCGGCGGGCGTTGCCGTGCTTATCAAACAGTTGATGCCGCAAATCAAAGTGATTGCCGTTGAGGCTGAAGATTCTGCCTGCCTGAAGGCGGCGCTGGATGCCGGTCATCCGGTGGATCTTCCGCGGGTTGGCCTGTTTGCTGAAGGTGTGGCGGTTAAGCGCATTGGCGATGAAACTTTCCGTCTGTGTCAGGAGTATATCGACGACATCATCACCGTCGACAGCGACGCTATTTGCGCAGCCATGAAAGACCTGTTCGAAGACGTGCGTGCGGTGGCTGAACCCTCTGGCGCACTGGCGCTGGCAGGAATGAAAAAGTATGTCGCTCAGCATAAGATCCGTGGCGAACGTCTGGCACATGTCCTGTCCGGTGCGAATGTGAATTTCCACGGGCTGCGTTACGTTTCCGAACGTTGTGAGCTGGGTGAACAACGCGAAGCGCTGTTAGCGGTGACGATCCCTGAAGAACAAGGCAGCTTCCTGAAATTCTGTCAGCTGCTGGGTGGGCGTTCAGTTACCGAGTTCAACTACCGCTTTGC
>DFPL01000038.1 GCA_002377245.1 Enterobacteriaceae bacterium UBA3516
ATGGCCATCATCGCCATCAGGATATGTTCCTGTTTGATCAGACGCGGGTCACGGGTAAACAGCGGTTCGATAAAGAACGGTTTGTCTGCCACGACCACGTAGTCAATCCACGAACCGGGGATGTCCACACGCGGTAAATCACACTCGTCATCCACCAGCTCGTTCACCTGGGCGATAACAATGCCGTCACGGAACGCGGCAGCTTCCACCAGCGCCGGGGTATCTTCCGTACTCGGACCGGTGTAGAGGTTACCTTTGCGGTCAGCTTTATAACCGGCAATCAGCGCCACGTTCGGCGAAAGGTCAACGTACAGGCGGGAGTAGAGTTCGATGTAGGTATGAATAGCGCCGATTTCCAGCAAGCCGTCTTCTAAAAGCTGGGAAATACGCAGGCTTTGGGTGCCTGAAAACGAGAAGTCGAGTTTGCGAGCGATGCCTTTTTCGAAAATATCGAGATGCTCGCTACGCCCGACGCTTGGCATGATCATGTGCAGGTCATGCACTTTCTGTGGGTTCACCTCAGCCAGCGCACGAGAAAGAAAATCTGCCTGCTTTTGGTTGTTGCCTTCGAGCACCACGCGGTCACCCGGTGCTATCAGTTTTTCCAGCATGGCGACCAGGTCGTCGGTCGGCAGCACTTTGCCCTGCACCGGTACGGAGGCCAGACGACGCTGCTTCTCGCTGCGTCGCGTATTCCATACCCGTGGTGGCGTTTGCCCAGATAACATTATTAACCTCCTGATTCAGCTCATCATTTTGATTTGCTTAACGCTGAGTAAAGTGTGCACCCTGATGAGAAAGCCATCAATTAAGCGTAGAGAAGAATCATTAGCCTGAGAGTAATAATCAAAAATGACATTTTGTGACGCGGATCATTTTAAGGGGCAAAAAGAGGTTGTACGAAGGGGGCACGATGCGCCCCCAGAAAGAAGTAGAACGGTAAACTAGCGCTGCGTCGCCAGGCGCTGGCGAATCTCTTCGAAATGGTCTGCGTTAAACAGTTTGCCGTCGAGGAAGCGGGTTTTCAGCTCTCCTGTTTTTTCCTGCTCCCAGGTCTGCTCATCGTGTAACGCCAGCTCGCCCTGCGCATCCCTCTCGACCCGCAGCAGACCGCGTGCTGAACGTTTCAGCCCACTGTCGGTTTTCGGCTCTTTGAAAATCATACGACCTTCACCGTTAACCGCGCCCCAGGTTGCCTTCATGGCAAAACCGAAGGTGTCGCGGGTGTTGTACTGATAGGTAAATGAACCGACACCGAAGACCACGTTTGAACTGGCGAAACCTTTTGCTTCCAGGCGACGCAGGATTTCATCTGCCCGAGCCAGGGTAATGGAATCGCCATAAATCAGGCCAACATGTGGATCGAGAACCTTGTAGCCCTTTTCATTCACGGTGCCGCCGAAGATCTCCCACAACACTTCCACCGAGCCTTTCTCCTGCGGGGAGCGCGTGTCGCGGGTGTCATCGTCCGCACCGGTGCCGCAAAGGATCTCAACCGGGTCACCGCTGTCCGGGCGGAACACCACGCGCCCTTCACGACCGAGGATTATCTGTTTCAGTTCGCGGGTGTATTCCGTGATCACCCGCCAGTAATCCCAGGTATCCGAGACGATGGAGACGAACCCCTGCGGGTAGAGATCGGCAATCAGGCGGCGGAAGGTTTCGATTTCATGCTCTTTCTCGCCCATACACATCACGCTGTGTTCGGTCGCCGGGATGCTCGCGCCGATAAAATAGTCCTCACCGCCGGTATAGTAATCGCGGGCATACATCAGCGAAGGAATGCTGTCGGTGCCTTTAAAGCTCAATAAGTGCCCGGCACCCGCCTGCATGGTGTCCTGCAGCCCTGCCATGCCACGGAAGGAAAAATCATGGCACTGAAAATCAAGGTGCGACATATCGCTACAGGTTTTTGCCGCCCACAGTTCGCAGACCTTACGATAGTGGTGCGCAATGGTGGCGTTGGTCGAAGCCTTCCACAATTCCGCAGAGAGCACGGTTTCGAGGTAATTCACCAGCCAGAAAAACTCAGCACGGGTATTAGTGATGGTCAGCACCGGCACTTTCATCGGCACCGTGGTGCCTTCATCAAGCGATTTAACGTGCAGCGGTAAATAGCCCAGGCGATGCAGCGCGCGGATGTGATCAACCGGCACAGCATCTTTGCCCAAATAGCTGTCCATTACCGCTTTGTACTCCTCGGCCACATCATCTTCCGGGCGAGCAAAAAATGCCTCGTTGAACAAATCGACCATGAACCATTGCAAAAATCCCTGCAGACCAAAGAACACCAGTTTGCCATCCGCGACAGGCGAGGAGAAAAAGCGGTCACTGCGCGGCGTAAAGTTGGAATAGACCTGCGTGGTGCCCTCGGGATACTGCGCACGGTGGGAAACTTTGTAACCGTCGATAGCCAAAATTGGATTCATTTTCATGGTGTTATCTCCCTCAGGCGTTAAAAATGGTATTAATATCGATAAGCTCAACACGCGGTTCACTTAGCGTGGGAGAGGCAATAGAGGTGGTGGTGTAAATGGCGTCAATGCCATTATTGAGCAGGTTTTCCACCCCTTTGGAAAACACGCCATGGGTGACGTACAGGCTGACGCTACGGGCACCGGCGTCACGTAACACCTGAGCAGAACCGATAAAGGTGCCGCCTGCATCACAAAGGTCATCGACAATCAGCAGGTCTTTGCCCGCCACATCGCCAGAGACCAGCGCAAAACCGGTCAGGTTGCCGCTTGCCACGTCACGCTCTTTGGTCAAGATGGCGTATTCACGCGCACCGCTGGCCTTCGCCACGTTATGAATTTTCTTTAACGCGCCGGCATCGGGCGCCACCAGCATCAGTTCGCCGCTGCCGATGGCATGGCGCAGGGTTTCACTTTGCATCAGACAGGTCTCCTGAGGGACAACCACGCTGTTGTTAATGGCGGCCGCTGCCGCATCGCTGTGTGGATCCAGCAGAAAAACCTTGTTGAAGTTGAGAAGATTCAGATGGTTAGCAAAAACCTTGAGCGCAAAGCTGTCGCCATTGACCATGTGCCTGTCCTGACGCGCCCAGGGCAGCCAGGCCAGTTCAAGATGACTTGTCGTGATGTCGGAAACATGACGCACGGCATCAACCAGCTGTGCCAGCAGCATAAAATCGTTCATGTCTCGCATAGCGGCGATGCGAATACGCATGACCTGCGCAAAACGCGGCAATTCGCTGCTAACTTTCAACCATACCGCTCCGTCAGGGAAGACGCCGTGTACGATATCAACGCGTTGATTATCCATTGTAAGCTCTATTCTGCTGGTCATCATTCACCTCGTCGCTAGTTAATGTCCGTAAGACACATATAATATTGTCTATAAGACACTAATGGGCAACTTATTTTTTGCTGAATTTACGGAATTTAGTACAAATCATTGATAAAACTAACTTTAAAAGTTAACTTGCCCCACTTTCGCGGGCTGGTAAACTTGTCACGTGTTTAATCAGGCGAGCAAGTGATGATCAGCGAAGCAGAATATCTGGATTCTTACGATGCCAGCCAGTTCCCTTCCCCCCTGGTAACCGTAGACAGCGTGCTGTTTACCCTCCATGAGCAGGCGCTTCGCGTTTTACTGGTCGAGCGCGCCAGTCAGCCGCAGCAAGGGCGCTGGGGCTTGCCGGGTGGATTTATCGATATGGAACATGATGAATCGACACGGGCGACGGCGCTGCGTAAGCTGACGGAGAAAACCGGGGTTTGCCCTTCCTGGCTGGAACAGCTGGATACCTTTTCTGGCGCAACGCGCGACCCGCGTGGCTGGAGTCTGACCATTGCCTGGTATGCACTTATTTCGTGGGTCGCCTGCGCACCGCACATCGCGAGCGTCAGCGATGCCAGGTGGGTGCCTGTCACGCAACTTGATGATATCGCGCTGGCGTTCGATCATCGGGATATCATTCAGACCGCCCTGGCGCGCTTACGGCAGAAAACCATGTACTCTTTACTGCCTGTTTATTGTCTGCCTGATACCTTTACCCAGACGCAACTGCAGGAGGCAACGGAGATTATTCTCGGCCATCCTATCCAGCGAAAAAGTCTGATTCGCCGCTTTGAGGCGTCAGGCATGTTTGAAGAGACAGGCGAGAGCGTGGCAACCGGGGCGCGAAAAGCGCGCCTGTGGCGACGTAAGCCGGATGCCGACATCCATCTCTTTTCCCGTAATTTACTGGCGGATTAGCCTTTATACGCATGTAGCCCATGAAATGAACAAACCTAAAGGCTGCGTGTCGATATAGTCTTCCCCCCACACTTTATTGATTTACCGTACTATGGCTGACATTACACCCTCACGACTTTCGGAAATTGAAGAGAATACGCAGGATTTCCGCCCCATGCGCGGTGGGCGTAATCCTCATTTCCAGACCATGCTGCCGCGTGTCATACGCCGCAAGCTGGGTTTTACGCCAACATGGCAACGCCTCGAATTGCCGGATGGTGATTTTGTTGATCTTGCCTGGAGCGAAGATCCCCAGCAGGCGAAGCACAAACCCCGGCTGGTGGTTTTCCATGGGCTGGAGGGCAGCCTGCACAGCCCCTACGCTCATGGACTGATCGAAGCGGCAAAAGCGCGCGGCTGGCTCGGCGTGGTGATGCATTTTCGCGGCTGCAGCGGTGAACCTAATCGCCTGAACCGCATTTATCATTCTGGCGAAACCGAAGACGGCACCTGGTTTCTACACTGGCTGAAGCGCGAGTTCGGCGAGGCCCGCACCGCCGCCGTTGGTTACTCACTGGGCGGCAATATGCTTGCCTGTCTGCTGGCAAAAGAGGGTAACAGCGTGCCGCTGGATGCCGCCGTGATTGTCTCCGCCCCCTTTGTGCTGGAAGCATGCAGCGCGCATATCGAAAAAGGCTTTTCCCGGATTTATCAGCACTACTTGCTGAATTTGCTGAAAGGCAACGCCTCAAGAAAACTGAAAGCGTACCCAGGCACGTTACCGATCGACCTGTTGCAGCTAAAACGCGTGCGCCGCCTGCGTGAATTCGACGATTTGATCACCGCACGCATTCATGGCTTTACCGATGCCATCGACTACTATCGTCAGTGCAGCGCGATGCCGTTATTGAATAAAATTGCCTGTCCAACGCTGATTATTCATGCGAAAGACGATCCTTTCATGGACCATCACGTTATTCCCGACTCTGCGACGCTCCCCGCATGCGTAGAGTACCAACTGACTGAACATGGCGGGCACGTTGGCTTTGTGGGTGGGACGCTCCTGCGCCCGCAAATGTGGCTTGAGAAACGTATCCCCGACTGGCTGACAACCTGGCTGGAAGACTAAGATGATTATTCCCTGGCAAGACCTGGATCCTGAGACGCTGGACAACCTTATTGAAAGCTTTGTCTTGCGCGAAGGCACTGATTATGGTGAACATGAGCGCGCATTTGCACAAAAAGTCGCTGATGTTAAACGCCAACTCAAAAGCGGCGAAGCCGTACTGGTATGGTCTGAATTACACGAAAGCGTCAACATTATGCCGCGTGCTCAATTTCATGATTAACAACGCGTAAAGCGAAAACATCGCAAACGTCTGGAGTCGCTATGTCTGCTAAACATCCGGTTATTGCTGTAACAGGCTCCAGCGGTGCGGGAACCACCACCACCAGCCTTGCCTTTCGTAAAATTTTCGCCCAATTGAATTTGCATGCCGCTGAAGTGGAAGGCGACAGCTTTCACCGGTATACACGCCCTGAAATGGACATGGCTATCCGCAAGGCGCGCGATTCAGGTCGCCACATCAGCTACTTTGGCCCTGAGGCTAACGACTTCAGCCTGCTGGAGCAGACGTTTGTCGATTATGGCCACACCGGCACCGGCCAGGCGAGAAAATATCTTCATACCTACGACGAAGCGGTGCCATGGAATCAGGTGCCAGGAACCTTTACCCCCTGGCAACCGCTGCCGGAACCGACGGATGTGCTGTTTTACGAAGGCCTGCACGGCGGGGTGGTGACGCCGCAGCATGATGTGGCGCGCCATGTGGACCTGCTGGTCGGCGTGGTACCGATTGTGAATCTGGAGTGGATGCAGAAGCTGGTTCGCGACACCGGCGAACGCGGTCATTCCCGTGAAGCGGTGATGGACTCCGTGGTACGTTCAATGGAGGATTACATCAACTTCATTACGCCGCAGTTTTCCCGCACGCACATCAACTTTCAGCGCGTTCCCACCGTGGATACATCGAACCCCTTTGCCACCAAAGTCATTCCATCGCTGGATGAAAGCTTTGTCGTCATTCATTTCCGTAATCTTGAAGGGATTGATTACCCCTGGCTACTGGCAATGCTGCAGGGTTCTTTTATTTCTCACATGAATACAATCGTGGTGCCGGGAGGCAAAATGGGGCTGGCGATGGAGCTCATCATGACACCGCTGGTTGAACGGTTGATGGAAGGCAAGAAGATTGAGTGATATCAGTCCCCTCTCCCCGTGGGAGAGGGTCAGGGTGAGGGCATCAGACCGCACAATGCCCTAAACCCGTCAGCCTTCGATCACTTCAAACGAATGCGTGATATTCGCCGCTTTCTCAAGCATCAACGCGACTGAGCAATACTTCTCGGCAGAGAGATCCACCGCACGGGATACGGCCGCCTCCTTCAGTGCCTTACCCGTCACGATAAAGTGCAGATTGATGTGGGTGAACAGGCGCGGCGCCTCTTCCCGGCGCTCAGAAGTGAGCTTTACTTCGCAATCCGTCACGTCATGACGGCCTTTCTGCAATATAGAGACAACATCAATCGCGCTGCACCCGCCTGCGGCCATCAGCACCATTTCCATCGGGCTTGGCGCTTTATCGCCCGAATTACCGTCCATCAGAATCTGGTGCCCGGAGGCAGATTCACCAAGGAACGTTAAACCTTCGACCCATTTCACACGAGCATGCATTTTATTCACTCCGGCAATGTCACTTTCTCTACAGATTACGCGCACATAAGAAAACTCGCAATGGAAGGCGACCTGCGTCAAGCTGAAGCGAGACACCAGGAGACAGGCGGCAAAACCTATGCTAAAACAGTCTGAATGCTACAGTGATACATTGATGTAATGCATGTACGCAGAGGACATCACATCTTAGAGCCCGCAGACATGTCTGACGGCGCACTTCCCAGGTATCGGGAAGACAGATTGCAACCCCAGTCACAGGGCGCAGATCCTGAGACTGGAGCCAGCTTATAACAGAGGATAACCGCGCATGGTGCTTGGCAAACCGCAAACAGACCCGACTCTCGAATGGTTCTTGTCTCATTGCCATATTCATAAGTACCCGTCGAAGAGCACGCTGATTCACCAGGGTGAAAAAGCGGAAACGTTGTACTACATCGTAAAAGGCTCAGTGGCTGTGCTCATCAAGGATGAAGAAGGGAAAGAGATGATCCTCTCTTACCTTAACCAGGGCGATTTTATTGGTGAACTGGGTCTGTTCGAAGAAGGTCAGGAGCGCAGTGCCTGGGTACGCGCCAAGACCGCTTGTGAAGTGGCCGAAATTTCCTACAAAAAATTCCGTCAGTTGATCCAGGTAAACCCGGATATTCTGATGCGCTTGTCCTCGCAGATGGCACGCCGCCTGCAGGTCACCTCGGAAAAAGTCGGCAACCTCGCCTTCCTCGATGTGACAGGCCGTATTGCTCAGACGTTACTGAATCTGGCGAAACAACCCGACGCAATGACCCACCCGGACGGTATGCAAATTAAAATAACCCGTCAGGAAATTGGTCAGATCGTGGGCTGTTCTCGTGAAACCGTTGGCCGCATCCTGAAGATGCTGGAAGATCAGAACCTGATCTCCGCTCACGGTAAAACTATTGTCGTGTACGGAACACGTTAATCTCTGAGCGGCGCATTGCTTCTGGCAGTGCGCCGTTTTTGTTTGCCTCATGTGGCGCAGGCTGATTTACCACCCCGAAATCAACTATGCACTGCGACAAACGCTGGTGTTATGCCTGCCTGTGACCGTTGGCCTGATTGCCGGTCGGCTGGATTTAGGTCTGCTCTTCTCGTTAGTTCCCGCTTGTTGCAACATAGCTGGTCTCGACACACTGCATAAGCGCTTCTTCAAGCGCGTGATTATTGGCGGTTCGCTCTTTGCTGGCAGCAGCCTCGCGGTGCAATTCCTGCTTTTCGAAAACGTTCCTCTGCCGCTCATTCTTACCCTGCTGGCGCTGACGCTGGGCGTCACGGCGGAAATCAGTGCGCTGCATGGCAGATTGCTCCCCGCCTCGCTGATTGCCGCCATCTTCACGCTGAGTCTTGCGGGAAATATGCCGGTCTGGGAGCCGCTGCTGATCTACAGTCTTGGCACGCTATGGTATGGCGCCTTCAACGCCTTTTGGTTCTGGCTGTGGCGAGAGCAGCCGCTGCGCGAGTCATTAAGCCTGCTGTATCGTCAGCTCGCTGATTATTGCGAGGCCAAATACAGCCTGCTGACTCAGCATGCGGACCCGGAAAAAGCCCTCCCCCCACTGCTGGCACGTCAGCAAAAAGCAGTGGACATGATTAGCCAGTGTTACCAGCAACTGCATATGCTGGCGGCTAATCAGAACAGTGATTACAAAAGATTAAGGCGGGTTTTTCAGGTGGCGCTGGACCTACAGGAGCATATCTCCGTCAGCCTGCATCAGCCGCAGGAGGTGCAGGAACTGGTAGAGCGTAGCCATGCCGAAGAGGTCATTCGCTGGAACGCGCAAACCGTGGCGGCGCGGCTCCGGGTCATTGCGGATGACATCCTCTATCATCGCTATCCACAGCGCTTCAATATGGACAAGCAGATCAGCGCGCTGGAGAAAATCGCCCGTCAGCATCCGGACAACCCGGTAGGCCAGTTCTGCGCCTGGCACTTCAGCCAGATTGCCCGCGTGCTGCGCACCCAACGTCCGCTCTATATTCGCGATCTTATGGCCGAAAAGCAGCGACGATTGCCTCTGATTCCGGCACTCAAAAGCTATCTCTCGTTTAAATCCGCTGCGTTAAGAAACGCCGCGCGGGTAAGCGTCATGCTGAGTATTGCCAGCCTGATGGGCAGCGCGCTACATCTGCCGAAACCCTACTGGATAATGATGACGGTGATGTTTGTCACCCAGAACGGCTACGGAGCAACGCGGGTACGCATTCTGCACCGGGCGGCGGGGACCATGGCGGGGCTTATTATCGCCGGCGCCACGCTGCACTACCACGTGCCGGAAGGCTACACGCTGGCCACTATGCTGATTGTCACGCTGGTCAGTTACCTTATCATTCGCAAAAGCTACGGTTGGGCCATGGTGGGCTTTACCCTGACGGCGGTATATACGCTCCAGCTGCTGACGCTGAATGGCGATCAATTCATCGTGGCCCGGCTTATCGACACGCTGATCGGCTGCCTGATTGCCTTCGGCGGCGTCGTCTGGCTCTGGCCGCAGTGGCAAAGTGGTCTATTGCGCCGTAATGCCCATGATGCGCTGGAAACCTATCAGGAGGCCATCCAACTTATTCTCAGCAACGACCCGCAGGCCACTCCGCTCGCATACCAGCGCATGCGTGTGAACCAGGCACACAATGCGCTATTCAACTCGCTTAATCAGGCGATGCAGGAGCCCGGCTTCGATACACGCTATTTGTCAGACATGAAATTGTGGGTCACCCACAGTCAGTTTATCGTTGAGCACATTAACGCAATGACCACGTTGGCCCGCGAGCACACCATGCTCACCCCGGATTTGGCGCAACGCTATTTACAGTCTTGTGAAATTGCCCTGCAACGCTGTCAGCAGAGGCTGGAGTATGACGGGCCGGGAGAGTCGGGGGATGTGAATATCCTGGAGGCGCCGGAGACAATGACCCACGGCCCAATGAGCACCCTGGAACAGCATCTGCAACGTATTCTGGGGCATCTGAGCACCATGCACACCATTTCATCGGTGGCATGGCGTCAGCGCCCGCATCACGGCATCTGGTTAACGCGGCGGCTACGACGTTAGCCGTTCACCACTTTCGCCACCGCCCCGGCAAAGCGGCGCATTCCTTCTTCGATATCGCTCTCTTCAACGATAAGCGCAGGCGCAAAACGCATCACGTCTGGCCCTGCATTCAAAACCATCACGCCTGCATCGGCTGCCGCCAGCAGGAAATCACGTGCACGACCTTTGAATTGCGGTGTCAGCTCAGCGCCAATCAGCAGGCCCATGCCGCGAATATCGCTGAAAATTCCGTACTGCTCGTTGATCTTCTGCAGATGCTTCACAAACAGCTCGCGCTTCTCATTCACCCCGTTTAACACCTCGGGCGTGTTGATGATGTCGAACGCGGTACCGGCTACAGCGCAGGCCAGCGGGTTGCCACCATAGGTGGAACCGTGGGAGCCCGGATGGAAGGCGCTGGCAATCTCCTGCGTCGTCAGCATGGCGCTGACGGGGAAACCACCGCCAAGGGCTTTTGCGCTGGTGAGAATATCGGGCGTCACACCATAATGCATGTACGCAAACAGCTCGCCACTGCGGCCCATGCCGCACTGCACCTCATCAAAGACTAACAGCGCATTGTGTTCATCACACAGGTCGCGCAGGCCCTGCAGGAACTCAGGCGTAGCGGCAGTAACGCCACCTTCCCCCTGGATAGGTTCCACAACGACGGCACAGGTATGGTCGTCCATCACCGCTTTGACCGCATGAAGATCGTTAAACGGCACGTGGATGATATCAGCAGGTTTCGGACCAAAACCATCCGAGTACTTGGGTTGCCCGCCTACGGTGACCGTAAACAGTGAGCGGCCATGGAACGCATTGTGGAAAGCGATGATCTTCGTTTTATGCGGGCTGTGGCGGGTGGAAGCATAATAACGGGCCAGCTTGAACGCCGTTTCGTTGGCTTCGGT
>DFPL01000048.1:0-9101 GCA_002377245.1 Enterobacteriaceae bacterium UBA3516
GTGGGTCGTGCAGGATGACTTGCCCTACGGGCAAGTTGCAGACGCAACGCTATCCTTCACGTTTTACTATCGCGTTCCACCAGAACGATTGGTGGGTCGTGCAGGATTCGAACCTGCGACCAATTGATTAAAAGTCAACTGCTCTACCAACTGAGCTAACGACCCACTTCTGCACTGCTTTTGGGATGTTTGATATCCCTTGGCAACGGCGGCATATATTACTGATTTAAGAATTCAGCGCAACAAAAATTTCGAGGAAGATCACTTAACTGCTTACGATTCGCGCGACAAGACCAGAAATAACGCGATTTCTGGTCAAGCGCTATTCGCTACATCGAACCGAGACGTTTTTGCGCTTGTTTTGCGCCGTCAGTGCCCGGATATTTCGCGACCACCTGCTGATACACCGCTTTCGCTTTCGCCGCATCACCTTTGTCCTGCATGATGACGCCGACCTTGAACATGGCATCAGGCGCTTTAGGCGACTTCGGATAATTTTTTACTACGGAAGCAAAATAGTATGCCGCGTCGTCTTTTTTACCCTTGTTGTAATTCAACTGCCCGAGCCAGTAGTTGGCATTCGGAATATAGGTCGAATCCGGGTATTTTTTGACGAAGTTCTGGAATGCGGCCATAGCTTCGTCCTGGCGAGATTTATCCTGAACCAGAGCGATTGCCGCATTGTAATCCGTGTTGGCGTCACCGCTCTGCACTGGGGCAGCGGTGGACGCAGAGGCATCAGGTGCCGCTGCCGCACTCTGGTCGCCAGAAGTTTGCGGGTTCTGCCCCCCAGCCGCGCCTGCACCGCTGCCCAGACTGTCAATCTGCGTCAGAATCTGTTTCTGCCGCTCATTAATCTGGTTCAACTGATACTGACTTTCCTGAATCTGACCGCGCAGGGTATCAATATCGGATTGGTTGTCAGAGAGCTGCTGCTGGAGTTGGGTTAAAAGTTGACTGTGAGCGTTAGAAATACGCTCGAGTTGAGTGACCCGGTCTTCTACCGAGCCTGAGCCGACACTACTGATTGGCGCCTGAGCAAAAGCGGCCCAGGGGGCCGCTATGCCAACCAGTAACGACAGACTCATCAGATGATGTCTGAAGTTACTGCTCATGCAATTCTCTTAGTAAACCAGTACGGCACGACGGTTTTTGGAGTAAGCCGCTTCGTCATGACCCAGTACTGCAGGTTTTTCTTTACCGTAAGAAACGATGGAGATCTGGTCAGCGGTAACACCTTTACCCTGCAGGTACATTTTAACGGCGTTAGCACGACGTTCGCCCAGGGAGATGTTGTATTCCGGCGTACCACGTTCGTCCGCGTGACCTTCTACGGTGACTTTGTAAGACGGGTTGCTACGCAGGAAGTTAGCGTGCGCATCCAGCATTGCAGCGAAGTCAGAACGAATGTCAAACTTGTCCAGATCGAAGTAAACAATGTTGTTCTGCTGCAGCTGCTGCATCTGCAGACGCGCTTGCTCTTCAGAAGACATATTGCCATTGCCGTTCATACCGGTACCGGCACCCATCATGCCTTCGCCGCTCTGGTCGTTGCTCACGTTCTTTTTAGAAGAACATGCGGCGATTGCCATTACGGACAGAGCGATACCCAGCCCTTTCAGCACTTTGTTAAGTTGCATTTCTTTGATCCTTTAGTAATCAATTATTTATTATTTACAGGTACGGCGACCAGGCAGGTGATTTTACCTGTCCATCAGACGCCGGAATACGCGCTTTGAAACGCCCATCTGTAGAAACCAGATTCAGCACGGATCCCATCCCCTGAGAAGAGCTGTAGATTACCATCGTGCCGTTAGGTGCCAGACTCGGCGATTCATCCAGGAACGTTGACGACAAAACTTGCACGCCACCCGCTGCCAGATCTTGTTTGGCAATGTGTTGCTGACCGCCTTCGGAGCTCACCATTACCATAAATTTACCATCAGCACTCACGTCAGCATCCTGGTTTTGCGAACCCTGCCAGGTGATACGTTGTGCTGCACCGCCATTCACATTGACTTTATAGACCTGTGGACGGCCTGCCTGGTCGGAAGTAAACGCCAGGTTCTGGCTATCCGGGAACCAGGTCGGTTCAGTGTTATTGCTGCGTCCGTCGGTGACCTGACGGATTTGACCGGAACCCAGATCCATCACATAGATGTTCAGGCTACCAGTTTTAGACAGTGCAAAGGCAATCTTGCTGCCATCAGGCGAGAACGCAGGCGCACCGTTGTGACGCGGGAAAGAGGCAACCTGACGCGTTGCAGTAGTTGCCAGGTTTTGAATCACCAGCGCTGAGCGACCGCTTTCAAAGGTTACGTAGGCCAGCTGTGAACCATCCGGCGACCAGGCCGGTGACATCAGCGGCTGAGATGAACGGTGGATCACCGAGGTGTTGTGACCGTCGTAATCCGATACGCGAAGTTCGTACGGGAACTGACCACCGTTAGCCTGAACAACATAAGCAATACGGGTACGGAATGCGCCTTTAATACCGGTCAGTTTCTGGAACACTTCATCACTGGCAGTATGTGCTGCGTAACGCAACCACTGTTTGGTGACTTTGAAGGAGTTCTGAGACAGTACGGTGCCCGGTGCGCCACCGGTGTCAACCAGTTGATAGGCAACGTTGAAGCTACCGTCCGGGTTAGGGGTAACCTGACCCACCACGACCGCATCGATGCCCAGTGCAGACCATGCCGCAGGCTGAACTTCTTGTGCCGTCGCTGGCGTCTGTGGCAGACGTGAGCGGTCCAGCGGGTTGAATTTGCCGCTCATGCGCAAATCGAAGGAAACAACGTCACTGATGTCCTCAGGTGCAGCACCCGGCCCTGCCCACTGGAAAGGTACAACACCGATTGGGCGTGCCGAGTCGACCCCTTGGGTAATCTCGATACGTACTTCTGCATGCAGCACTGCTGCCCACAGCATTAAAAAACCAAACGCTACACGTAATGCCTGCTTCATCGTATCTCCCTTATCCGGGCAAAAAACCCGCGATAATTTAGCAGAATGTTAACAAACTCAAAACACGATAATTATACATCCTGACCCGCAATTGCGAGTCAGGCATTCTTCATTAATGACGCTTTAAAGCTTAAACCCAAGCGTGGCATCTTTAACTCGTTCATAGACAGCTTTACTCGGAGGCGTTGGCATGTTCGCCGTACGCGCAGCCCGGAGTGCGGCTTCACAAAGTTCAGGATCGCCACCTTTCGATTCGATGTTGCTCAACGAACCATCCGATCTTAGCGTGATATGTAAATCACATGTTTTACCTGCAAACAAATCAGCATTATAAAGCTTGCTCTGAATAGCCGATCTTATCTGCCCAGTGTACTTACTGATGTCTTCATTGCTGGCACCATTGTCGCCATTACGACTATTGTTACCTGAACCTGCAGGAGCCGCATTGTTCCCTTTCGCTCCGCCGCCCGTTTTCGGTGCATTCTTACCGGAACTCAGGTCGCCAAACAGATCATCCACGCCTGATGCAGCCGCGGCTTTCTCTGCAGCCGCCTTTTTGGCTGCTGCTTTATCCGCTGCGGCCTTTTTATCGGCAGCCGCTTTCTCTGCGGCGGCGGCTTTTTTGTCTGCTGCTGCTTTTTCGGCGGCAGCCTTCTCAGCGGCGGCAGCTTTTTCCGCGGCGGCGGCTTTCTCGGCAGCGGCCTTTTCAGCCGCCGCTGCTTTCTTAGCCGCGTCGGCAGCCGCTTTCTTCTCAGCATCCTGCTGAGCTTTCTTCGCCGCTTCTGCTTCCGCTTTTTTCTGTGCGTCTGCTGCGGCTTTAGCTGCTTCGGCTTCGGCTTTTTTCTGCGCATCCGCAGCCGCTTTGGCCGCATCGGCTTCAGCTTTCTTCTGTGCGTCGGCTGCTGCTTTCTTCGCAGCATCCGCAGCGGCTTTAGCCTGCGCATCCGCAGCGGCTTTAGCCTGCGCATCCGCAGCCGCTTTAGCCTGGGCATCCGCTTTCGCTTTCGCATCTGCTGCAGACTTCGCAGCGGCTTCTTCCGCCTGCTTCTGCACTTCCTGCGCTTTCTTCGCCGCCTCTTCTGCTTTCTTCTGCTGCTCAGCCTGCTGACGTGCCGCTTCCTGCGACTGCAAACGCTCCTGCTCAAGCTGCTTCAGGCGTTCCTGCTCAGCAGCCTGCTTTTCACGCAGTTCTTCAGCCTGCTGCTGCGCCTGTTTCTCACGCTGTTCTTCGGCACGTTTTGCGCTGGACTGCTGCTGTTGCTGACGGTTGTAATTTTGTACAACGGCGCCGGGATCAACCATCACCGCATCAATGGATGAACCGCCACCGCCGCCAGCAGAAGCGTCAATATTTTCATCGAACGAACTCCATATCAGCAGGGCCACAAGCACTACGTGCAGCACGGCTGAGATGATGATCGCGCGTTTAAGTTTGTCGTTTTGTTCGGTTGCCTTTGACACTCTCGGTTCCCAAAAACTGCCCGCCTGTTATGCCGGGGATCAAATAGGCTGCGTCATCAAGCCAACCGACTTCACACCCGCGCTATGTAACAGGTTTAGCGCTTTAATGATTTCATCGTACGGCACTTCTTTCGCGCCACCGATCAGGAAAACGGTTTTCGGATTGGCTTGCAGACGGCGCTGCGCCTCTGCAATCACCTGTTCAGGCGGTAGCTGATCGAGACGATCTTTTTCCACTACCACGCTGTACTGTCCGACACCCGAGACCTCAATAATGACCGGTGGTTCGTCGTTGGTGCTGACGCTTTTCGAATCTGTCGCGTCTGGCAGATCAACTTCAACGCTCTGCGTAATGATCGGAGCGGTTGCCATAAAGATCAGCAGCAACACTAGCAACACATCCAGCAGAGGCACAATGTTGATTTCGGACTTGAGGTCACGACTGCCGCGTCCACGCTTTCTGGCCATGGTTTACCCCTTGTTGCTCTCGGTGCTGGTAAACGCCTGACGATGCAGAATAGCGGTGAACTCTTCCATAAAGTTGTCGTAATTCATTTCCAGTTTGTTCACGCGCTGGTTCAGACGGTTATAGGCCATTACCGCAGGAATCGCCGCAAACAGACCAATCGCAGTCGCGATTAACGCTTCAGCAATGCCTGGCGCAACCATCTGCAATGTCGCCTGCTTCACCGCACCCAGTGCGATAAAGGCATGCATAATCCCCCAAACCGTACCAAACAGACCGATGTAAGGGCTGATGGAACCTACGGTACCGAGGAAAGGAATATGGGTTTCAAGGCTCTCCAGTTCGCGGTTCATGGAAATACGCATCGCCCGCGACGCGCCTTCTACGATGGCTTCCGGCGCATGGCTGTTGGCCTTGTGCAGTCGGGCAAACTCTTTAAAGCCGCTGTAGAAAATTTGTTCCGACCCGGTCAGGTTATCGCGACGCCCCTGGCTCTCCTGGTACAGACGCGACAGTTCAATGCCAGACCAGAATTTGTCTTCAAACGCTTCCGCTTCACGGCCGGCTGCGTTAAGAATACGCGTTCTCTGGATGATGATGGCCCAGGATGCGATGGAAAAACCAATCAAAATCAACATGATAAGTTTGACCAGAAGGCTAGCCTTCAGGAACAAATCAAGGATGTTCATGTCAGTCACTGCTTAAACTCCGCGACAATAGACTTGGGAAGCGCACGAGGCTTCATTAAGAGTGGATCAACGCAGACAATCAGAACCTCGGCTTCATTCAAGACCGTGTTCTCTGCATTGACAATCCGCTGCGTAAAGACCAGGGAGGTGCCACGCATTGATGTAATTTCCGTTTGGACTTCGAGCATATCGTCGAGTCTGGCGGGCGCAAAATACTCCAGCGTTAATTTGCGTACCACGAATGCGACGCGCTCGGCCAGCAGAACCTGCTGACTAAAGTGGTGATAGCGCAGCATCTCAGTGCGTGCTCGTTCATAAAAAGCAACATAGCTGGCGTGGTACACCACACCCCCGGCATCCGTATCTTCGTAGTAGACCCGAACCGGCCATCGAAACAGCGTTGTATTCACTTTACATCCCGGTAATGCAAAAAAAAGTTAGAACTTTTAAACGTCGTTACTATACGCGCGGGAAAGGTGGTTTGGAATGGGTTGAAGTAAACGGAGAGTAAAAATATATGGGCTTTTGCAAGCCCATGTCGTAAACGGAGATTTCTTATTCAAAAGAAGAAAAAAATCAGACCTGTTAACAAAACAACCATAGCGATTAACGGACAAAAGACGCCTTGCCAGACGAGCGAACGCGGACGAAAACCCACGCCGTGGATCACGCCGGCACACACCGCCCACATCAGCAGAAAGCCCTGCCAGACAGCAAGCTCGCTGGTCTTTGCCGCAAATTTTGACGGGTCCCAGAAAATACAGCCCGCCAGCACCAATGCCATGATTAAGGAAAGCGCCCTTAACGGGCGCTTATCCATTACCGCATAGAGCTTCGCGATAATCTCATCCATCAATGTTCTTCTTTTCCAGCTTTGGTCGCTTCCACGTGCTCAAACGCCAACGCGGTAATAATCCCAAAAGCACAGGCAAGAAGCGTTCCTAAAATCCATGCGAAATACCACATTATCAGCTCCTTACTTAGTACATTGAGTGGGTATTGGTTTCAATTTGCTCTTTGGTGATGCGCCCGAACATTTTCCAGTAACACCAGCTGGTGTAGATAAGGATCAGCGGAACGAACACCAGCGCCACGAAGGTCATCAGATTCAGCGTCATCTGACTTGATGTGGCATCCCACATAGTCAGGCTGGCATTCATCATAATGCTGGATGGCATCACAAACGGGAACATCGCAATACCGGCCGTCAGGATAATGCACGCCAGCGTTAATGAAGAGAAGATAAACGCCAGCGCGGTTTTTTCCAGACGCGCACTGAGGATGGTCAGTACCGGTAAAGCCACACCCAGAGCCGGAATCGCCCAAAGAATCGGGGTGTTATTGAAGTTAACCAACCAGGCCCCGGCCTGACGTGCCACTTCTTTGTTCAGCGGGTTAGACGCCGCGTGATGATCCAGCGTAGAGGTCACGACATAACCGTCGATACCCAGAACCACCCAAATACCGGCCAACAGGAAGCACACCATGGTCAACAAGGCGGCAAACTGAGCGACAGAACGTGCACGCAGACGCAACTCGCCAACGGTACGCATTTGCAGGTAGGTCGCGCCCTGCGTGACGATCATGCCCACGCTCACAATACCGGCCAGCAGACCAAACGGGTTGAGCAGCTGGAAGAAATTACCGGTATAGGTCAGGCGCAGATACTCATCCACGCTGAACGGAACGCCCTGCAGCAGGTTACCAAAGGCCACGCCAATCACCAGAGGCGGAACAAAGCTACCGATGAAAATGCCCCAGTCCCACATGTTACGCCAGCGGGTGTCTTCAATCTTGGAGCGGTAATCAAAACCGACCGGACGGAAGAACAAGGACGCCAGTACCAGAATCATCGCCATGTAGAAGCCGGAGAAGGCGGCGGCATAGACCATCGGCCAGGCAGCGAACAGCGCGCCACCTGCGGTGATCAACCACACCTGGTTACCGTCCCAGTGCGGCGCGATGGAGTTAATCATCACGCGGCGCTCGGTATCAGTACGCCCCAGGAAACGGGTCAGCATGCCGACCCCCATGTCGAAACCGTCCGTCACGGCAAACCCGATCAGCAGAATGCCAACCAGCAGCCACCAGATAAAACGCAATACTTCATAATCAATCATTTGACGACTCCTGTCTTAGCGTGCCGGCTGAGAAGCCACGGTGGACTGCTCATATTCGCCAGAAACACCCTTGGTCTGCTCATAGTGGTAGCGACCGGTTTTCAGGCTGCTTGGGCCAAGGCGTGCAAATTTGAACATCAGGAACATTTCAGCCACCAGGAACAGGGTATAGAGACCACAAATCAGCACCATCGAGAAGATCAGGTCGCCTGCGGTCAGCGTAGAGTTTGCTACCGCAGTCGGGAGCATTTCACCCACGGCCCACGGTTGACGGCCATACTCCGCCACAAACCAACCGGATTCGATAGCGATCCAGGGCAGCGGAATGCCATACAGCGCCGCGCGCAGCAGCCACTTTTTCTCACCGATACGGTTACGACACACGGTCCAGAACGCCACGGCGATGATGAAGAGCATCAGCACACCGCACGCCACCATAATACGGAAGGCGAAATACAGCGGCGCCACGCGTGGAATGGAGTCCTGCGTCGCCAGCTTGATTTGATCTTCAGTGGCATCAGAAACGTTCGGGGTGTAGCGCTTAAGCAGCAAACCGTAACCCAGGTCTTTTTTCACCGTGTTGAACGCATCGCGAACAGACGGATCGGTGGAACCCGAACGCAGTTGCTCCAGCAGGTGATAGGCTTTCATCCCGTTACGGATACGCTCTTCATGCTGCACCATCAGGTCTTTCAGGCCAACCACTGGCGTGTCGACGGAACGGGTAGCAATGATGCCCAGCGCATAAGGAATCTGGATGGAGAAGTTGTTTTTCTGCCCGTCCTGATCCGGGATACCAAACAGGGTAAAGGCGGCCGGCGCAGGCTGGGTTTCCCACTCTGCTTCGATAGCAGCCAGTTTGGTTTTCTGCACGTCACCCATTTCATAACCGGACTCATCACCCAGCACGATAACAGAGAGAATCGCAGCCATACCGAAACTTGCTGCAATGGCAAAAGAGCGTTTGGCGAAGGCGATATCGCGGCCACGCAACAGGTAGTAGGAGCTGATACCCAGCACGAAAATCGCGCCGCAGGTATAGCCGGAGGCGACGGTGTGTACGAATTTCACCTGAGCAACCGGGTTAAGCACCAGTTCGGCGAAGCTCACCATCTCCATGCGCATGGTTTCGAAGTTGAAATCTGCGGCAACCGGGTTCTGCATCCAGCCGTTAGCCACCAGGATCCACAATGCAGACAAGTTAGAACCCAGCGCAACCAGCCAGGTCACTGCCATATGCTGCACTTTGCCCAGACGATCCCAACCAAAGAAAAACAGACCTACAAAAGTCGACTCGAGGAAGAAAGCCATCAGGCCTTCAATGGCCAGCGGCGCACCGAAGATATCCCCAACATAGTGAGAATAGTAAGACCAGTTAGTCCCGAACTGGAACTCCAT
>DFPL01000048.1:9281-11408 GCA_002377245.1 Enterobacteriaceae bacterium UBA3516
CGCATGCCCCAATACAAAGTTGTTGCACTTTTAAATCGCCATCATGAATAAAACTGATGCCGATTCAAAAAAGTTACAACTACGTTAATAAAAACCCGAATTGATCTCTCGAATATATTACTCCGCAAAACCCTTACAATAAAAAGGTTTTTATTGGGTTTGTTTTACGTTTTTCGACAGTGATCAATTTATACCTAATTTGCTCACTTTAAGCCAATTTGATCGGCGACAATTTATCGATTTTTAGGGTTTTTTCCAAGCTTTTAAATATTGATTTAAATCAATTTAATTCTGGCATGTTAATTTTGTAGCCATAGTATCCGCTTAGTAAAAACCATGTTAACGATATGTATACTTTATCGTGCTTTATGGTTATCAATCGGCGAGAAAGAGGAAATATTACCGAGCTTATTTAACGTTTAACACCGGGGCATTATTCGGATTGTGGATTTGGTAAAAACACGGTTTGGGGAGGGTGACAGAAGTATGAAAGTAAGATTTTACAATTATTTCACTTACTCCTTTATGAGACTTAACACCGCTGCGTGACTATTTAAAAAAGCCACGCAAAATAATGCATGGCTTTATTTACATTGGCACGCTATTTCCCGGTCGATACTATTCCCGGCGGTTATAGATTACTGACCCGTGCGCAGTGTCTTCAGGGTATTAAGCAGCCTGGCGACATGCTGTTGCTCGGTACGCCATGACGAAACGCTAATGCGCATGGCTAACCTTCCCTGCCATCGGGTACTGCCAAACCAGATGTTTCCTGACGCCTGCGCCGCCGCCAGCACCGCTTCCGTCTGTGCATCGGTGGCGCAACGGAACAAGACCTGATTGATCACCACCCGGTTTAATACCTCAAAACCCTTTGCGCTGAGCCCCTCGCTGATGACGCGCGCCAGGGCACAGTGCGTGTCTATCATTGCCCCTATCCCCTCCCGCCCCAGAGAACGCAATGCAGCCCAGACCGGGATCCCACGCGGGCGGCGAGAAAACTCCAGCGTCAGGTTTTTTTGTGCATCGGCGCTGGCACTCATATAGACCGCATCGCTGTTCATCGCACCGGCAAGAACCTGCGGATCGCGGCATATCACCATTGCGCAGTCATAGGGGGTATTCAGCCATTTGTGGGCATCGGTTGTCCAGCTGTCCGCCAACTCAATACCTTCCGTAAGGGCTGCCTGTGAAGAAGCCCGCGCCCACAAACCAAATGCGCCGTCCACATGGACCCAGGCCCCCGCCTCATGGGCAAGCGGTATTAACTGCGCGAAGGGGTCGAACTCCCCGGTATTGACCTCTCCGGCCTGCAAGCACAGAATGGTGCGGCCATCCAGCGGAGGAAGCTGAGCCACGTCTACGCGCCCAAAACTATCTACCGGGGCGATAATAAGACGTGACAGACCAAATCCGAGGATGCGCAGCGCTTTTTTTATAGTGATGTGGGCCAGTTCAGAGACCACGACCTTTATCTCCGGCGCACCCAGTAAGCCGTCATTGTCGATATCCCAACCCGCACGGGTCAACAGTTCACGCCGGGCAGCCGCCAGGGCGGCCAGCGTGCAGGCTGTCGCGCTGGTGCCAAACCCTACGGTGCTGTCACGCGGCAGATCGAGCGCTTCCAGCGTCCATCTCCCGGCAACGCGTTCGATGCGGTCAGCAACCGGGGAGTTAATGAACGAAGAGGCACATTGATCCCAGGCCATTACCATGCGCTCTGCCGCTGCGGCTGCCGGTAAGGTGGCCCCCACCACAAAGCCGAAATAGCCCGGCCCATTGGATGCGGTGGTCGCAGGCGAGCCCCGCTCATCCAGCAAGGCCAGGGTTTCTTCTGCGGGCAGCCCAGCCTGCGGCAGGGGCTCATCGAAGGCCGCAAGGGCTGCTATCGCCTCGGGCGAAGGAAATACGCGCCGCGTATTAGTCCCCTCTAGATAACGCAGGCTGCGCGCGTCAGCCTCTGCCAGTAATTCACGTTCTTCCATCTTAATCCCCTGTTGTGTTATCGGTATTCTTCTGGCATCGGGCGTCGCGTTAATCCCCATATCATCAGCGCCAGCAGGCTCACTGCTGCCCCCAGCCAGCAGACACCCTGCCAGCCATATTGTGAATATACGGCGGTGGTTA
>DFPL01000192.1 GCA_002377245.1 Enterobacteriaceae bacterium UBA3516
CTTTTTGTCCACGTTGACGACGCAGTTTGACACGCTACTGATACTACGATTTTGCGCAGGAATGGTGGGAGGAACGACAATGGGGGTGGGGACGAGTATTTTAATGAATTATGCCCCTGCAAACTTACGTGGAAAAATACTGGCGACGGTGATTGCATCATTTTCGATGGTCAGTATCGTCGGAATGCCAGCCGTATTATTCTTGTGCACGCACTATGGCTGGCAGAGTGCATTGTGGTTAATCAGTTTACTTTGCCTGGTCTCTTTACCTTTGATAGTCCGTATTCTTCCTGTAGATACCCCCCCTTCAGGCGTAAAGGCTAAGCTGTCTATCGATATTCAAACCTTACTTTTCGCCTCATGTACTGGCGGTGTGCAATTTAGCCCCATGCTGATTATTCCCATCCTGGCACCATTGCTGACGCAATATCTGGGGGCACAACAAAACCTGTTACCCTTATTGTTCTTATATGGCGGGATTGCAGGTTATCTGTCCACAAAAATAACGGGGATGCTCACATCGCGTTTATCTGCGCTGATGTTGGCCACCGTTTCAACGCTGTTGTTTATAGGAAGCTTGCTGATTCCTGCGATGGGCTATCATAATCCAGTGCTATTTATCACCTTATTTCTTGCTGCCTCCTACAGCCGACTGGTCTCTGCTTCCGCGGTTGCTGTCCATTATCCTGCGGATGAACAACGTGCCAGTTTTTCTTCATTACAGACGGTCATGATGTTCCTGATTACGACGCTCGCATTTTTTCTTTCGTCCTTATTATTGCCTGCGCAGGGAATCACAACGCCCAACCTGAACAGACTGTTGGCGATCGGTGCGATTGCCGCCTCTGGATTTCCCATCATGGTCATCA
This sequence comes from Enterobacteriaceae bacterium UBA3516, assembly GCA_002377245.1. Taxonomy (GTDB): domain Bacteria; phylum Pseudomonadota; class Gammaproteobacteria; order Enterobacterales; family Enterobacteriaceae; genus CBFFRJ01. The sequence goes on from DFPL01000192.1 coordinate 870, forward strand.
TACTTCAAAAGAAACTGGCTAAACGTCATCTCCAGTCTGACCATATTATCAACCAGTAATATAACGTCCGTGGCTGGTATAAAGCGGCTAGTCTTGAGGAGAAATTTTTAGCTAAGCGTGGAAGTAGGGCAGGATAAAACCGTAGCTATTCACGGATTGAATTTCGTCCTGACTTCCGGCTATTCTCAACGTTTTTCATGACGAGCCAGAGCAATGAGTCCAACGCTTCCAGACGTTATCCGCTTTATCCGTGAGTTCGCAGGATTTCGGAAACAGCCGATCGATGAGAATTCGTATATTGAGAACGATCTGCATATTACCGGTGATGACGGTGTGGCGCTTTTACAGGAAGCAGAGAAGGTTTTCGGCGTCTGTTTTGAAACGGATGAGCATAATCTGAGGACGCTCTTTTCGATGAAAGAAAATGAGTTCCTGTTTAGCTCTGAGGGGTTAGACCTGTTCGGTATTTCACGTTTTTTTGCAAGGTTGCGAGGGATCCCGGATTCGACGGTCCGGGACCTGACGGTCGGCGAATTCCATCAGGTACTGGTCAAGCTCCGTTCATCGCAAGCCAAATAGCTATCCGTCAGGTGGGCTCTTCCTTTTCAATAAGGCCCTGCCTGTCTTCTGGTATAAATTCCCACGATTATAGTGAGCAGCGAAATGTTCCCGTTTCCCATTCCACCCACGCTATGATGAGAAAAAACCAGGATCCCGAAGATGAAAACTGTCGAAATTATGCTCTACACTCTTAAACCCGGCACCGGGAAAGCGTTCCACAGAATTATGACGGAAGAAAGTGTTCCTCTTCATCAGTCAGCAGGAGTGGATGTAATTTCTTTCGGCATATCTGCCCATGAAGATGACGCTTATTACCTCATCAGAGCGTATGACAGCCTCTCCCATCTTGAATCCTCTCAGGCGTCTTTCTATAGCAGCGAAGCGTGGCGGTGTGGCCCCCGGCAGGCCATTATCGACAGAATAAGCATTAGCGTTAAATCGGTGCTCGCTATTAGTGAAAATGCAGTTGAGCATTTACGAACCACGGTGCCAATTCGTCAGTCCGCTTAACCCATCAATGCCGCGGTGGTAAGGCCGATGACGCTTGACAACGATATTCTTATTTTAGCATTATCTAAATTTAGGGAATGCTAAAGTATTAGTTATGAACGATCTGAATCTGCTGCAAAGCCAGGCTGAAAATGCTGCCGCCTTACTTAAGACGCTGAGTCATCCTCAGCGGTTATTGATTTTGTGCGTGCTGACTGGAAAACCTGGAACAGAAGCGGGGGAACTGAGCAGACTGAGTGGTCTTAGCCCTTCGGCCACTTCTCAGCATCTGGCGAGAATGAAATCTGAAGGTTTGATTGAGGGGACTCGCCAGGCCAGATATGTCAGATACAGCATCAAGAATGAGGCGATTTTTGCCGTCGTGCAGACGCTCAAGAATATTTATTGTCCTGGAGAATAAGATGTCTTCTGAATTTGTGACACCGGCTGAAGCACTCGCTTTGTCTGAGCGCAAGGTCATACTGATAGATATTCGTGGTCACGATGAATGGCGCAGAGAGCATATTTCCGCTGCCCGCTCAATGCCCCTCGAACAGCTTCAACCTGGCTGTTTTGGTGAATTATCATTGCGTGATAACGAGACGGTGGTTTTTCACTGCCAAAGTGGGACACGCACGAATAACGCCGCAGCGCAGATCAGGGCTGCAGTGCATCCAGCAAAAGCATTGATTATGCAGGGCGGCCTTAACGCATGGAAAGCAGCCGGCTATCCGGTTCAGGTTGACCGCCGTCAACCGTTGCCATTGATGCGCCAGGTACAACTCACCGCGGGCGCGCTGGCACTGTGCGGCACACTCGCAGGGGCGCTGCTGAGTCCTGTTTTTTATATTATTCCAGGTTTTGTGGGCGCAGGTCTGGTATTTGCAGGCGCGACAGGCTGGTGTGGGATGGCAAAATTACTGGCAGTTATGCCATGGAATCGATAAACAGCAGGCGGGACTATTCCTTTCTGACAAGTCGCGCAGCCTGCATCGAGTGAGAAGGGGAGAGTGTTTAGATAACCGCCAGTAGCTTGAAAGTTATCTATCAGGCTGAATCAGGTGTGTCGCAATCCCCCATTTGAGCGCGATACATTTTCCATCAATCAAATCGAAAACAGAATAACTCGCATTGGGTTGAGCGTACCGGGAAAAATTATTGAGCGACCCTTCTTTAAGGATTGCCAGCACTCCCTGGCTGACATGCCCGTGAGAAACAATACAGACGGTCTGATGTTCCCCGAGATCTTGCAGATTTTGTAAGAAGTCCATCACTCGGCGAGAGGCTTGCGCTAATGACTCGCCACCCGGGGGGCAAAACGCGGCATCATGCACGAACAATGCCTTTGCATCATGCAAATGGTTGCGGGTGAAGTGCGCAAATGACATCCCTTCAAAGCAACCAAACGCCTGTTCAATTAGAGAGGGTTCCACTCTCAACGGGCAATGAAAGCCGTCAGCCAGGCTCAGCCCCATTAGCCTCGCGCGTCCAAGCGGGGAGCTATAAACACATTCTATCGGGTAGCCGATCTCCGTAAGCGTTGTCAGTAATGCAGATGTTTCACGTATTCCACGGTGAGTCACAGTGCTATCGCTATGCCCCTGGATAATCCCTTCCAGATTCCACTCGGTTTCTGCATGTCTTACCAATATCACTTTCATCGTAATGTGAATCCGTCCGCCAGCGCGATGACAAATAGGTTGACCTGTTTTAATGAGATGGTGCTCTCTGTTCAGGATGAAAGCGTAGCTTAATGCCGTTAGGGTGACGTTTGAAGCCGATGTTGAGTCAATTAAGTGAATAATGTCCGCTTTTTGCACGAAAAATAAACAGCCTCATGTGACCAACAGCTTTGGCCGGGGCAGTTTTACTCTTTTAGAAAAGCCAGGAACCGAACTTTGCTATGGCTTATCTGGCTCCGGTCTCGCCAGGCAGCGCAAAGCTTTTACTGCGCGTCCGTGTCGTTCCCTCTTAAAACCTTGACCTTTTATTAAAGTCAAGGTTTAGGGTTGCTTAAACGTTATTTCGCCTTAGCGAGAAAGCCCGAAACCTAACGCATAAAGTGGGGCTTTCAGATCACCCGGTACGGAAGGATCTTGTTCGAGGACAGCGCCCATAGATGCGGGAAGCGCAAAAGGCAGGCGGCCAGAATAAGGAACATCTGACATCAGCCGTGAAAACAGCACTTCGTCACTCAGGCCAAAGTTAGCAATAAATGCCTGCGTTTTATCGGTTATCCCGGTTAGTACAGCGGGTCTTTCCATATACATTGTCATGACTACCGGCACTTTGCGGGCGACATCGTTCAGGGTCGTCATAACTTCGCTGTCCGCTTTATATTCAAGTGAACCTTCATGATGACGTCGACCAAAAAAGTAATTGTAGTGGGGCTGTTCAAACGGAGCAGACGTTCTCATCACCGCGACCTCGGCATCTTCAGCCCGGTCGACTACCGCTAAGCCCGCTTTTTTAGCTGCCGTCGCATCGGCACCATAAAGCCACACGCGGGTCCCTGGTTTAAGAGGAAGGATATGCTTGTTCTGTAGCAGAACCAGGGACTGCATTTGCGCCTGGTTGGCTTCTTTCTGTGTCTCCTCGCGTCCCACAATTTTTTCAGCATCTGCGGCATTTACGTAAGGCTGCTCAAACAGACCAAGCTCAAATTTTTGCTTAAGAATGCGTTGGGCAGACTGGTTAATACGACTTTCACTAATTAGCCCCTTTTCAACGGCTTTTGTGATTATGTCTGAATCAGTAACGCCGCCAAACTGGTCGATACCCGCCTGAATGGCCTTAACGAACCGCTGTTCTTTGGTTAATGATTCAACCCCCCAGGGCATGCCGCCTGTTACGGGTTTTTTACCCTCTGGCGCGCCATGGATACACTCGTCATCGCAATCGTTTGTAATTAACCAGTCGCTGATAATGACGCCGGTAAAATTGTACTGCTCCCTCAGCAACTCGGTTAATAAAAAATGACTATAGCCCGCCGCAACGGGTTCCGGAGATTTACCGTTCAGGCTGACGCCTTTGAGAACCGAATAAGTCGGCATGACGGCGGCAACCCGAGATTCAAATGCCCCTTTAAAAGGAACAATATGCTGTTGAAGATTGTTGGTTTTAAATACCACATCTTTGCCATAGGCGTTATGTCCATCCCACCCGTCTTCTGCGGCACCATAACCAACCCAGTGCTTAACCACCGCCGCTACGCCTTGCGGGTTAAGTCCCTGGCTACCGTTTTGCATGCCGGTGATATAACCGCGGACCAGTTTTCTGGCCAGTTCTGGATCCTCACCAAACGTGCCGCTGATACGTGCCCAGCGTGGTTCGGTGGCAATATCGGCCTGAGGTGAGAGAGCCTCGGTGATCCCTACCGCGCGGTACTCTTGCCCAATTTTGCTGGCAAATGTTCTGGCGAGGCTTTCGCTACCTGCCGCACCGATGCCGATAGGCTCAGGCCATTGACTGAACTTACCTGCCGGGTTGCTGATACCTGCCAGCGCCTGATATGAATTACGTGGGTCGGTGCTGACAGTCACCGGAATACCCAGACGGGCCTTTTCAGCAATCTCCTGCAAATGATTGTTCTGTTCAGCGAGACGACGCGGCTCTTTACCGCCAAGACGTGTAAGGATGCTATTGATATGTGCATCAACAATCATCTTTTGCGCAGCATCTAAATCATAAATATCACCATTGCCAAAGTTATTTCCGCTTACTGGCCCGGTGCCGTGCATCATAAGGCCGGCTTTCTCTTTAAGTGTCATTCGTCGAGTTAAATCATTTGCCCGTTGCGTTGCAGACAAACGCCAGTCTTCATACTGGTTAAGCTTCCCGTCACGATTCATGTCTTTAAACTGATAGCCATCTTGTGACAATAACGGAGCGCTTGTATGCCCGAGTTCAGGTTGGGAAATATTTTGCGCATTCACCGTTAACGCGACCGGCGCGCATAGTACAGCCAGTAATTTAAATTTGACGAATAAGTTATCGTTTTGCATATGTCCTCGAAAACCCTGTACTGCTTGCTTTAAAGAAAATGAGTTTATGATAAACCGGAGATTGAGAATTGCCTGCGGTTTAAAATAATTCTGCATTTATTTCGATGGGTGAAACAATTCGATATTATCCGGTTTGTGACTGTAATCTCTCTTTAGACGGTATTATTAACAATATTGTCCCAATATTAACGGGTTTTGGCCCAATTCGGTTATGGCAACTTTCGATAAAATATCTATATGTTTTTTGTGGTTTTTTTATGGCCGAGATTTGAACCGGAATATACTCAATAATGTGCATGGCCGATTTTTTTTTGGGCGGATTGACTCTGTTTAGGAAAATATTTGGGTGAAAGTTTTATGATAAAAAATAAGTTCATGAGCAAGAAGCGGTTGACCGGAATAATTAAGTCAGCCGCTTTCCAGGCTGTTTGCAAAATTCTGGCGTCAGCCTTATTTATGGAATGCAGGTATCAACGCTTTATTAACGTCAATGATCTCAGCCAGCGCCTTTTCAAGCACGTTACCGCTGTTTATTAACGGGTTAATGACCAGCGCGCGCCATGCTGTATGGCGATCGCCAGTGATAGCTGCCTCAATTGTCAGTTCTTCAAAGCTCTTCATCAACTGAATCAGGCGCAACGTATCATCCGGGAAAGGTTCAACGTTAAGCGGAACAGGACCGGAGCGGGTGATCAAAGAACTTACCTCAACGGCACAATTATCCGGCAACCCCGCTATGGCTCCATTGTTACGCGTATGAACATGCATGATGATACGTTTATCGTTATAAATGGCGCTCATTAATTCACATGCCGCATCCGAATAATACTGCCCTCCACGTCCTTCAAGCGCTTTTGGCTTTTCAGCAAGTTCGGGGTAACGGTAGATATCGAAAAGTTGTTTTTCCAGCGCCTTAACCACCTCACCGCGTGTACCTTCACACTGCGCCTCGCCCAGTTCCTGGCGATACATGTCGTCGCTCATATAGTAATAACGCAGGTAAGGGCAGGGGATCATGGCCAGATTTTCCAGCAAACACGCCGGCAACTTAAATGGCGGAATATTACGTGGAATAAGCGGAACGTTGCCTTGGGAAAGACACCCGATAATCTCACTAAGCTTATCGCGACCTTCATGCCAGATGTGGCGCGCGAAAATAAAATGATTGAGCCCGGCTACCTGAAGAATGAAGTCATTAACGTTGCTGACATTGAGAAGACTCGCAATTCCTTTCTGCATAATCACCGGCACGTTACACAACCCAACCGTGCGCACTTTGCTGTGTTTAAGAATGGCTTCGGTAACCATACCTGAGGGATTGGTGAAGTTGAGCAGCCATGCATCGGGGCATAGCTGTTCCATTTCCGCTGCAATCTCGAGTGCGACAGGGATTGTCCGGCACGCGTTAGCGAATCCGCCCAGCCCGTTAGTTTCCTGGCCGATCATATTATATTTCAGTGAAATGCGTTCATCACTGATACGCGCCTCCAGACAGCCCGCGCGAAACTGGGAACAGACAAAATCTGCATCCTTTAGGGCGGCCTGGCGGTTAAGTGTTTCATAAACAGGAATATCCAGGCCATTTTTTTCCAGCATACGTCTGGTTAGCCCTGCAATAATTGCCATTTTCTCCCGGCCATCTTCAATGTCGACCAGCCATAGCTCACGCACCGGAAATTCACGCTGGCGTTTGATGATGCCTTCCATCAGTTCCGGCGTATAACTTGAACCTGCACCAATAACAACGATTTTGAGACCTTTCACTGTCGTACTCCTTTATGTGATTTACTCGTTATCGTGATTAAAGAGCAGACAGTGAGACTGGACAAACGATCATTCCAGGGGTATGCATTAGCCCACTTAATGCATATAAGGTAAATCAGAGGAGTTTTTACGATGATTGCTCAGGAAAACATGCTGGCGCTATTGCGTACGTTTGAAATAGCCGCTGTTCACCTCAGCTTTACCCGGACTGCAAAAACGCTCAATCTTACCCAGGGGGCTGTCAGCCAGCGTATACGACATCTGGAAACTCTGCTTGGATTCAGGTTGTTTATTCGTTTAACCCGGAGGCTACAGCTCACCGATGAGGGGCAACGCCTGCTGAATGTTCTGTCTTTGTCGTTGAAACGCATTAATGACGAAATTGAAGATATCCGTGTTCAGGGATTACGTGGCCAGCTTTCAGTGGGGCTTCCTCCAACGTTTGCTTTCCTGTGGCTGGTTCCGCGTTTAGCTGAATTCAGGATGCGATGGCCCGGATTGAATATTAATTTTCGGGTCAGGGCTGGACTGGTGGATTTCAATCTGGAACGCGTGGATGTTGCCATTTACTACAGTAACCTGCGGTATCCGGATCTGTATTGCGAACGACTGGCTGACGAAACGCTGGTTCCTGTTTGTTCGCCTGAGTCTGAAAAAAGAATTCGGACAAGCAGTGACTGGCTGGCTGATATCCCTTTTATACATGCTTCTGAATCTGTTGATTCTCAGGACGTCTTTTCAGAATGGCGCGAATGGTGTCAGCGAACAAACCGGCCTTTGCCCGTGGAAGAAAATTTCATGAGCTTCAATAACTGCCAAATGGCGATTGAGGCAGCGGTCGGCGGATGCGGAGTCGCAATGGGAAGGAAGCGATTGGTCAAAAAGTACATTGAGGCAGGAAGCCTTGTGATGCCTTTTGAACAGGAAATTCCTGCCGGGCGTGGATATGATCTGATTATGCCTCGCGAAAACTTGAATCGCCCGGGGATCGTGGCGTTCAGTCAGTGGGTCAAAGGGATTCTGAGTGAAGAGTAAGACCTCATTCGGTGAAGCGCTTTGTTAACGCTTCCTTTACAAATTGCTGCTTGCCCGAATGCAGGCCGCTCACTATCCTCATTGCCCATGACTATCCTGACGGGTTCGACTCACCATAAGAACAGGCAACTGAGCGCTTTGGCGCTGCTATTCGTTGCCGGTCTTGTCATGCTGGTTTGTCTGACCCAGCGGGCCAGTATCCTGCATCACATGCAGGTTAAAGCCGCCGCGCTCTCCCTGACGGTTGAAAACAGTACGCAGGAGCAAGCATCGCCGGGGATATCCCCTTGCGAGTTAAGCGCCCACTCGCTTCTGGCCGCCCAGCCTCTCCACTTTGATAACCTTCTGCTTTTCACTGGTCTGTTGGTGCTGGTGCTGGCGGTGCTGCTCAAAATCAGCGTTCTGCCGAGACCGGTGATCCTCTTTCGTCCTCCGCTCCTTCGAATACACCTCAAAAACTGCGTTTTCCGTGAATGACTGAACCGGACGTTCCTGTTTAGTTAATTTTTCACGGAGAAAATATATGAAAGCCTTTTTCAGGAGCCTGTGGTTCCTGTTATTCAGCCTGTCTGCGGCCTCAGCTGCGGTACCGGGCTGGCCGATGAAGCCTGACAATTCCCATGCTCAGGTTCATGTCTGGCACGATGCGCCTGCGAACGGGAAAGTTCGCCTGCTGCTTGACGTCACCCCTCATGAAGGGTGGAAAACTTACTGGCGAACCCCCGGTGACGGCGGATTCCGGCCCGCGATCGCCTGGGCGTCTCAGGCAGAAACGCAGTGGCACTGGCCCCGCCCCGTCCGGTTTGATTCCGCCGGTTTCACCTCAGTCGGCTATGACCGACGCGTGGTGTTTCCGCTGGAAGTCACCACCCAGGAACTGCAACGATTGCGCGGGAAACTGACGCTTTCGCTCTGCAGTAATCTCTGCGTGGTCAATACTTTCCCGCTGGATATCAACCTGGCATCCGGTCCGTCAGCCCACTTTGCCGACGCCTGGGAGAACGCGATGCGCGCTGTTCCCCCGGAAAGCGGCACTGTGGCGGTTCAATCCGTTACCGCTGACGATGACACGCTGACCGTGAAACTGACCTCCCCGGAGGGCTGGTCCCGGCCGGATCTTTTTACTGACAACCCTACGGGAGCGACTCTGTCGCCACCGCAGGCGGAGATCCGCGCCCGGGATATGTCGATTTTCAAATCGCTGATTAGCGACAACAAGCTGGATGCCCTCATGCCCGCGCATGTGATCTACCCCGATGTCGATCCGCGTCCAGCCAGCGGCTCGCCGCACTGGCTGAAAACGGTCCTGCGCCAGGAGCTGAGCTTCAACGGTGTGATTTTCTCTGACGATCTGTCGATGGAAGGGGCGGCGATCATGGGCAGCTACGCCGAACGCGGCCAGGCATCGCTGGACGCGGGTTGCGATATGATCCTGGTCTGCAATAATCGAAAAGGTGCCGTCAGTGTGTTAGATAACCTGTCGCCGATCAA
>DFPL01000227.1 GCA_002377245.1 Enterobacteriaceae bacterium UBA3516
ACATCCTCCATGGCGTCAAGGAACAACGATTTGTCGTCAGGGTTCATGGTACGTCCTCTCGCGGCATTTCTGCAGAATACTATAGCGGTCACATCAAGGTCACACAACGGCTATGGTCACCGTGATGTGTTCAAAATAAATGAACTTACCGCGCTAATATATTTTTGTGAAATAGATTAGCGCCGCTAATAGTACATCCGCATAGCCGATTTATCGGCACTTAACTAAAACTTTACCTGCGTTAATATTCTAAATTTCAGTTAAATTATTGTGAAATCAATCATCAATTCGACTGGAATTAATTTTCAGCCAGGCTATAACTGTATTATTGACCTAAGGATGAAATCCAAAAAATAAACGAAAGGATGCGCTGCTGTGTGTACTGTAGAGCCTGACGATGTCGGCAGGCTCTATTTTTTTGCATTTATTTTTTGAGAAATATTGTCTATTTCCTGCGCACCTTCCCACACGCCCTGTAATATATTTAGCGGATGAATATCCCGCAATATACCTAAGCCTGGCTCCCTTTTGAGGTATAGTTCCACCCGTTCGAACGTGCTAGATTGCAGGCTTGCTGACTCCCGCCTGCTCGATAAAAAAGGTCGTTCGATGCTCACACTCCTTGAAGATAAAATTGATACTCCGCTCGGCCCGCTGTGGGTTATCTGCGATGAGACATACCATTTGCGCGCCGTTGAGTGGGAAGAACACAGCGTGCGTATGAATCAGTTGCTGGCTATCCACTATCGCCGTGAAGGCTACACGCGCGTTGCCAGCACCAACCCTGGCGGCCTTAGCCAGAAATTACGCGACTATTTTGCTGGCGATTTGGCGGTCATCGATACGCTGCCTACCGCCACTGCGGGTACCCCCTTCCAGCGTGAAGTCTGGAAAGCCTTGCGCGACATTCCCTGTGGCCAGGTGTTGCATTACGGCCATCTGGCGGAAATGCTGGGCCGAAGTGGTGCGGCACGTGCCGTGGGGGCCGCAAATGGCTCTAACCCGGTGAGTATTGTGGTGCCCTGCCATCGCGTCATTGGGCGTAACGGGACGCTGACCGGCTATGCGGGCGGCGTGCAGCGCAAAGAGTGGTTGCTGCGTCATGAGGGCTACTTCTTATTGTGAGAACAAGGCCCAATAAGTGCGCTTAATCGCGTTGCTGCGGGTTCAAACCCACAAGAAATTGGTTGATTATTAAATAGATGGTTTGTATTCGGTAACTTATGTTTCCAATAACCGTTTTAATTCTACTGAATTGACGTTTCCTCAGGCTTACACACACCCTAAAAAGGTGTTAAAATTGACCAAAATCAATTAAGGCTTGAGTATACCTATGATCCCGGAAAAGCGAATTATACGACGCATTCAGTCAGGCGGATGTGCTATCCATTGCCAGGATTGCAGTATCAGCCAGCTTTGTATCCCTTTTACGCTGAATGAACACGAGCTGGATCAGCTCGATAATATCATCGAGCGTAAAAAGCCGATTCAGAAAGGCCAGACACTGTTTAAAGCCGGTGATGAACTGAAATCGCTGTACGCTATTCGTTCCGGCACGATCAAGAGCTATACCATCACCGAACAAGGTGACGAGCAGATTACCGGCTTCCATCTGGCGGGCGACCTGGTCGGCTTCGATGCCATTGGCACCGGTCTTCACCCGAGCTTCGCGCAGGCGCTGGAAACCTCGATGGTTTGCGAAATTCCCTTTGAAACCTTGGACGACCTGTCAGGTAAGATGCCTAATCTTCGCCAACAAATGATGCGCCTGATGAGCGGCGAGATCAAAGGCGACCAGGACATGATCCTGCTGCTGTCGAAGAAAAATGCGGAAGAGCGTCTGGCGGCATTTATCTATAACCTGTCACGTCGCTTTGCTCAGCGCGGTTTCTCACCCCGCGAATTCCGTCTGACGATGACGCGTGGCGATATCGGTAACTATTTAGGCCTGACTGTCGAAACCATCAGTCGTCTGCTGGGTCGCTTCCAGAAAAGCGGCATGCTGGCGGTAAAAGGCAAATACATTACCATTGAGAATAGCGATATTCTGTCGCAGCTTGCCGGTCATTCCCGCAACGTAGCCTGATTTTCCCTCTCTTTTTTACCTTTTGCCCGGTCGTCTAATTTTTCTGATTTATTGATCTGGCAAAAGGTTTCCCCTGTTTCATTCAGTACTAATGGGTTATCTTGTAATTACAGACTGTGGTGACAGATGTAAGGAGACCCTGTATGGCTAGATATCAAAATATGCTGGTCGCCATCGATCCTAATCAGGACGATCAGCCCGCATTACGACGTGCCGTGTATTTGCATCAACGGATTGGTGGGCGCATCAAAGCCTTTTTGCCCATCTATGATTTCTCATATGAGATGACCACCCTTCTGTCCCCTGACGAACGCACCGCCATGCGACAAGGCGTGATTAGCCAACGTACCGCCTGGATACGCGAACAGGCGAAGTACTATCTCGACAGCGGCGTTCCTATCGATATCAAAGTGGTGTGGCACAACCGTCCCTTTGAGGCCATTATCCAGGAAGTGCTTGCCGGTGGGCACGATCTCCTGCTGAAGATGACGCACCAGCATGACAAACTCGAATCCGTTATTTTTACCCCTACTGACTGGCATCTGCTGCGCAAATGTCCGTGTCCGGTATGGATGGTGAAAGACCAGCCCTGGCCAGAAGCGGGTAAAGCACTGGTGGCCGTCAATCTGGCCAGCGAAGAGCTGTACCACAATTCGCTTAATGAAAAACTGGTTAAAGAGACGCTGATGCTGGCGGAACAGGTGAACCATACCGAGGTCCACCTTGTCGGTGCCTACCCTATTACGCCGATTAATATTGCCATTGAGCTGCCGGAGTTTGATCCCAGCGTCTATAACGATGCCATCCGCGGCCAGCACTTAATTGCCATGAAAGCCCTGCGTCAGAAGTTCGGTATTGATGAGAAGATGACACACGTCGAAAAAGGGTTGCCGGAAGAGGTGATTCCTGACCTGTCGGAACATCTGCAGGCCGGGATCGTGGTCCTGGGAACTGTGGGCCGCACCGGCATTTCTGCTGCCTTCCTCGGCAACACTGCGGAACAGGTGATTGACCATCTGCGATGCGATTTGCTGGTCATCAAACCGGATGATTATCAGTCCCCGGTTGAACTCGACGACGACGAAGACGATTAAATCGTGTTTGCTTAACGCTCAACGCCCGCCAACGCGGGCGTTTTGCTATCAGGACGCTGCGGGTGTTTGCCGCCATTGTTGCAGATAATGACGCAACCAGCTCCCTGCCACGCCGGGCGGCGTGCGTTTGTTCCACAACAAGTCGATCAACACGCTGCGCGGCCAGCCTGGTACATTCAGCCGGGTCAGTTTCTTTGCGCCTGAGAACTCGTCCACCAGCGCTGTCGGTAGTGCACACCAGCCAAACCCTTGCTCCGCCATGCTGAGTAGCATCAGATAGTTCGGCGCAGACCACACCGGACCACGGGCCACCATGCTGCTGTTCTCCAGGTAAGTATTGAGCCGTAACTCACGCCAGCTACGCAGCTGTTCTTCCAACAGCATGCCCTCACTCGCCAGGGGGTGATTGCGCGCCACAAAAATATCCATCTCACTTTGCATCGGCAGACGCATGGCCCCAATATCTGTGGGATAGTGTGCCTGCGCTTCGGTCAGCCCCAGTTGCGCGCGACCTTTTTGCAGCAGATCGATAACGTCCTCATTTTCTCCAATCAGGCATTCAAACTCGGTGTGCGGGTAGCGTTTGTCAAAGGCCCCCAGCAGGTCGGCGAGGATATCCGGGTGCAGCGTGTCAGAAAGCACAAAGGTCAGTCGCGTTTCCATCTCGCCCGCCAGCCACACCGCTAACTCATCCAGCCTGTCGCTGGCGGCAAGAATCGCCTGTACGTAGCTGAGCGCCTTTTCACCTTCAGGCGTTAAGACCGGATGACGGGCAGAGCGGTCAAACAGCGTCACCCCCAGATCCGTTTCCAGATTGGCAATGGCGGTACTGATTGTCGACTGGCTCTTACGCAGTTTTCGTGCGGCGGCGGAAAAGGAACCGGCGGCAACCGTTTCGACAAAGGCGGTGAGGGCTTCAGGTGAATAGCGCATAAAAGTATCTATTTTATCGATGGTCACTCACTTTAAGTTATCTTAATAAACGATGAAAATCCTCTTCTTCGATGACATTTACACCGACTCCGTTAAAAAGAGGTTTTTAAATGCAACAGCATGCAGTACAGCGTCGCGGCTTAACCGAACGCATTTTCCATGCGGTGAGTTTTGAAGTCATTGCCACTGCCATCTGTGCGCCAGCCAGCGCCTGGGTAATGCAGCGTCCGGTACTTGAAATGGGCGGGCTCACGCTGTTACTGGCGACCGCCGCGATGATCTGGAATGTGATTTACAATGCGATTTTTGACCGCTTGTGGCCTGTGCATCGCGTGCCCCGTACCGCCCGCGTGCGTGTGTCCCATGCGTTAGGGTTTGAAGGAGGATTTATCGTGATTGGCGTAACCATCGCCTCGCTGGTGCTGGGCATTGGTCTGGTCGCGGCTTTCTTGCTGGAAATTGGCTTTTTCCTGTTCTTTCTGCCGTACACCATGGTCTTCAACTGGAGTTATGACGCGTTACGCGAACGTTTTATTCAGCGCAGGCTTACGCGCCTCGCCGAATAAAAAATAAGCCTCGCACCAGGCGAGGCTTAAAATATAACGGCCATGCAGCGCCGCTATCGCGTTATCCTTTATACACGTTTTTTCGGCATCATGCGTAATAACGTGTTGTCTTTGAAATAATAATGGTGCGCAAGTGCCGCTAGCGCATGCAACCCGATAACGTAATACCCTAACATTGCCAGAGTCACGTGGTAGTTTTTCAGGATATCCACCAGGTCAAAATTCGCTTCTTGCGCATGCGGCATTACGATGCCAAAGGCAATCCAGTTTCCCCCACGGTTATACATCATCAGCAAACCGATGATCGGTAAGGCAATAAACAGCAGGTAGATAACCAGGTGCCCTAAATGCGCCATGCCCGTTAACATGGGCGAGGGCTTTGGCACAATCGGTGGCGAGGGTGATTTCAGACGGACCAGCAGGCGGGTGACCATTAATACCAGAATAGTGATGCCACAAGAGACGTGGACGATGTTGAAATAAGGCCGATAAGCACGCGGTGCGAGACCACGAAATTCCATGGCACAATAGGTCACAATGACCAGAAGAAAAACCAGCCAGTGAATGGCGATTTGAAGCCCGGAATATTTACTGCGCATAAGCTCATCCTGAAACAAGATCGAAAACGCCAACATACCGAGCTTTTCTTAAAAATTCATTAACTTTTCTTTTTCAATTTTCAAACGCTTACGCTGTCATGAAAAGCAATCATTTGCCGTTGTGTTCAACCCAGGCTATGCCTGGTCAAGTGCAAAAATCCCTTCCTGACAGGAGTAGCATAATGAGTAAAATTGGCATTAATGGTTTTGGGCGTATAGGTCGTCTGGTATTACGTCGGCTGCTGGAGACCGGCAGTGATGCTGAAGTCGTGGCAATTAACGATCTCACCTCCCCGAAAGTGCTGGCCTACCTGCTGAAGTATGACTCCAACTATGGCCCGGTTAAGTGGAGTGTGGATTTCACCGAAGACGCGCTGATTGTCGATGGTAAAAAAATCACGGTGTATGCCGAAAAAGAGGCCAAACACATTCCATGGCGAGCGGCGGGTGCTGACATCATTGTCGAATGTACCGGTTTTTATACCGCTAAAGAAAAATCACAGGCGCACCTGGATGCAGGGGCGAAAAAAGTGTTGATCTCAGCCCCTGCGGGTGACATGAAAACCGTGGTTTTCAACGTCAATGACGACACCCTTGACGCTCAGGACACCATCATCTCGGTGGCGTCATGTACCACGAACTGCCTGGCGCCAATGGCAAAAGCCCTGCATGATAACTTCGGCATTAAAGTGGGCACCATGACCACCATTCATGCCTATACGGGGACCCAGGCGCTGGTGGACGGTCCACGCGGTAAAGATTTGCGTGCCTCGCGTGCTGCAGCAGAGAACATCATTCCGCACACTACCGGGGCGGCAAAAGCCATTGGGCTGGTGATCCCTGATCTTAGCGGCAAGCTGAAAGGCCATGCGCAACGCGTACCGGTGAAAACCGGTTCAGTCACCGAACTGGTCTCGATTCTGGGCAAAAAAGTCACCGCCGATGAGGTCAATCAGGCCCTGAAAAAAGCGACCGAAAACAACGCGTCTTTCGGTTACACCGATGAAGAGATTGTCTCTTCTGATGTGATCGGCAGCCACTTTGGTTCGGTGTTCGATGCTACACAAACCGAAATTACCGAAGTGGGCGATCTGCAACTCGTCAAGACCGTATCCTGGTATGATAACGAGTATGGTTTTGTGACTCAGTTGGTTCGTGTGCTGGAAAAATACCGGCACCTGTGATTCTCCCTCGGGTCTGAGGGATACCCCGTAATATCATGTTTTGCAGCGACAACATTGCGCCATGTGAACACAACAATTAAAGCGATGACTGGGTCCGGCTGAAAATCGACGAAGCGTATCCGTACGGCCGGCGCGACGCGCAGGGATGCGCGGCGAGGGCGACTT
>DFPL01000349.1 GCA_002377245.1 Enterobacteriaceae bacterium UBA3516
ATGGCCAAATCCGGTTTTGATGAGCGATGGATGGCCTTGGTGATAATACGGCGCATGTTCATCGGCACATTTTCCGGCAGCTGCGCGACGCGATGATAAACATCAGCGAAGCCCTCGCGGTACATGAAGTGCTCCATATCCAGCGCCGGCAGTTGGGTAAGATGATCGCGCAGTTGATCTCGATCGTCATTAAGCAGACTACGAACCGTCGCCGCGTATTTTTTCCCTGCTTCATCGCCATCCACCAGCACATGCCACTCGATGCCCATCCGCCGTGCAAACTTGATCAGTGGTTTTAACCCTGACTGGGCAAATTCGATCACCTTGACGCCTTCAGCGTCGAAATGGTGCCCACACTGGCGCGCAAATTCGTTAATCACCCAGGTTTCCGTCTCCCCTTCAACCAGCAGCCAGCAGCGGGCAAAAAGTGACGAGGCGCGATTAAAGCGGATGTGAAAGGCGATTCTCCGCCCTTCGTCGGCGTTCATCCCCCCTGGCCCCAGACGCCAGGCGGCGACGCGAGAAGACTCTCTCACCAGCCTGCAGACGTGTTCTACCGGGGTCAGCGAGAGCAGCTCTCCCGAGTTGGTGGTGGTAATCTGTTGCAACGGCAGCAAATTGAGCAGATGCCAGGCCACGGAGAGCATGATGGGATGCAGCCGCGTTTCAGGATCTTCAACCAGTAAAAGGGGGCGAGCGTCACGATCCAGGTGAAAAGTCCCTTTCGCCTGCAGCAAGGTGGCGAAAAAACCTAACAAAATCACCCGATACATCCGCCCGCCCGGTTTATCAATCATCCGGTTGATGATGTCGAGATAGCGCCAGCTACGTTGTTCATCATGTGAACGGCGGCGCATCAGCCGCTGATGAGAAGGACCACTCCCCTGTTCAGCAAAATAGTGCTCAATCAGTTGAACCATCGCCGAAAGCCCGTGACGAATTTGTGCGTCGGAAAGATTTTGTGGGCGGGAGACCAGCTCGCGGGAGAGAAGATCCAACTGCCGTGCGGTCGCTTCAAGCTCCGGGGTTTCCGTATGGCCTCCGCCATGCATGCGGCGCATAAAACGCGCATCACGCAGGCGTAAAACCGGCATCAGACGCGTTACATGCTGAGCACTGGCGTCGATGTCCACAAGCGGTAAAGGCTCACCCGCGGCATCCAGGAACGTTCGCAGGGTCATGACGCTGTTATCTTCGCCCAACTCCCCTTCAAGCCGATAAAAGAGGCGATGATAGCCGTCGTCACCAGGCACCCAGCATGCCGACAGCGGTCTGAAGCGTCGTCCCAGATGACGGCCCGGCACCGCTTCACGGAAGGTTAAAATGATATGCAGATGATGTTCACGCCCCTGAATATCGCCAGGCGGAAACCAGAAATCTTCACGAACAAAATGGTAGAGCTCGTCCTGAGGCGATAACAGTAGGGTTAAGGCATCCAGCAGACTGGATTTACCCCAGGCGTTTTCTCCGATGAGCACGTTGTTATGCTCCAGCATCAGCGATAACCGGTTAATGCCGCGAAACCCTGCAATTTCCACCCGTTCCAGAATCATAGCCCCTCCGGGAAACCTGCCATTTTCCATAAAGTTACCCTGAGTATAGCGGCGGCAGTCCGAAGGAAAAACTGCATTTATACGAATCGACGGGTAAGCCCGGATTACGCTATCAAAATTGCGCTAAATCAATCTCTCTTCACTTTGCATGAAAAACCCCTTTTAAGCCCCTGCACACATGCTTAATCTTAAACATGTATTTTAAATATAACTTTAAAACTTATAAGGTGTGACTATGTTTTGTGTGCAATGTGAACAAACCATCCGTACCCCGGCGGGCGATGGCTGCGCGTATGCGCAGGGTATGTGCGGCAAAACGGCCGAAACATCGGACCTGCAGGACCTGCTGATCGCAGCGCTTCAGGGACTGTCTGCCTGGGCCAGCAAAGCCCGTGAGTACGCTATTATCAATCATGATATTGATAATTTCGCGCCACGCGCCTTCTTCTCTACCCTGACCAACGTTAACTTTGATTCCGTGCGTATCGTCGGTTATGCACGTGAAGCGATTGCGTATCGTGAGGCATTAAAAGCCCAGTGCCTGAGCATTGATCCTGCGGCTGCCGTTGAGAATCCGATGGCGGATCTGCAACTGTTGAGCGACGATTTGGGCGATCTGCAACGCCAGGCCGCTGCCTTCACGCCAAACATTGATAAAGCTGTGATCGGTGAAAATATTCTGGGCCTGCGTCTTCTCTGCCTGTATGGCCTGAAAGGTGCCGCTGCGTATATGGAACATGCTCACGTGCTGGGTCAGTACGACAACGATATTTATGCTCAATACCACAAGATCATGGCCTGGCTGGGTACCTGGCCTGCCGATATGAATGCCCTGCTCAACTGTTCGATGGAAATCGGTCAGATGAACTTTAAGGTCATGAGCATTCTGGACGCTGGCGAAACCACGGCATACGGTCACCCGACGCCAACCCAGGTCAACGTCAAAGCGGTTGCCGGTAAATGTATCCTGATTTCCGGCCACGATCTGAAAGATCTGCATAACCTGCTGCAACAGACTGAAGGCATGGGCGTTAACGTCTACACCCATGGTGAGATGCTGCCGGCGCACGGTTACCCTGAACTGCGTAAATACAAGCATCTGGTCGGTAACTATGGTAGCGGCTGGCAGAACCAACAGGTTGAGTTTGCCCGCTTCCCTGGCCCTATCGTGATGACCTCGAACTGCATTATCGATCCGACCGTGGGGTCGTATGACGAACGTATCTGGACGCGCAGCATCGTGGGTTGGCCGGGCGTTAATCATCTTGAGGGCGACGACTTCAGCCGTGTCATCACCCAGGCACAACAGCTGGCGGGCTTCCCGTACAGCGAGATTGAACACCTCATCACCGTCGGCTTTGGTCGTCAGACACTTCTTGGCGCGGCAGATACCCTGATTGACCTCGTCAGCCGCGAAAAACTGCGTCACATCTTCCTCGTCGGGGGATGTGATGGCGCACGCGGTGAACGTAACTACTTCACCGATTTCGCCACCAGCGTGCCGGACGACTGCCTGATTCTGACTCTGGCATGCGGGAAGTATCGCTTTAACAAACTGGACTTTGGCAACATTGAAGGACTGCCGCGTCTGGTCGATGCCGGTCAATGTAACGATGCTTACTCCGCCATTATCCTGGCGGTAACGCTTGCCGAGAAACTCGGTTGTGGCGTGAACGACCTGCCGCTGTCGCTGGTGCTCTCCTGGTTCGAACAAAAAGCGATCGTGATTCTGCTGACCCTGCTGTCGCTGGGCGTGACTAACATTGTAACCGGGCCAACCGCGCCGGGCTTCCTGACTCCCGATCTGTTGGCGGTACTGAATGAAAAATTCGGTCTGCGTGCCATCACCACCGTCGAGCAGGATCTGCAGCAGATGTTAGGCGCTTAAGGAGTAAAGAATGACAATGCCAACCCCGCAGTGCCCGTGGCGTATGCAGGTTCATCACATTCATCAGGAAACGCCGGATGTCTGGACCCTGTCGCTGTTATGCCATGATTACTATCCGTACCGCGCGGGCCAGTATGCGCTGGTCAGTATCCGCAACAGTGCAGATCAGATGCGCGCTTACACCCTCTCCTCAACGCCGGGGGTCAGCGAGTACATTACGCTGACCATTCGTCGTCTGGATGACGGCGTGGGTTCATCCTGGCTGACGCAGGAGGTCAAACGCGGCGATTATCTGTGGTTATCTGACGCGCAGGGAGATTTTACCTGCGACAATCAGACCAATGATAAGTTGCTGCTACTGGCGGCAGGCTGTGGGGTGACGCCGGTCATGTCAATGCGTCGCTGGCTGGCAAAATACCGTCCGCAGGCGGATGTGGAGGTGATTTTTAGCGTTCGTTCGCCGCGTGATGTGATATTTGCCGAAGAGTGGAAAAACTACCCGGTCACCCTGGTCGCAGAAAACCATGCCGCCGACGGTTTCCTGGCCGGACGTTTGACGCCGGAGATCCTGCGTATGGTTCCTGACCTTGCCTCACGCACCGTCATGACCTGCGGACCTGCACCTTACATGGACCAGGTTGAAAAGGATGTAAAAGCGCTGGGCGTCACGCAATTCTTTAACGAGAAATTCTTTACCCCGGTTGCAGAAGCGGCCACCAGCGGCTTGAAGTTTACCAAACTCCAGCCGGCGAAAGCCTTCTTTGCGCCGGTCGGCACAACCCTGTTGGAAGCGTTCGAAAGCAACAACGTGCCGGTAAATGCCGCATGTCGTGCTGGCGTATGCGGTTCCTGTAAAACGAAGGTCATTTCCGGGAAATACAGTGTTAACAGCACGATGACGCTGACCCCGCAGGAGATTACTGAGGGCTATGTGCTGGCCTGTTCATGCCACCCGGAGAGTGATTTAGTGCTGGCGTGATGAGAGTATCGGGCACGTTCAAAAGCCTTCCCTTTGCGGGAAGGCTTTTTTGTTACTTCAGGGAAGGAATAAGAGAGTAACGCCCTGCCCCCAGGAAGGCTACTGCCAGCCCGCCAATAAAGAAATAGACCAGACTCTCAATGGCCCAGGCACCTGTCGGATCCAGCGCACCCGTCTTACCGACACCCACCATCAGCCATGCCACTACCATGGTAAAGGCCAGAACCAACGCCGCCGGGCGCGTAAAGACGCCGATAACAATCAGGACAGGAGCAAGTACCTCACCCACCAGCACGCCGTAGGCGATAAAACCTGGCAATCCTTTCGCCACTAACATACCGGCAATGCCATCAATACCGTCCATCAGCTTGTGGAAACCGTGAAAAAACATCAGTCCGCCTACTGCCAGGCGCAGCAGTAACCGACCAAAATCCTCATGCGCTAACATCTTATTAACCGGATCTAACAATGTTTTAACCATCTGAAATGATTCCTATTTTTATCCAACTGCAGGCAGATTATTCCTAATCCTGAAATAAATAAAGCCCTAACTAATAAGGGGCAATTTACGCAAAATTAATGACATTTCATCGACTACGCTTTAGACGAGATATTCAAATGGAGTCAGATGATGAAACAGACAGTGGCAGCCTATATTGCAAAAACGCTGGAGCAGGTCGGCATCAAACGGATCTGGGGCGTAACCGGTGATTCGCTGAATGGCTTAAGTGATAGCCTTAATCGTATGGGAACCATCGACTGGATGCCGACGCGTCATGAAGAAGTGGCGGCGTTTGCTGCGGGTGCGGAAGCCCAGTTAACGGGTGAACTGGCGGTATGTGCCGGTTCCTGCGGCCCGGGCAACCTGCACCTGATTAATGGCCTCTTTGACTGCCATCGCAATCATGTTCCGGTACTGGCGATTGCGGCCCATATTCCTTCAAGCGAAATCGGTAGCGGCTATTTTCAGGAGACCCACCCGCAAGAGTTGTTCCGTGAGTGCAGCCACTATTGCGAGCTGGTTTCCTCCCCTGAACAAATCCCTCAGGTGCTGGCCATTGCGCTGCGCACCGCCATCCTGAAACGTGGCGTGGCGGTGATTGTTCTGCCGGGCGACGTGGCACTGAAACCGGCCCCGGAAACGGCCAGCAGCCACTGGTACCCGGCACCCCAGCCCGTGGTGACGCCCGCTGAGGAAGAACTGAAAAAACTGGCGCAACTGCTGCGCTACTCCAGCAACATCGCGTTGATGTGCGGCAGCGGCTGCGCTGGTGCGCATAGCACGCTGATTGAGTTTGCCGCTAAACTTAAAGCGCCAATCGTGCACGCCATGCGCGGCAAAGAGCATGTGGAGTATGACAACCCTTACGATGTGGGGATGACAGGCCTCATTGGGTTCTCCTCCGGTTTTCATACCATGATGAACGCCGACACCTTGATCCTGCTCGGCACGCAGTTCCCCTATCGCGCTTTCTACCCCACGGATGCCAAAATCATTCAAATCGATATCAACCCAGCCAGCATAGGTGCGCATAGCAAGGTGGACATGGCGCTGGTGGGAGACATCAATGCGACCTTAACGGCCCTGTTGCCTTTGCTGGAAGAGAAAACCGATCGCCGTTTCCTCGATAAAGCGCTAGAGCACTATCGTGATGCCCGTAAAGGGCTGGACGATCTTGCCAAACCCAGTGATAAAGCCGTGCATCCGCAATATCTGGCGCAACAGATTAGCCACTTTGCCAGTGATGATGCCATTTTCACTTGCGATGTGGGTACACCTACCGTCTGGGCCGCTCGCTACCTGAAAATGAACGGCAAACGTCGCCTGCTGGGCTCGTTTAATCACGGTTCGATGGCCAATGCCATGCCGCAGGCGCTGGGAGCCAAAGCGACGGCACCCGATCGTCAGGTTATTGCCATGTGCGGCGATGGCGGCTTCAGCATGCTGATGGGCGATTTTCTGTCGGTGGTGCAGATGAAGCTGCCCGTGAAAATCATCGTCTTTAATAACAGCGTACTGGGCTTTGTCGCGATGGAGATGAAGGCGGGGGGCTACCTGACGGACGGCACCGACTTGCATGACACCAACTTCGCCCGCATTGCCGAAGCCTGTGGCATCCCGGGCATTCGGGTGGAAAAATCAGCCGATGTCGATGCGGCGCTGCAACAGGCCTTTTCCATCGATGGCCCGGTGCTGGTAGACGTGGTAGTCGCTAAAGATGAACTGGCGATCCCACCGCAAATCAAGCTGGAACAGGCCAAGGGCTTTAGCCTTTATATGCTGCGCGCCATCATCAGCGGGCGCGGCGATGAAGTTGTCGAACTGGCGAAAACCAACTGGCTCAGGTAAAACATCCTTTTACCTCGACACAAATCATTCATGATGCATCAAGGCGGCAAGCACGATAATCCCCAGGCGCATAGGTCACTATGCCACTGGGGATAGCGAGTTCAGCCAACGCAGATTCAGCGTGAAGGATGAAGTGTATATAAGGAAATGCCATGATTGATTTACGCAGCGATACCGTCACCCGCCCCACTCGCGCCATGCTCGAACAGATGCTGGCCGCCCCTGTCGGGGACGATGTCTACGGGGATGACCCGACCGTCAACGCACTACAACGCTACGCCGCCGAACTCAGCGGCAAAGAAGCTGCCCTTTTCCTGCCGACAGGCACGCAGGCTAACCTGGTGGCGCTGCTGAGCCACTGCGAACGCGGCGAGGAGTATATCGTCGGTCAGGGCGCGCACAATTACCTGTACGAAGCCGGCGGCGCGGCGGTACTGGGTAGCATTCAGCCCCAACCCCTTGATGCGGCACCCGATGGCAGCCTGCCACTGGATAAAGTCGCCGCCAAAATCAAAGCCGATGATATTCACTTCGCGCGCACCAAACTGCTCAGCCTCGAAAACACCCACAACGGCAAAGTCCTGCCACGCGACTATCTTCAACAAGCGTGGACGTTCACCCGTGAGAAGGGGCTGGCACTGCATGTTGACGGTGCGCGTATCTTCAACGCCGTGGTGGCCTATGGCTGTGAGCTGCGTGAGATTACCCAATATTGTGACTCGTTCACCATTTGTCTCTCAAAAGGGTTAGGCGCGCCGGTGGGTTCTCTGCTGGTGGGCAGTAGCGACTACATCAAACGTGCCAACCGCTGGCGTAAGATGACCGGTGGCGGCATGCGTCAGGCCGGGATCCTTGCAGCCGCCGGACTTTATGCGCTGCAAAACAACGTGCAGCGTCTCAAGGACGATCACGATAACGCGGCCTGGATGGCAGCGCAGCTGCGTGAAATCGGCGCAGATGTGATGCGTCACGATACCAACATGCTGTTTGTTCGCGTGGGTGAAGAGCACGCCGCCGCGCTGGGTGACTACATGCGGGACCATGACGTCTTGCTTAATGCCTCGCCAATTGTACGGCTGGTGATGCACCTGGACGTCAATCGTGAGCAGCCTGCCGAAGTGGTTTGCCACTGGCAGGCATTTTTGCAGCGTTAAGGAGCCGGGCGTGCCACATCCCATTCTGGTGCTGGGTGCCAGCGGCTACATTGGTCAGCACTTGATTAAGGCCTTGAGCGATCAGGGTCATGAGGTGCGGGCGGCGGCGCGCCAGCTTTCTCGTTTGCAAAAACAGCAGTTGCCAGGGGTGACCTGCCACGAGATTGACCTCAGTTGGCCAAACGATCTCCCGTCATTGCTAAAAGATGTCGAGACGCTCTACTACCTGGTGCACAGCATGGGCGACAGTGGGGATCTGGTGGCCCAGGAGCGGCAAATTGCCCTCAACGTGCGGGATGCCTTACGGGAGACCCCGGTCAGCCAGGTCATTTACTTAAGCTCATTGCAGGCGAAAGAGGCCAGCGAATCACACCATCTCAAGGCCCGCCAGCTCACCGGCGACCTGCTGCGTGATGCGGGGGTGCCAGTGACCGAACTGCGCGCCGGGATCATCGTCGGAGCCGGTTCCGCGGCCTTCGAAGTGATGCGCGATATGGTGTACAACCTGCCGGTACTGACGCCGCCGCGCTGGGTTCGTTCACGCACCACGCCCATTGCGCTGGAGAACCTGCTGCACTATTTACTGGAACTGCGCCATCACTTTTCGCCCGAGCATCGTGTTTTCGAAGCAGCCGGACCCGAGGTGCTCAGCTATCAGCAACAGTTTGAACATTTTATGGCGGTAAGCGGTGTACATCGCCCGCTTATCGCCATTCCGCTACCGACCCGACTGATTTCCGTCTGGTTTTTACAGGCCATCACCTCGGTGCCGCCGACCATAGCGCAGAGCCTGATTCAGGGGCTGAAACACGACTTACTGGCGGATGATGCGGCCCTGCGTGAGCGCATTCCTCAGCCCTTGATCCCTTTTGATGAAGCCGTAAGACGCACCCTAAAGGACGAAGAGAAGCTGGCAAACTCCAGCGACTGGGGTTATTCCCCTCAGGCGTTTGCCCGCTGGCGGCCACAGTATGGCTATTTCCCCAAACAAGCTGGATTCACCGTTAAAACCGAGGCCAGTCTGAGTGCGCTCTGGGATGTCATCAATCAGATTGGCGGCAAAGAAGGTTATTTTTTCGGCAATGCGCTCTGGCAAACTCGCGCCCTGCTCGACAGGCTCATCGGCCATCGGCTGGCGAAAGGCCGCCCTGCGCATGCGCATTTGCAGGTGGACGATCGGGTGGATAGCTGGCGCGTCATTATCGCCGACCCGCAGGAACAGCTGGCGCTGCTGTTTGGCATGAAAGCCCCCGGACTCGGTCGCCTGAGTTTTACCCTGACGGACAAAGGCCAGTACCGCCTGCTGGATGTTCGCGCCTGGTGGCATCCGCACGGTATGCCAGGGTTAATTTACTGGCTGCTGATGTTCCCGCCTCATCTGTTTATCTTTCGGGGGATGGCGCGGCGTATTGCGCGACTCGCAGAACAATCCACAGAAAAAAACTAAAAACAGACCTTATTCTTTCATGTTTCCGATTGCATACCGACGTATTTCACGGAAGAATGCGCACGCAATGAATGCGGGTCACTATAGTGGATTGCTATGAAGGTTTTGGTCACAGGCGCAACCAGCGGTTTAGGGCGCAATGCCGTCGAATATTTACGCCAGAAAGGCATAAGCGTGCGGGCCACCGGGCGCAACAAAGCGATGGGCGCGCTGCTGACGAAAATGGGCGCGGAGTTTATTCATGCCGACCTGACCGAGCTGGTCTCTTCCCAGGCCAAAGCCATGCTTGCGGGAGTCGATACCCTCTGGCATTGCTCCAGCTTTACTTCGCCCTGGGGCACTCAGGCTGCCTTTGATCTGGCAAACGTTCGTGCCACACGTCGTCTTGGCGAATGGGCCGTCGCCTGGGGGGTACGCAATTTTATTCATATCTCTTCCCCCTCTCTTTACTTCGACTACCGCCATCATCACGCCATTCATGAAGACTTTCGCCCGACGCGATTTGCCAACGAATTCGCGCGTAGCAAGGCGGCCAGCGAAGATGTCATTCAGCTGCTGGCGCAGGCCAACCCTAACACCCGATTTACGGTGCTGCGTCCACAAAGCGTGTTTGGCCCCCATGACAAAGTGCTGATCCCCCGCCTGGCGCAGATGATGCATCACTACCGCAGCGTACTGCTCCCACGCGGTGGCCGCGCTACGGTGGACATGACCTATTACGAGAACGCGGTACACGCCATGTGGCTGGCAAGCCAGCCCGCCCGCGATACGCTGCCTTCGGGGCGAGCTTACAACATCACCAATGGCGAACCCCGTACGTTGCGCAGCATTGTGCAGAAGCTCATTGACGAGCTGGAGGTGGATTGCCGCATCCGCTCCGTGCCCTATGCCATGCTGGATGTGGTGGCCCGCAGTATGGAGCATTTCGGTAATAAGTCAGCAAAAGAGCCGGCGTTCACCCATTACGGTGTGTCTAAGCTCAATTTTGACTTCACGCTCGACATCAGCCGAGCGGAAAAAGAGCTGGGTTATCAGCCCATCGTCACGATTGATGACGGCATCACCCGCACGGCTCACTGGCTTAAAGACCACGGCAAAATCTAACCTCTAACCCTGACCATATTTTTCCAGCAACGCTTCTGCAATCGCCTGACTTTGTGCGTCGGCTACACCGTTGTACAGCGCCGGGCGGAAATGCATCTGAAACGCCATGATCACCCGTTTCTGCTGACCTGGCGTCATGTCAGGTTTCACCTCGTAGCCATAGCGGGCCAGCAAATCGAGTAAGGAAGCGGTATCGACAGCGTCGTAAGGGTCACGGCCATTGAGATAAAAAGCGACGCGTGCAGCATCCGGCCAGGCCCCGATCCCCTGCCCGGCAAGTTCACGCCAGGGGAACAGTGGGCCGGGATCGTCTTTTCGCTGCGGCGCGATATCCGAGTGCGCCACCACATTTTGCGGTAGTATGTTGTAACTGCTTATAATGTCTTTCGCCAGAGGAATCAACGCGGCAATTTGTTGTGGCTCAAAAGGGGTGAAACGCTTTGTACCCGCAACGTTTTGCCAACCGCGGTTTTCCAGCTCAATGCCTATCGAGGTGTCGTTGATGCGCGTGGCATTACGCCAGTAGCTGATCCCCGCATGCCAGGCCAGCGACTGCTCCGGCACGAGCTGCCAGATACGAGGCTTACCCCCGTAAACCGGCGGACGTGCCGGAATGAGGTAATGCGAGCTGACATGTTTGTCGGTTAAGGTCGCCAGGGAGACGTCAAAATCATCGGCCGTATAGTGAAGCACCAGCACTTTAATACGCGGATAGGCGGCTTGTGCCTGACGGCGGGTATCAAGCTGATACCCGTCTTTCTCAACAATGCCCTTTTCACCCGCGCATCCTGCGAGCAGCAGTGTCAGCAATAATAATCCTAAAAGACGGCGCATCAGCGTGTCTTCACTGCGGTTCCGCTGACGCTGACCATCAACATGCTACTGTCTTTGCCGACGGTCTCATAATCGATATCAATACCGACAACCGCGTTCGCACCCAGTGCTTTAGCCTGCTCGCCCAGTTCACGAAAGGCGATTTCACGCGCTTTGCGTAACTCTTTTTCATAAGCACCGGAACGGCCGCCCACGATGTCGCGAATACCGGCAAAGAAATCACGAAAAATATTGGCCCCCAGAATCGCTTCTCCGGTTACCACGCCGCAGTATTCCACGATCGGCTGCCCTTCCAGCGTTGGGGTCGTTGTAAATTGCATCAGTTTCTCCTTTTAGACTTCAGTGCGTTACTCCTCACATTATCGAAGCAATACACTATTCTTGAAAGGTACTTAACTCCGAAGCGAAAATAAGGAAATCATTATGCGCTATTCTGCTCTGACTCTCGCTTTACCCTGTGCACTGCTGCTAAGTGCCTGTACCACGGTCACCCCTGCGTTTAAGGACACTGGCACCCGCAGCGGTCAATGCATTGAAGGTGGCCCTGATACCGTCGCGCAGAAATTTTATGATTATCGTATTGAGCACCGTAACAACGATGTAACGGCGCTGCGCCCTTATCTGAGCGATGACCTGGCGGCAATGCTTAACGCAGCCGGTCGCGACAACCGTAACACCGCGCTGCTCAAATCTGATCCCTTCTCCAGCCGCACCGTCGCTCCTGAAAAAGCCAGCGTCGCCAGCGCCTCGACCATTCCTAATACCGATGCCCGTAATATCCCTTTAACGGTGACGCTTACGCAGGGTAGCCAGCAATGGCAGGATGAAGTGCTGATGATTCGCGAAGGCCAATGTTGGGCCGTTGACGATGTGCGTTATCTGGGAGGCGCCGCGCATGCGCCCGCTGGCACATTACGCCAGTCTATCGAGCATCGATAGCGAATCCGGGGTGTCTAAGCAGGCAATCCCCGTTTAACCCCGCAAAATGTCTGGCATTCCCCTGCGAATGCCGACATTTATTCCTGCTAACCTCGCGGCCCGGTATTTTGTGCTAACTTTATTAGGTAACACGGTTTATATTTAAGTTTTAACGCACAAATATTGCATAACTATTCTGCCAACGTTACTATTTGCGGCCTCAATTGCTATTAGATTGCCTCGATGAGTATAAAATTAAACGGCATTAACTGCTTCTATGGCGCACACCAGGCGCTCTTCGACATTACGCTTGATTGCCCACAGGGCGAAACGCTGGTGCTCCTCGGCCCGAGCGGCGCGGGTAAAAGTTCGCTGCTGCGCGTGCTGAACCTGCTTGAGCTGCCGCGTTCTGGTCAGCTCAGTATTGCAGGCAATCACTTCGATTTTGCTAAAACCCCGTCTGACAAAGCGATCCGCGACTTGCGCCAGAACGTGGGCATGGTCTTCCAGCAGTACAATCTGTGGCCCCACCTGACGGTGGTGCAAAACCTGATTGAAGCCCCTTGCCGCGTGCTGGGCTTAAGCAAAGATGCGGCGATGGCCCGTGCCGACAAACTGCTGGAACGTTTACGCCTCAAACCCTATAGCGACCGTTACCCACTCCACCTTTCCGGCGGTCAGCAACAGCGTGTCGCTATTGCCCGTGCGCTGATGATGGAACCTCAGGTGCTGCTGTTTGACGAACCGACGGCGGCCCTTGATCCAGAAATTACCGCGCAGATTGTCAGTATCATTCGTGAACTGGCAGAGACCGGCATTACGCAGGTGATCGTCACCCACGAAGTGGAAGTGGCACGTAAAACCGCCAGCCGTGTGGTTTACATGGAAAATGGCCGTATCGTCGAACAAGGGGATGCGAGCTGCTTTGCGACGCCGCAAACCGACGCGTTCAAATATTACTTATCTCACTGATGTTCTTGGGGAAATGACAATGAAAAAAGTACTGATCGCCGCACTGCTTGCAAGCGTCAGCCTGACTGCCTCCGCAGCGCAGACTATCCGTTTCGCCACCGAAGCAAGCTACCCTCCGTTTGAATCCACTGATGCGAACAACAAAATTGTCGGTTTTGATGTCGATCTGGCAAACGCGTTGTGTAAAGAGATTGATGCCACCTGTACCTTCACCAACCAGGCCTTTGACAGCCTGATCCCGAGCCTGAAATTCCGCCGTTTTGACGCGGTAATGGCCGGTATGGATATCACGCCTGAGCGTGAAAAACAGGTGCTGTTTACCACCCCTTACTATGACAACTCTGCTCTGTTCGTGGGTCAGGCCGGTAAATTCACCAGCATTGATGCCCTGAAAGGCAAAAAAGTCGGCGTACAGAACGGCACCACCCACCAGAAATTTATTAACGATAAGCACCCGGAAATCACCACCGTCCCGTACGACAGCTACCAGAACGCGAAGCTGGATCTGCAAAATGGCCGTATCGACGCCGTGTTTGGTGATACTGCGGTCGTGACCGAGTGGCTGAAAGCGAACGATAAGCTGGTCGCAGTGGGCGATAAAGTGACTGACAAAGAGTACTTCGGTACTGGCCTGGGTATTGCTGTGCGTCAGGGCAACACGGAGCTGCAGCAGAAATTTAATGCTGCGCTGGAAAAAGTGAAGAAAGATGGGACTTACGAGACCATCTACAGCAAATGGTTCCAGAAGTAATCTGAATGAACGAAATTTTTCCTTTAGCAAGCGCCGCCGGGATGACCGTCGGCCTTGCCGTTTGCGCGCTGATTATCGGCCTGGCTCTGGCGATGATATTTGCGGTATGGGAATCAGCGAAGTGGCGCCCTGTCGCATGGGCAGGCACCGCACTGGTCACCATTTTGCGCGGCCTGCCAGAGATTCTGGTGGTGCTGTTTATCTATTTTGGCTCTTCCCAGCTACTGCTTATTCTTAGTGACGGTTTCAGTATTAACCTCGGGTTTGCTCAGATTCCCGTGCAGTTGCAGATTGAAAACTTCGATGTCAGTCCGTTCCTGTGCGGCGTCATTGCGCTTTCCCTGCTCTATTCCGCCTATGCCTCCCAGACGCTGCGCGGCGCGCTCAAAGCCGTACCGCAAGGTCAGTGGGAGTCCGGTCAGGCTCTGGGGCTGTCAAAAAGCGCCATCTTTTTCCGCCTGGTGATGCCGCAGATGTGGCGTCATGCGCTGCCCGGACTGGGTAACCAGTGGCTGGTGCTGCTGAAAGATACGGCTCTGGTTTCGCTGATAAGCGTAAATGACCTGATGCTCCAGACCAAAAGTATTGCCACCCGTACTCAGGAGCCTTTCACCTGGTACATTGTGGCGGCGGCTATCTACCTGGTAGTCACCCTGCTTAGCCAATGGATCCTCAAACGCATTGACCTGCGTGCCACGCGCTTTGAACGGAGACCAGGCTGATGCTCGAATTTTTCCCGGAATTACTCAAAGGCCTTCATACCAGCCTGACGCTCACCGTCGCCTCGCTGATTGTGGCGCTGATCCTCTCGCTGCTGTTTACCATCGTACTGACGCTGAAAACGCCGGTACTCAACTGGATAGTGCGCGGGTACATCACGCTCTTCACCGGGACGCCGCTGCTGGTGCAGATCTTCCTGATTTACTACGGGCCAGGTCAGTTCCCGGTACTGCAGGAATATCCGGCTGTCTGGCGTCTTTTATCGGAACCCTGGCTGTGCGCATTGCTGGCCCTGTCGCTGAACAGTGCGGCTTACACCACCCTGCTTTTCCATGGGGCGATTCGCGCCATCCCTGAAGGGCAGTGGCAGTCCTGCAGCGCGCTGGGAATGAGCAAGAAGGACACGCTGGCCATTCTGCTGCCCTATGCCTTTAAACGCGCCCTCTCGTCGTATTCGAACGAAGTGGTGCTGGTGTTTAAAAGTACCTCACTGGCATATACCATCACCCTGATGGAAGTCATGGGGCACGGGCAGTTGCTGTACGGCCGCACGTATGATGTCACCGTGTTTGGTGCAGCAGGTCTGATTTATCTGGTGGTCAATGGCTTGTTGACCCTGATGATGCGCTTAATTGAACGCAGAGCGCTGGCCTTTGAACGCCGAAACTAATGCATAAACAGTAATCAACTAAGCGAGTAACTTATTAAGTACTCGCTTTTTTTATGCGACATATAAAATATTTAAGCAAATATATTGCATACAAATTCATTAACTGGCATTGTTAGCCCCATGCCTCAGACACGGCAACAACAATAAGACTGACAGACAGGAGTTCCAACAATGAAAAAATTGATTCTGGCCGCCCTTCTCGCCACTTTCGCCGCAGGCGCAACGGCGGCAGACAAAATTAACTTCGGTGTCTCTGCGACTTATCCGCCCTTTGAGTCCATGGATGCCAACAATAAAATTGTTGGTTTCGATATCGATCTCGCGACGGCACTGTGCAAACAAATGCAGGCCGAGTGCACTTTTACCAACCATGCTTTCGACAGCCTGATCCCGGCGCTGAAATTCAAAAAATATGATGCCGTGATCTCGGGAATGGACATCACCCCGGAACGTAGCAAGCAGGTCTCCTTCACCGAGCCTTACTACGCCAACTCTGCGCTGGTCATCGCTAAAAAAGATGCCTTTAAATCTTTTGAAGATCTGAAAGGCAAACGTATCGGGATGGAAAACGGGACGACCCATCAGAAATACCTGCAGGATAAGCACCCGGAAGTGAAAACCGTTGCCTATGACAGCTATCAGAACGCGATTATCGACCTGAAAAATGGCCGTATCGATGGCGTATTTGGTGACACGGCGGTGGTGAACGAGTGGCTGAAAACCAACCCGCAACTGGGTGCTGCCACGCCGAAAGTGACCGATGCCCAGTACTTCGGCACCGGCCTTGGCATCGCGGTTCGCCCGGACAACAAAGCGCTACTGGAAAAACTGAACGGCGCGCTGGCAGCCATCAAGGCTGACGGCACTTACCAAAAAATCAGCGATCAGTGGTTCCCACAGTAAGTTGACAGCCAAAGAAAAAGCCGCGTAATGCGGCTTTTTTATTTTAGCGACCCTGAAACGGCAGTGAAAAACGGAAACAGGCGCCCGTATGTATATCGATTAACTGAATATCCCCGCCGTGCAGTTGCAGCATCCGCCTGACAATCATCAGTCCCAGCCCGCCCCGCGCTTCTCCCGTTTGCGGTTTATCCAGCACCGACGGGCGCTGGAATAGGCTGGCACGGAGCGCCATCGGAACGCCGGCACCGCTGTCTTCAATTTCCACCACCAGTTGGCCCCCCTCCTGATGCGCGCGCAGGGCAATGATGCCGCCGTCAGGCGTATGTCGAATGGCATTGTCGAGCAGATTGGTCAGCACCCG
>DFPL01000115.1 GCA_002377245.1 Enterobacteriaceae bacterium UBA3516
CGGACAGGCAGACTCCGACGATCGTAACGACGACAGACGCAGCAGTGACGCATCTGTAACCACCGTGCGCGCCGTAGGCAGCCAGATCACCCAGCACACACTTGGTGCAGGCAAACTCTCCTCCGGGCGTACGATTCGTTATCTGGGCATTGATATTGGCCAGATCTCAACTCTTGAACTAATTACCGATCGCAATGAAGTGCAGGCCACTGCGGTGTTATACCCGGAATATGTGCGAACTTTCGCCAGGAACGGTACCCGCTTCTCGGTCGTGACACCGCAGATTTCTGCGGCAGGTGTTGAACACCTCGATACCATTCTTCAACCCTACATCAATGTGGAACCGGGTCATGGAGAGGCGCGCCGCGAGTTTGAACTTCAGGAAGCAACGATTACCGATTCACGCTATCTGGACGGCTTAAATATTGTTGTTGAAGCACCGGAAGCAGGCTCGTTGAATATCGGTACGCCAGTGCTGTTCCGTGGCATTGAAGTCGGTACGGTGACAGGTCTGGTACTGGGCTCAATGTCTGACAGAGTGATGGTCGGGTTGCGTATCAGTAAGCGCTATCAGCACCTCGTGCGTAACAACTCCGTCTTCTGGCTGGCGTCCGGCTACTCACTGGACTTCGGTCTGACAGGCGGCGTGGTGAAAACCGGCACCTTTAATCAGTTCATTCGCGGAGGCGTTGCCTTTGCCACGCCTCCGGGCGTGCCGCTCGCGCCGAAAGCGCAACCGGATAAACACTTCCTGCTGCAGGAAAGTGAGCCGAAAGAGTGGCGACAATGGGGCACCGCGCTGCCTCGCTAAACCCTGATTGCTCCGGCGTGCCCGCGCCGGAGCGATTATGTTACACTGCGCGCCTGTTCGACTCCCTGTGGTGTTCTTCGTGGCTCAAAACGCTGTTTATCTCCCTGACGAATTCCTGGCACAAATGCGTGATGCAATGCCAGCCGCCCTCTCCTTCGATGAGTTTATTGCCGCCTGCCAGCGCCCCCTGCGGCGTAGCATTCGCGTTAATACCCTTAAAATCTCCGTGGCCGATTTTCTGGCGCTGGTTTCCCCGTACCGCTGGCAGCTTACGTCGATTCCCTGGTGCGAAGAAGGATTCTGGATCGAGCGTGAAGACGAGGACGCCGTGCCGTTGGGCAGCACCGCCGAACACCTGAGCGGTCTGTTTTATATTCAGGAAGCGAGCTCCATGCTGCCAGTGAGCGCGCTTTTCGCCGAGGGCAACACGCCGACCCGGGTGATGGACGTCGCTGCTGCGCCCGGCTCAAAAACCACTCAAATCGCGGCGAGGATGGGCAACCGGGGCGCTATTCTGGCCAATGAATACTCCGCCAGCCGGGTAAAAGTGTTGCATGCCAATATCAGCCGTTGCGGGATTGCCAACGTGGCCTTAACCCATTTCGACGGCCGCGTTTTTGGCCCTGCGCTGCCGGAGATGTTTGATGCGATCCTGCTAGATGCTCCCTGTTCCGGCGAAGGCGTGGTGCGTAAAGACCCTGATGCGCTTAAAAACTGGTCACATGCCAGTAATCTTGAGATAGCGGCCACGCAACGCGAGCTAATTGACAGTGCCTTTCATGCGCTCCGCCCCGGTGGGACCCTGGTCTACTCCACCTGCACCCTGAATCGGGATGAAAACGAAGCCGTATGCCACTGGCTTGCGCAGCAGTACCCCGACGCCGTCGAATTCTCCCCTTTAGGTGCATTATTCGCAGGCGCCGACCAGGCCGTCACCGAAGAGGGTTTTCTGCATGTCTTCCCGCAGATTTACGACTGTGAAGGCTTCTTCGTCGCCCGTTTACGCAAACGTGCATCGCTGCCCCCGCTTCCTGCACCTCAGTATAAAGTCGGTAAATTCCCTTTTGCTCCGGTCAAAACGCGCGAAGCGGCAGATATCACCGCTGCGGCTGCCAGCGTGGGACTGACCTGGGAGAGTGAATTGCGGCTCTGGCAACGTGATAAAGAGGTCTGGTTATTCCCCCAGGCGGTTGAACCTTTGATCGGAAAAGTCCGCTTTTCACGCATCGGTCTCAAACTTGCCGAAAGCCATAATAAAGGTTTTCGCTGGCAGCACGAGGCGGTCATCGCGCTGGCGGGTAGCCAAAATCCTCTGGCTTTTGAGCTCACGCATGATGAAGCTGAGGAGTGGTATCGGGGGCGTGATGTCTATCCGCAGACGGCACCCGGCGGCAACGACGTCATCGTTACCCATCAGCACCAGCCGCTGGGACTGGCCAGGAAAATCGGATCTCGCTTGAAGAATAGTTACCCCAGAGAGCTGGTCAGGGACGGGCGGTTATTCGCCAGCAAGCGTTAATCCGTCTAAAAAAACGCACATTTCGACTGGCATGATGTGATTTGTTGTACCAGGCTAAAAAGTGGACGACTGCACTGGTCGTACCACAATTTAACCATCAACGGAGAGCATTATGACGAAAACCAGCGTGCGTATCGGCGCCTTCGAAATCGATGATGCCGAGTTGCAGGGCGAAAATCAGGGTGAGAGAACGTTGCGTATTCCCTGTTCATCTGACCCGGATCTGTGTATGCAACTTGATGCCTGGGACGCGGAAACCAGCATTCCAGCGATCCTTGACGGCGAACATTCGGTTTTATACCGCGAACACTACGATCAAAAATCTGACACCTGGGTCATGCGCCTTGCCTGATTCAATGGGAACCCGTCCATAGACGGGTTATTTACCCGCTTCATTTCCCCTGCCCCCATTCATCCCCTACAATTAAATAATGTTGTTGTGATCCGAGGATGGAATGTTCGCACTGGTTTTGTTTGTTTGCTACCTGGACGGTGGGTGTGATGACATTGTGGTGGATGTCTTCAATACTGAAAGTCAGTGCCTTGTGGCGATGGATGTACAGCGTTTACGCTATGGCGGATGCTACCCTGTTGAAGATTTCATTGACGGTTTCTGGCGTCCGGCTCAGGAATACAGTGATTTCTGATTATTGCACTTTCACCAGTGTCAGATGCCCGCCGAAGACGGCGCCGGTATCAATATAATGTAGGTTTTCACTGTCGAACCGCCGTTTGAGTGGGGTATGGCCGAACCAGAAATGGTCAGCACCCCGTATCGCGTCTCCCTTGCCTGAAAGCAAACGATTTATTCGCCCCCGGTTCCACAATAGCGCGTCCTGATCGACCGGCTGGAGCCATTCATACTGCACCGCAGGATAGTCAGCATGGGCGATAATATTTACGCCACTGCTGCAATGCAGCTCCAGTATTAAAGGCAGTTGTGCGCACGACTTCAGTGCCTGCCCGGCCAGTTTGTGTTCTTCACCCGAAAGATGCGTATACCACGCTCCGCCATTGACGAACCATGTCGACATCTCTCCGGTCGATAAGGCATCAAGCGCCATCTGTTCGTGATTACCGCGCACACTCTGAAACCAGGATTTCTGTAGTAATTGCAGGCACGGCAAACTGTCCGGGCCGCGGTCAATCAGATCGCCAACACAAAGGAGCAAATCCTGACAGGGATCCAACCGTAGTGTGCGTAGCTGCGTCAGGAGCTGCTGATAGCAGCCATGTAAGTCACCCATAATCCAGATGTGACGCCAGTTGTTGCCCTCAATACGCTGATACATAAATTCCCCCCTGTATTGAGTATAGAGAGAAGTCTAAACTTCATGGCATTGTCATAAGCATCTCATTTACCTCAATCTCCCCTAAACGAACCGGAAATAAAACTCACCTCAGCGTTAATTTATAATTCCGTTGTCCTTAGAATGGTATTTGAAACATTCAGAGGTGAATATCGTGTCTAATATCAGTCTGCAAACCAAAAACCTGCCATCTTCCCAACGACATATAATTAGCGAACTGGTTACAGGCCGTTTAATTCCGGGCCCAATCTGGCGTAAGCGAGAATACCGCCTGAAGTTTTTACTACGCTCACTGCTATTCTGGTCCTCCACCGTCAGGATGTTAGATGCATTATCCCGGCGACCGGGTTTCGACGCGCAACTTCAGGCCCAGGTCACCTTACCGAGTAAATCTCATCGCCAATATTTAACGCTGGGACTCAGTGCGTCTCAACGCGCCGATGCCATTATTAGCCACTACGACTGGCTTGATAATCAGCTATCCAAACGTGCGGCAGACGCGTTCACCGCAACCCTGCCGCAGCAAATATTGCGTTTTGCGGGTAAGGATGGCGCCGAATTCTCTGTATTCGCTTCGGGTGCACATAAAGCAGAACGTGAAGGCGAAAGCACGCTGTGGTTTTATGATGGCAATAACGCCCTGCTGGCAAGCGTCACATTTAGCGTCACCACTGAAAATGGAGAACGTGCGCTGGTCATCGGGGGCCTTCAGGGGCCGCGCAAAAATGTCACTCATGAGGTGATTAAAGTCGCAACCAAAGCCTGCTATGGCATCTTCCCGAAACGTCTGCTTCTCGAAACCTTATGGCAGATGTGTGCCAGTACGGGCATTAATGCTGTTTATGGTGTGAGTGATAACGGCCACGTCTTCCGCGCATTACGCTATCGTTTGAGCAAAGGTCGACACTTTCATGCCAGCTACGATGAATTTTGGTCCTCTATTGATGGCGTAAAGAGTGATAATTATCGCTGGCGTTTGCCTTTACACATGGCGCGAAAACCGCTTGAAGAGATTGCCAGCAAAAAAAGAGCCGAATATCGTCGTCGTTTTCAACTACTTGATGAAATACACGCCTCACTGAATAATTACTTTTAATCATCATCGCGGGCAGAAATTTTTTCTGCCCTTACTCGCTGGTTTTATTAATAACGTTTGAAATCAGGGGCCTCAGGAATAATTTAACGATATATCCTTAAAGGGAATTAATTCATGTTAGTGTGGTTATTCCATTCCTCAGCCCGGAGGGGCTATCCCAAACCTAAAATTTGTTTGCCTGGTTTGCAACGGAAATCAGTTTTTGTTTACGCAGTACAGCCCTGAAAAAAATGATCCACATGGGGCAATATGTTCGGTCTGTGGCGCCCGGCTCACGCTAAAAACTTGCATCCCGAAAAGACGTCGGTGGATTAAGCAAGCCTCATAAATGCGAGGCCTCATATGAGGCCTCACCACAACGACGTCGCGTTGGAGTCAGAGGAAAGATTATCTGCAAAGCGCATCCGGAATGGATGCTGCTTTAGAGGGGATCAATAAAATTGCCGAATCGCCTGTTCAGTTTCACGTGCGCTAACCAGGTCAGAAAACTTTGCAATCAGGAATTCTTCCCCATCCAGCACATAAGTTTCGATTGGCAGATCCAGGAAGGACCGTTGATCGTTTCTGTAGCTGACTTTTTTCAGGTCATCTTCAACAGAAAGGTGCTCGACCTTGCCACCGGGGAGTATTACCACAACATCTTTGCTCATGTCGTTATCCTCAGTTTTGTTTAAATTGCATACGACAGTAGCACAGCCTTTTGGTCATCGTCTCTTCTTATGTTTCATCATCGTTTGCCGTGCCAGCAGCACCCAAGTCATAAACCATAACGGTGACGCGCTCGTTGTCGACACACTTTTCCTCTACGCTGCGCCAGCCCAAATGACGATAAAGCCCCTGCTGGTCTGGCGTGTAGAGCCATAAGGCAGGATAACCCGCGAGCGAAGCAGCCTCTACGAGTGCGCGTATCAGTTTACTGGCAACACCTTTGCCGCGATGTTGCGGAGCAGTGAGCACTTCCCCGAGCCAGTATTTGCGCTCAAAATCATCTCTTAACTCCCAGGTGATAATACTCGCTGTTGCCAGTAACTCAGTTGATTCCAACGCCACCAGGGTGATTTCTTCATTATGGCCCATGGACCGTTGCTGCAGACGCGAGATAATCTTCTCTTTTGATGACCAGCGTTCAAAATCCGACCATTCCTGGTAGAGAAGCGTGGCTAACGTATCCGTTATTTCTGGTTCGCTATCCTGTAAACGTACTGTGTCCATCGCCATTCCTCTGCTGGTAATTTTTCAATGATTCTAAAAACGTTGGCTGATTGGGTGCCAGATTATGAAATGGTTTAGCCCGTGTACAGGCATTACGAAGGGTAGATTAACGGGGCAGTTACGTCCTGATGGCAGATTCGGCAACAAGGGTCAGCAAAGCCCGAATTGAATTGCGTTTATCATCATAATTAACAAAAAGGGGATATTTTCAGTAACGTTAGAGATAAAGGAATGACTCGACTTGTCTTTGGCTGGTTTTCCAGACATTAAGATATGACGTGCGTCGTCATTCCCCTGTTCACATTACACCGAAAAAAACCA